>CAUPZP010000007.1:0-106736 GCA_963516105.1 uncultured Campylobacter sp.
CAAAAGCTATGCCGATACTTACGCCTTGCAAGGATAGTTTTTTGTAGGTTTCTTCCAAATTTAAAGGATTTACGTTTATGCCCAGGGCTGAAATTTTAGAGTCTACGAGCTGTTTTAGCGTATCTTTATCCATATCGTAGTTTTGGCTGATAAATATGAGGAGATTGGCAAGCTGCTCTTCTAGCTGCTTGCCGGCTAGCTTTGAGTGCTGTCTTATAAATTCGTCGATAATCTCTTCAGGGGTCTTGCTTTTGTCGGCTTTAGACTTCAGCAGATGATATAGCAGCGTGTCTCTATTCATCGAACAAACTCCTCATTTCGCCTTTTTTGGCCGTATCTTTGGCGTATATCTTCCAGTATTCGTCAAAAAATACGGCCTCTATGGTAGGAAAACTTTTGCCGCACTTTTCGCACATACGGTAGCGTTTATTTTGCAGGCTTTTGATGGTCGTCATCACCCTTGTTTTTTCATTTCCGCAATACGGACAAAACACGCCAAAACCTCCCAAATTTTATATTTCTAGGCCGATTTTAGCGCATATTTTTAAAATTTTAAAGTCTTTTTAGCCTCGTGCTTTGGTTCTCTCGGTTTTTATCACGGCCTCAAGCCCCGTGATTATCTTGTTTGCTCGTTTTTTATCAAGCATGTATGTCTTAGGCACCAAACAACCCGTTTGCCTGTAGAAAAATCTAAGCCTTTGCGGCTCGTCCCAGCCCAGTTCGTTTATCAAAATTTCTATTTTTTTGATCTGTTTTTGCGTGATTTTATCGGGCTTTGCTAGGTTTCGGCCCGCGAAATCGGGCGTAAAATTTAGTCCGTCTTCACACTTGCCGCGCAAGATATTTACGGCCGTGTTTAGCTCGCCAATACTAAGATCCTTTGAACTTTTTACACCAAATCTCAGCTCTAGCCAGTCCTGCCACGCGTGGTTGCGTTTGATTTCTTTATATAGCGGATCCGTATGTATGATCGTTAGTAGCTGCTTTCTATAGAGGTCTTGGTTTTTGGTCATTTTTACTCCTCGCCGCAAAAATATATCTTTGCGATCTTAAATTTCTCGTCGCTTAGTCTGTCTAAGATTTGTCTAAACCTATGCTCGTCGGTTTCGTTGAGCAACTCGGCTAAAAGATCGGTTCTAGCCGCTTCCTCGGTCTGCCATGCGGCTTTGCGGTATTGCGCCAAAGATCTAAACACGTCGCGGCCGCCGTAGTATTCCACGGCTTCGTCCACGTGGACGTCTAGGCTACGAAGCGCTTGCGCCGCGGTTTTGTAGAATCTGTGGTATTTCATCTCACGCCCCCAGTTTAAATAGTTTATCTTTGGCTTTTTGAATCCGCCCAAATACCATCTTTATAACATTCACGCTCATAGCGTTGCCAGCTTGTTTGTAGGTTTGCGTATCGCTCGTCACGATCTTAAAGTTTTCAGGGAAACCTTGCAAACGTAGGCACTCGCGCGGAGTGAGCTTTCGTATGCGCTCGCCTTTTAGCAGATTGTTTTGCTCAAAGCTATTTGAGCTAATCGTAGGACAAAACTCAAACTCGGCGCCTTTATTAAACCCCCTTGACCTTTGAATAACTTTGGGCGTTTCTTGATTGTTCTTGGCCGTCAATAGTGTTGGGCTCACTCCGTCTGTATCATAAATTTGCCTTGCTCTTTTAAACGTAGGTATATCGAGCTCGCCAACGACTTTGATAAACGCATCCGTCCTGCGGTGCCCCGGGTTCGTAGTGAGGGTGTTGGCGATATTCTCGTTTGCGTCTTTGGGGCGAAATTTCCCGTTAAATTTGGGGTTTTTGCTGCGAAAATGCGCCAAAGCCCTATCGCTCAAAAAGTATCTTTCCTCTACACTAGTATCCAAAAAATCAGCCAGCCGTCCGCAGCCTGTTTTAGGCGCTAGCGAAAAGGCGTGGTATTCGTCTGCGTCTAAAAACCCCACGATATACAACCGTTCTCTATTTTGCGGGATACCGTAGTCTTTGGTGTTTAAAACTTCGGCGTGGCAGTAGTAGCCTAGCCCACGTAAAGCGCCCAAAAACCTCTGATAGCTTTTGCCGCCGTTGATTGACAAAAAGCCCTTGACGTTTTCATAGACAAAAACGCTAGGGCGAGCTTCGCTAACGACGCGGTAAAATTGCCATATCAGGCTGCCTCTTTCGCCGTTCTCGCCCGCGCGCTGCCCCGCGATAGAAAAGTCTTGGCAAGGACTGCCGCCTATCAAAATATCTATCTTGCCGGCGTAAGGCCTTGCGTCAAGCTCCGTAACGTCGCGGTAAAATTTCGTCTCGTCTATCTCGTGATTGGCTAGGTAGCTTTGACGGGCGAATTTGTCTATCTCGCAAGCAAAAGCTACATTTGCGTCGTCAAATACTTCGCGAGCGGCAAACTCGGGCGCACCTATGCCTGAAAAGAGAGTAGCGAGGGTCATATCGCGTCTCCGGCGTATATACTCTTGCCGCTTTCTAGATCGGCGATTATATGCTTTCTTATTCGTTCAAAGCCTAGCCTTATGGATGGATCTTTGGCGCGATTTTCAAAGCTGCCGTTACTTGGCTCCTCGTAAGGTTTCTTTTCTTCTTGTATGGCTTTTGTATCGCGCGGCAAGCGATATATTACCTCGCAGCTTATGTCGCGAAACGTTATGCCCGTCTCCTTGATCGCGGCAAGGTTATCCGCCCAAAACTCTCTTAGCTTGGCCTTGATGTTTTCCTTGCTTAGCTCAAAGGTATGCTTTGCGGCCGGGTGCGAAAAGACGAAATGCAAATTTATCCCTTTAATCGCGGCGTATTTGAAAATTTTCTCGCTTATTAGCTCGCTTATGGCAAATTTAGCCATATCGTTTACCAGCTTTCGTTTGTTTAGCTCTGTTATAGTTTCGTGCATTTTTAAAACCTTTTAAAAAGCCTTTAATGTCGTTTAAAAGGCTTTTTAAAGGGCTTAGAGCCCTTTAATCTTCCTTGCGGTTTTGCTTTTTGTATTCTTCGTAGTCAAATTTGCAGACGGCAAGCTCGATGATAAAAAATAGGCAAATAATGGCCATCACGTAAGGTATCAAAGTAAGCGCGATGATTCCGGCCATTGCCGTAGCCTTATCCTTTTTCTCGTCTCTTTTGGCTTTTATCGCCCACAGCAAGCCAGTAGTAACGACCACGGCATAAAAATTTAGTATCAGCCCCCAAGTAAAAAAACTTAGCATGATTTTTCCTTTATAAATTTTTTCATACACTGATACGGATTTAGTCCGCGCTTGGTTATCTCGTCAAATATCCGCCTGACGCTAGTAGATATCGCATAAAAACTATTATCGCAACAAAATACTCCATCTGCGTGCCCCGCATTGATAGCGACTACGGCCAAAAAACAAAGCGAGTCGATATAGTATTGGGGCGGATCTTGCGACAAAAATGCCGAATGCGAATACCTATCAAGATTTTCTTGATGGTCCAAAAACGCATCGAAAAACCGCTTGTTAAACTCCTCTTTGCACTTCTTAACGGTCGTGCCTTTTTGTTTCCTATAGAGCTTTAGCAGCTCTTTGATCTCGTCAAACTGTTCGTTCGTCATACTTGCTCCTTTCAAAAATTTAAACCTTTTAAAGAACGTTTAAAACCGTTTAAAACGCTCTTTAAAGGGCTTAAAGCCCTTTAAATTTAGACGTTTGCGCTTTGCAAATTCTCTATCTTGGTTTCTATGCGGAAGTTATCCTTTACGACGCGCTTAAGACCTAGTTTAACGAGCTCAGCGTCTCCTAGTTCTACGATGGCGTCTTTGTTTATGGTCTCTTCGTACGTTATGCACTCTTCAAGCTTATAGCTTTTTAGCGCCTTTATGAGCTTTTCTACTTTCTCTTTTATGCGCGGCAAGGATACGCTTTTGCTTAGCTTGTAGCCTATCTTTCCGAAGGTAAATTCTTTGCTGCGCTTTTCGGCGAATTCGGCCTTGTTTTCCTCGCAAAACGCCGTTATTTGACTCTCGATATACTTTTTCTCGTTATCGAGCTTTTCTACTTGCGCCTTTCTTGAGTCTTTTATCTCGTTGCATTTTAGGGTTATCTCGCCGTTTATGTCCGCAAGCGCCACCTCAAGCTCGCAAATGCGCTTTAGCGCGCTGTCTACGTCCGTAAATGTTTTTATTTCCATCTTTTGCTCCTTATTTTTGCTTTTCTTCTGTTCGCTCTTACTGTTTGGCTTTTGTGTTTTGCGCCGGGGGTTACCGCGCTTTTTACAAAGGCCGCTTTACTTTTTCTTGCTTTGGTCGGCGTTAGCATCGGCGCGCCGCCTAGCACGCTCGTATCGCCCAGCGCTAGGCTTAGCCCCGCTAGCATAGATACAGATTTCATCATTTGCTATTCTCCTTTCTAAGATTTTAAATTTCATCGCGAATTTGAGTTTTGTTACGTATCCGTAGATCGTGCAAACGGACAAATTCTCTTTAGCTTTTTTGTGGTTTTTGAATGCTATTGGCATTCTTCAAATAGCCCTTGCGAGGTTTGATTTTGCGAAAAATCAAGCTCGGTAAGCCCTAACTCGTTAGCATACTCACGCTCTTTTTTCATGCCCTGCGACTTAGCCGCGTCGGCATGAGTCGAGAAATAAATATAAGAGCAGTGGCTAAGCAGTTCGAGTCCGGCGCTTATAGCCTTATCCCTATCCATGTTTTCATCAAACACCTCGCCGAAAGCTAGCACCGGGCTTATAGGTATATAGCCGGCTTTTATAACCTTTTGACACTCGGCTATAGCAAGCTTTTTAGCGGCAAAAGGCCTATTTATATCGCTTACGTTTAATCCCGCGTAGGGCGTAGCGACGTAGACCATTCTCATCGTTTGTTTCACTCGTTCTCCTTTCTTCAAATTTGACTTTATAAGAAGCTCCGCAGAGCTCCCGAAAAATCAATTTATGCTTGCCTTAAAGGCCTTAACGCCCTCGCACTTTTGACTGATCTTTGATACTATCTTGCTTAGCACCTCGCGTCTTGAAGCCTCGGCCGTATAGCACACGAGCTTTAGACCGAATTTCTCCTCTTCGATACTTACGAAAAGCTCGCACTCAAATTCGCCCCTAATCTGTGTATCTGCCTCGTAAACCGGTAACGTGAAAGTGATGTTTTTCGGCATCTGGATAGTCTCTTTTGCGCCCGATTTGATCTCGACGTCTAGGCTGATTTTTGAGCTCGCGTTTTTTTGCACGCTGTCGAATTTCTTGACCGCTTGCAGGCTTTCGGCTAGCTCGATTACGTCCATATTGTCGTTTGGTTTGCCGTCTATGGCGGTAATGTACGCAAATAGGCTTTTAAGCAAAAACACGAAGTCGCGCTGACCTAGGTTTTTGCCTACGCTCTCTTCAAAGGCTTCGTAAAACGGTGTAACGCCCAAGCCTAAATTTATGCGCTTCTCGCAAAACTCGGCCTTATCTTTGGAATTGAAATCTACGACGCACTTTATGCTTTTATCGTCGAAAAATAGCTTTGAGTTTGGCTCCTTGTATTCATTGACGAGATCAACGAAGCTATCTACGTCAAGAGCGTCTACGGTATATTTGTTGCGAAGCGGCTCTTTTAGCAAAATTTCAGGTATTCCGTAGTCTTGGTGTCTTAGTATGGCTCTTTTGTCCTCGTCTAGCACAATGCCAGGCACTACGTATTTACGTTTTTCTTCTTGCATTTTCTGTCCTTTTTAAAATTTACATACTCATTACGAGTTGGTTGGGTGCATTGCGCACCGGCAGCAGGTTCTCTGAAACATAAAATCTCGCCCTGATAGGCTCTTTTGGTAAATTTACGCCCGTAGTGCCGAAAACTATGATCTCGCCCTCTGAGTTAGCGTCGGGTTTGATATTTAGCTTTATGCTCACGCTAGCGGCTTTGCCCGTAGCTTTTACGGCGCTGATAGCATCTTTTAGGTTATTGGCGGTTTGGCTTAGCAGCATACCCGCTCCTAGACTTCTTAGGCATTCGACTAGGACGTCTACATCTTTACTTACGATTTGCGGTTCCATTTTTGTCTCCTTGCGTTGTTTGGTTAGAGCTTTCGCTCGACTTTTTCTATTTTGTTAGCATTGTATGAGCTCATTAAAATGCTTAATCAAACCGCCCGCGGGCGGCTCGTTAAACACTTAAATTTTGATAGTATCGACGGCGATTTTGGTCCCCTTTATGCAGATATACTCGCCGTCTACTTCGTAAAATTTCCTTGAGTAATTTGCTTTTAGCCCTCGTATCATCTTTTAATCCTCCCCCAGATAACTTCTTGCTTCGCCCGCGCCCCTTCTTGCCTCATCCCGCTGTATCATCGCCATCGTCTCTTTGATCTCTTCCCATTTTTTGAAGTTTTTGGGGTGAGATAGCTTTGCTAGGGCGCTGCGCTCTATCTGGCGCACGCGCTCGGTGCTAAGGCCTAGGATTTGGGCGATCTGGTTTAGCGTCATTTTTAGCCTAGGATTACCATTTGCGTGGCTTGCTCGATGATTTGCTCGTCTATCTCGCACTCGTTTAGGCTAGCTAGCCTCAATGCCTTTTTATATAGCTTACTCGAACTCCTAAAATTGCCCTTTGAGTACTCGAATATATTTTTGGCGTAAAATTTCTCGCACTCCTCTTCGCTTAGCCCTCTCATCGTCCATTTGCCGCAGATTCTGCTATATAGCTGCCTTAGCTCGCCGCTTTTGCCCATTAGATTTTTTAGTAGTATCTGCGTGCCGCAAAGGATCAAAGGCATTTTGGCAAAGTCGTATATGCGGCGCAGATCCTCAAGCGCTCTTAGTGGTAGATGCTCGGCCTCGTCTATCATTACGATCTTGTCGTTTGATTTTAAAAACCTAGCCGCGGCTTTTAGCTTTGCGTTTAGCCCGCTTGGAGTCTCTATCTTTAGCGCTTCGCATAGATCTTCTAGTAGCACCCTAGCGCTAGTGTGGCAGGTTGCCTCGATTAGCACTACGTTTGGGTTGTTTTTGGCAAATTCTTGCAGTATCGTCGTTTTTCCGCTTCCTGCCGCGCCGTAGATTAGAGCGATCTCGCGCTCGAGTATGGCTTCGTTTATGACGAAATTCGCCATCTTTACGTCCGTACTTACGAAAAACTCGCCCTTTTTTGGCTCGGGTTGCGAAATTTTGCTTTTTTTGTTATGATTGTCTATGTATGAGTTTATTTTTGCGGCGATGGCCTGGCTGTCGCCCTTATAGCTTCCGCTCCTAAATTGGCTTATCAGGCTCGGACTTACGCCAAGAGCTCTAGCCAAAGCCGACATACTTACCGAATTATCTTGCAAAAACGCATCGAGTTTTTTTACGGTTTCTTGCATTGCTTCTCCTTTATTTTTTACTTCACAGGCGAGCCAAGCCCGCCTTTACGACAAGGAGCTACGCTCCCTTGACCCACCTAAAGCACACCGCGTCTTTCGGACGCGTCGCAATAGGAACCTTGATTTTAAAAACCTTTTAAAAACTTTCAAATACCGTTTAAACGGGCTTTAAAAGCTTTTAAAGGGTTTTAGGCCCTAGCGCAGCCTATCTCCATCCATCCCTTTATCTTTTTGGCTCTTTTAGGGCTTACGTCGCTACCGGCCGCGCTTAAAATTTCACCCTCTAGCGGCGCGTTAGAGTTTAGATTTTTTGCCTCTTTTAGCGCCGCGTCTATTATCGCCGCCTCATTATTTACCGCTTGCGGCTTAGGCAGAGCGGCAGGTTTGGCCTCTACTAGGCGCACCGTCTGTTCAAAGCCCGCTTGATGCGCGATTGATGCCTCGTCCATCTGTTTTTTGGTTTCTTTTAGGCGCTTATTAAATAGTTTTTGCGTCGTTCTAGCCTCTTCGGCGCTCACGCCAAGCTCTAGATCAAGCGTAGAAGCTACGCCGATAAACTCGTTATTCTCGCTCCACACGAAGCACTCGTTTATGTTGTTTACGTTTTGATTGACGAATACGCGCTCATAAGCGAACATCGCAAGGTTGTAGTACCAGACGTTATCTATACTGACGCCTTTTTTATGCACGTGTTTGAGCTCTCTTTTGCTTAGCCTTGCGCTGATACTTATAGCGTTCATATACACGGCGTCGCCTACTTTTGCGCTATATGCGGCGGCGCAGGTCGTACCTAGGCGCTCGAGATAGCGAGTGTTTAGGAATTTTTCCGCATACATATCCATGAGCTCTTGCACCTCGTTTAGGTTTTTTAGCATCGTTAGATTCGTCTTGTAGCCTCTCTTTAAACGGCGCTCTTTTTTAGAGCGGAAAAACTCTATAGCTTGGCGCTGCGAGATGTTATGGCCGATAAAACCGGCCAAATTTGCGCTAAAACTATGCTGCAAGGCTCTAAAATTTCGCTCTACGTAGGGCTTTAGCCAGCCGCTATATGCCCTCACGGCCTTATACTCGATCTCAAGCGCGCCCAAGACTTCGCGCATATACTCGCTCTTAAACGCCTTGCCGTTATCTCCCTTTATTACCTTTGGCTTGCCGTAGCGCACGATATATTTAGCCACGGCTCTAGCGATAGCTAGCGAGTTTTCGGTTTCGCTGATATGAAACGTCGCCACTCCGCTATACGTATCGATTAGGGCTATGATGGTGTAGCGCTTTTGCCACTCTTTTACGTAGCTTTCAAATTCGTCTTTATCCTTAAATACGGCGCTGACGTTTTGCCAGCCGATGAGATCGCAAAGCTCGCTAGCGTTGCAGATTAGATCAAGCGGGCTGCCGTCTATCTCTACGACCTGGTTTACCGTGCTTACGGCGTAGTTGCTGATACCAAGAGCCGGCAAGCCGCGGCCGACCGCTCCGTCTTCGCCGTAAAGGATGATGTTTTTTACCAGCTTGTTTTTGTTTAGGTAGTTGTTTACGAAGCGATTTACGACCTCATAGCTTACGACCTCGTCTTTTTTGCCCTGAAAATCCTCGAAATTTATGAGAGAATTTTTGATCGCGTGATAGTTTAGGCTCCTATAGATGTTTGTTATATCGACCTTGCCCATACCTTTGCAAGCTAGTATTAGCTCCACGCAAAGCTGCGCCAGGCCTAGCTCTTCGAGCTTTAGCGTTTTATTGTTATCCCGCTCGTCTACCAGCGCGTCCAGCCCGCCTCTTTTATATTTGCGTTGCCAGTCGTATAGCTTATTTGCGGTCACCTTTACGCAGCATATCTTTCTAGCGTTGATATACTCCAGAAAAGCGGCCTCGCCGATCTTGCCTTTTGCATCTTCCCATGCCTTGATTACGTCGTATTTTTCAAACGCAGCCTTGCGTTTTTTGTCCGAGCAAGTAGCGATAGCGGGCAAATTTACTCCGCCCGCGCTGCTTAAATTTAACCCGCCTTGCTCTACCACCTCGCACTCTATAGCCTCGTCTTTGACGACTATGCCGTTTGCGCCTCTTTGGCTCTCGCTCCCGGCCTGAAACCGTAGCTCGTGTACGGGGTTACTCTCACATTGGTGTAGCCCATCTCCAGCATACGCATTGCTATATGCGCTTGCTTCTCCTTGCTCATTGATTTGCCAAAGCGGCAACGGCGATCTATTAGTCTCGCTACCGGCGTAGGTATCGTAAACATCTGTGCTAGTAACTCGGGGTATGTCTCCATCGTTAATCCTTTCGTTTTGATTTATTTGCGTCTGCTTTTGATCTCGTCGATCACCTGTATTAGCGAAGCCAGCGCCAAAAACGCCACCGTTGCCGCCCCAAATATCAACGCTATCCCTAGCGTCCAACTTAGTATCTCCATCGCTCTCTCCGTTAGTGAAATTTAAGAGGCGGGCGCGGGCGTCGTTTTCCCAACTTACCCCAGATGCCTTGCCCGCCTGTGAAATTTCGCTGTTTTTATCATTGATTAGATCGTCGTCGATCCAAATTTGGAGAGTTTTACCGCCGCGGCCGATACCGTCGGTGTAATTAAAGTTTAATATATTAGACTTTACAACGCAAAATTTTTTGTTTTGTGAGTTGGATTTTAGTACTGATTTTTGGATAGCCCTATCAGTTACACCCAAAATCTCCGCGGCTTGTTTAGAATTTACCCACATTACGCTACCTTGATGCCGTCTTTTTCGAGTATTTTTTTGGCTTTTTGGCTTATGTAGCCTTTGTAGAAGCTGCTTAAGCTTAGGCCTCTCATCGCGCAATAGTCTTTTAGGTCGTATTTTAGCTTTTCTTTTACGGCCTTTGCGACCGGCTTTACCCTATATCCTGGCATTTTTACTCCTTTTTGATCAAATTTTATTGTTAAGCGGATATTTGTAAGCCCTCTGGTATCATTATTTTGCGACCAAGCGAAATTTAACTCAAAGGACTTACAAATGACTAAAGAGGAAATCCAACTCGAACTTACAAAGATCGTTTTTCAGGTCAAAAAGCCGGAGTCCGGCCATTTAGACAAAGCGACGCAAGAAATACTGGATGTTTATAAGCAAATAGGCGATTATCTCAGCTCACTTGAACAAGAGAAATTCGATAATAAGCCGCCAAAAGCTTAATGATCCTCGCTTGGTCGTTACTTTTGGACCCATCACAGTGCTTATCTATGATAGCTACTAGCTCTTTTACCGTATCCAAGGTCTTATCTTTTTCTTTAGCGCATTGCATGCGAACTCCTTATAAGGTAATTTATCCGCTTAACAATAAGATTTCAAATAACATTTAGAAAATTTTAATCTTTTTATAGATATTATCTTTCTAAATATGTTTGTAATTATAGTCTAATTAATTAGATTTGTCAAGGGGATGTTATGGATTTAGCTCAAAAGATTAAACTTTTACGCTCTGAGAAGGGTTGGACGCAAGAAGAGTTAGCAAAAAAGTCGGGTGTGTCAATCCAAAGTATTAAACGTTATGAGACAGGTATAGGTGAAAACATCACAACATCAAACCTAGAAAAAATTGCAAAAGTTTTTGATGTAAAAAAATCATATTTTTTAAATGACGATGAAGGTTCGTTAGTGGTTCGTAAGTCTAATGGAAATTTAGTTCGTAAGTCGTTCGTAAGTCACGAAAATTTGTCCCTTAGTGCCTCAAATCTTAAAAAATCAGATAAATCTTACGAAAATGAAGAAGAAAATGAAATCGTAGCCATACCGTACTTTGAAGACACTTACGCCAGTGCTGGAGATGGTGTCATTGATTATGATGAATCGCCGATAACCCTAGATTTTAATGAGGGATTTTTGCGCGGCTTTTTGGGCATAAAGGGCGACCTAAGCTGCATTCATATCATAAATGCTCGCGGCGATAGCATGCAGCCTACGATCGACAATGGTGAGCTCCTTTTTGTTCGTGCTATAAACGGCGGCAGCGGTATAATTAGCGGTTATGTATATGTCGTAAATTACAGTGGCGACATCTACGTAAAACGCCTAGAGCGAGACCCAACAACGGGTGCGATAACGTTGGTTTCGGACAATCAAAACTATAGACCCATTATCATAGAGGGTGAAAATTTGGAAAACTGCAATATAATAGGGCGTGTAGTGGCACACATTAGAAAAGGTACGATTTAAACGGCTTTTAAAAGGTTTTTAAAGCGGTGTAAAATTTTGTAAAGTTTTTGTAAAGTAATGTAAAGTCGAATTTCGCCACTTTGATTTTAAATAAATTTGCTCTCAATACCTATTTTTAGGCACTCAGCTCAAATTTTCCCTCACTTTGATTTCTGACAAAACTTTACAGGTAGCTAAAGACGTAATAGATGGAAAATCTAAAATCTGGGAATACGAAGATACGGTGGCTAACAAGACGTACCAAATAGTCTTTGAAAAGGCGCAAGATGAAAATAGCGGGTTTAAATTTGCACAAGGAGTATTTTTCGATAAAAACGAAAAGGTACTAAATACTACGGGCTGGCAAACTAGAGCAAAGGTCTACGAGATAGACAAATCTACTCCAAACGTCGAGATCGTAAAAGCCCTAAGCAATAATGAAGGCGGCAGGGTTATCCAAACCGTCACAAAAACCTACGACGCTTCAAACAAGCTAATAAAGCAGGTATTGCAAGACTCTACTTACAGTAAAAACGATAGAACCATAGACGTTACATACGAAAACGAGCAGATAAAATCAGCCCTATCTACTAGCTCACAATACGCTAACAAAACTATCAAATTTGACGTTAGCCCAGATAGTGACGCTTCGTTACTCACATCAAAATCACCTCTCGTTACGGATTTGTCTACGCCGTGGAATATCGCCCCGCTAGATAACGTAACCAAAGGCTTTAAAGGAACTGCGACTATAACAGACAAAGCGCTAGATAAAAAAGCCGTAGCCCATATCGGAGATACGCAAACGACGTTTAAAATCTATGAAAATATAAACTCGGATAAAATAACTCTCATCTCAAAAGCCCAGGGAAATAATGGATCGTTTTTGAGCAAAGAGGAATTTGATCTCAAAGAAACGCTCGCCCAAAATCCGGATCAAAAAGAAATATCGATAGAATCGGGCACGGGTATGATGAAAATATCCAAGAAAGAAAAAATCAAACTGCCTGACAATATCGCAAAAATTTCAAAGGCCGCAGACGGCACGGATTCGTCAAATTTGACGGAAAAGCTCGCAAATTTAAAAAACGGCGAAGGCGCTTATTTCCTAGAAAACGTAGGAGCGGATAAATTTAATGCATATCTAGCGCTAAATACGGACGGTGTGGAAGGCTATCAAGAAGGCAGCGACACTCTAGTCAAAATCTCCGGCGTAGCTTACGGCGCAGGATTTAGCGACGTAGACGGCGGATACACGACGTTAAGCTAAACTTAAAACTAAAAGGGGCTAAATTTGGCCCTTTTTACATCTTGCTTTTTTCGCTAATTTACTATCAAATTTGAGTCATTGTCGCAAGCGCCAAATTTTGCCATCGCCGTTAAGCAGTAAATTTAATGTCGTGAGTAGAAAAAGGTCGTCCGCTCCGCAAACTTAACGAGCGAAGCGGCGGGAAGTAGAATAAATTAAAAATTTGACTTATTTTCCTCGATCCATTTGTCGATGCGTTTTGCGTAGTTTTCATCGCCTTTAACGTCAAGCGCGAGGCCGATAAATTTGCCGTTTACTAAAAACGCTGAGTGGTTAAATTTATATCCGTCCACGTCGCTAGCGCCAAAAATTTGCGCATCTTTTAGATACGGTAGAAAATCCACCGCGCCGCTAAAAAGCGTCTGCGGGTGATTGGCTTGATTGCCGATGGCTACGATGGCAGCTTTTTTGCCTTTGCTTCCTGCTTTTAAAAGCGGCAGTTTCTCCGCCCAGTCAGACTGTAGCTCGCCGTCGCCGTAGCTAGGCGCCGCTGCGATAATAACATCAAATTTGGCAAAATCCTCCGCCCCAGCGCTCTTTACATCAACTAGCTGCGCTCCTATTTTGCCGGCTAGATACTCGCACGCGCTCTTTGTGTGCCCCTTTGTCGTCGTGTAAAAAATCCCAACGCTCATTGCGTTCTCCTTAAAATTAGATAAATTAATGTCTGAATTATAACGAAATGATACTTAATCTATCTTATTTTATCACGCTTTTATTTGCCGTTTTCTATGCGAATTTTGGCGTATTTAAGTCCCAGCTCATATGCTTTTTCATTTTCAGTATAAACTTTTTTAGGCACTTTTGAGAGCATTACGCGTTTAACTAGCTCAGTATCTAGGCAGCCGCTCATCTGCACGGCCACGGCGAGCGCGACAACGCTTTGGGTTATGACGTTGCCGACCTCATCTTTAGCGATGGAGATGATTGGGATTTCGTAGATTTTCCAGCGCTTTTTGTCCTCGTCACTAGCGCGAACTAAATTTGGCTCCACGACGATGATGCCGCCATCTCTTACGCCATCTTTAAACTGCTCGAAGCTAACCTGCGCGGTAGCTAGCATAAACTCGATCTCGCCCTCGTTTGCGTACGGATAAAATATCTCGCGCTCGCTCAAAATGATATCGACCTTCGTCGGCCCGCCGCGTACCTGCGAGGTGTAGGTCGAAGCCTTGACGCCGTATCCGCCCTCCTCGATTTTAGCCGCTGCCAAAATCTCGCCCGCTAAAATCACGCCCTGACCGCCCACTCCGACGAATCTCAACTGTCTTTTCATTTTAGTGCTCCAAAGTCGATCTTTTCGCCGTCTCTGGCGGCTTTTATCACCATATCGTAGGCCTTGGTGTACTCCATGCGCGACTCGTCTTTATGTAGCACTCCGAGCGGAAATTTACCCTCGCGCTCGCCCTCGTTCATCGCGTCAAATTTAGCCTTACTCACCGTGCGATCGTCGATCCACTCGAGCATTTGCGTAGCCTGGCCCATCTTGTTTTTGCGGCCTAGATTTATGTGGCAGTTTGAAAATACGTCAAAAAAGCTATATCCGTCGTGCTCGAAACCCTCAGCAAATATCTTTTCCAGCTTTGAGGGCTCTATCACGCTACTGCGTGCTACAAAGGTCGCTCCTGCGGCGGTTGCTAGCTTGCATGCGTCAAAATTCGGATCTACGTTGCCGTACTGCGCCGTCACCGTCCAAAAGCCAGTCGGCGTGGTCGGGCTGGTTTGGGAGTTTGTTAGGCCGTAGATGAAATTATTTATCAAAACGTGGTTTAAATTTATATTTCTACGGCATCCGTGGATAGTGTGATTGCCTCCTATTGCTAGCCCGTCGCCGTCGCCGGTTACCACGATGACGTGTTTATCGGGATTTGCTAGCTTGATACCCGTAGCATAGGCGATCGCGCGCCCGTGCGTGGTGTGAACGGTGTTGCAGTTGATATATGAGCTAAAGCGCCCAGAGCAGCCGATACCAGATACCACGCACACGTCGTTCATATCCCAGCCGAGCTTGTCGATTGCGCGGATTAACGCTTTTAGTATCACGCCGTCGCCACAGCCCCAGCACCACAGAGTCGGCATTTTGTCCGTGCGTAGGTAGTTATCGTAGTTAAATGCCATTAAAATTCTCCTATTTTCTGCGCGATTTCTTGCGGGCTGATAGGACGACCGTTGGCTTTTAGCAGCGTTTTAAAGTCGTCTCTTAGCGTAGCCTTGATTATCTCTCCCATATACTGACCTAAATTTAACTCGCAGATCAAAATTTTGCTAAATTTAGCCGAGATTTCTCGTAGTTTCGCGCTTGGCGTCGGAAATAGTGTGATGGGTTTAAAAAGCCCTACTTTCACGCCTTTTTCGCGTAAATTTAGCACCGCCTCTTTTGCCGAGCGTGCCACAGAGCCAAACGCGATAATGCAAATATTCGCGTCATCCAGCATAAACTCCTCCCAGAGCTCAAGCTCGTGCGCGTGCGCGTTTATTTTGTTAAAAAGGCGCTTGATGTTGTAGTCCACGACCGCGCCGTCCTCGGTCGGAAAGCCCGTCTCGCCGTGATGTAGGCCCGTAACGTGATAGCGGTAACCGCCGAAAAATTTATTTAGCGTCGCGGGCTCGTCGGGAGCTGCTTTGTACGGTCGGTAGTCTGCCGGATCGCCGCCAAACTGCCTGCGCGAGTAGATCTCTAGCTCGCTAGTTTGTGGTAGCACGGCCTTTGCATGCATGTGTCCGATCGTCTCATCCAGCAGCAAAAACACGGGCGTCATAAACCTCTCGGCGAGATTAAACGCGCGAACGGTCTGTGTATAGCACTCCTCTAGGCTTGAGGGCGCGATAACGATGCTGTTTACGTCGCCGTGAGTCGGGTTTTTCGCCTGCAGGAGATCGCCCTGCGCCACGCGGGTAGGTAGCCCCGTGCTAGGTCCGCCGCGCATGACGTTTACGATCACCAGCGGCACTTCCGCGATAAAGCCAAGCCCGATCTGCTCGGCCTTTAGCGAGATACCGGGACCCGAGCTTGCAGTCATCGCCTTTGCCCCGCTCATCGAGGCTCCAAGCGCCACCGAGATGCCCGCGATCTCGTCCTCCATCTGGATAAATTTACCGCCGTGCTTTGGCAGCAGCACGCTTAGTTCGTGCGCGATCTCGCTGCTTGGCGTGATCGGATAACCGCCGAAAAAGTTACACCCGCACTCCACCGCCGCAAGCGCGACTAGTTCGTTGCCGCTAGCGATGATTTCTCTTTTTCCACCGTTATTATTTAAAAATTCGCTCATTGTCCCGCCTCTAATTTTTCAAATTTATTCTCTTTTACGGCGGTCGCGCGCTCTTTACTCTCGGCGGTTAGTTTGGCAAATTTAAAGCCCTTTTCCGCCACGTAAATCGCAAAATCAGGGCAATGCAGCTCGCACTCGCGGCACCCGATACAGGCCTCCGGATACACCACTTCGATCGTTTTACCTAGCACCGCGCGCGGCTCGACGGCCATCGCCAGCACGCCCGCAGGACAGCAGCTCACGCAGATATCGCACGCCTTGCAGCGCGAGATATCAACCCATACGGAGGCGTCAGTTTGTATCAGCATATTTTTCCTTATCAAATTTAACTCATAACGATAATTTTATAGCATTTAAGTTAAATTTGGTATTTAAAGCGTGCAGTAAAGTAAAATTTGAAGATTTTTTGCATAAAAGCGAGCAAATTTGAAACGCTGTCGCAGATACATCGTTTTTGGTTTTTACAATTTTTAGTTCAAATTTAACGACAGTCACGACAATTTGGTGCAGAGTAAATTTAGAAGTCAAATTTAGCGCCGCCGATCCGTAAATTTTGATGACGAATTTATACGGATACGGCGGTAAATTTGAAGCGATAAGCATAAATAACTAAACTTAGTTTCTCCTTACGCTGGCTTTGCCAAATCCCGCAAATCTATTTGACGCAAGACACGACGTATTGTTATTTTTGCAAGATACGACATAGGAGTTTAGCTCTTTGTTGCCTTTTTTACGCGTGTTTTTATTTTTTAGATTCATAAAATCCACCGCATTTTTGCCTCTTGCATGATGCGTAAAGCCAACCGTGCCGTCTTTTTCTACGCTACTTACTATGCCTACATGAGTGATGATTTTTGCTTTTTTGTTATTTTTCGTGCTTCTGGTTGTGTTGTTGAAAAATACCAAATCTCCGACTTTTGGATCGTCAAAGGCGATCAGATTTTTACTCTCGTAAAGCTTAAACATAGCTTCACTTTTTAGACCGTGCTTGGTGTAAAATTTATCGAGCTCCTTTTCGTCAAAAAAGTCTCGATTTAATTTTTTATTCACAAGCGTTACGAAGCCCGAGCAGTCGCCGCCGTCTCTTTTACCTATATATCCTTGCAGGAGATTTAGTAGGGCCGTCTCTTTTGTGTCGAGTCGGTCGCCGGTTTTACCATGAAATGTCTTGCTTCCCCAATTTTGGATTTTATTCTTTTCTAGCGAAGTAGTAGCTTGGATTTGACTTTGCTTTGTTAGCATCGTATTTTTATGAGCGCTTGACGAAACGTTAGCACACCCCGACATAAAAGCCGCTAAAAACAGGGCATAAATTTTAATTTTATAATTTACAAACATCGGCTACGCGATTACCCCGCTTTCTTTTAGAAATTTAATATTTGCAGCTGTTTGCGATTCGCCTTTTTCCAGCGCTGCTTTTTCCTCCGCGCTTGGCTCTTTTATCTCGCGCACGCCGCCCTTGCCTAGCTTCACGAGCCTACCGCCTGCACACTCGCCCTCTATCACGCAGCAGCTTAGCCACTGCTCGCTGCCGGTTTTTATCGCCTCGCACATCTTGGCCGTAGCCGCGCCAGGAGCGTAGTATGCCGACGTGCCCAGTAGCTTCACTATCTTTGCGCCGCCCGTTTTAGCATCCTGCGCTACCGCGTCAAATTCGCCGCCCAGATCCACGCTCACGTTGCTTTGTAGCGCGACCATATCGTCGTTGTGAGAGCCTATGATGTGCGCGCTAAATGCGCTGTTTTTTAGCCCGGTTTTTTGAGAGATCTCGTATTTTAGGCGCGCAGAGTCTAGTTCGCCAGCCATGCCTAGCACCCTACTTTTATCAAAACCGCTCGTTTTATAGACTAGATACGTGAGCGCGTCAAGCGGGTTGGTTACGTTTATGATGACGCAGTTTGGGGCAAATTTGGCGATTTTTTCCACCGTGCCTTTTACGATGCCCGCGTTTTTTAGTAGCAGATCCTCTCTAGTCTGCCCCTCTTTCCTAGGGCTTCCTGCGGTCACGACCACGATGTCGCTATCCTTAACTAGCTCAAAATCATCCCCGCCGGCGACGCTCACATCAAGACCGAAAACCGCCGCGCTCTGAGATAGGTCGATCGCCTTTGCGCGCGCCACGTCGCCAAAAATATCCACCAGCGCAATCTCGTCTGCGATACCTCTTAGCAAGATAGCGCTAGCCGCGCTCGCGCCTACGTTTCCGGCTCCGATAACTGAAATTTTCATTTTTTTCCTTTTTTATAAAATTTGGTTTTGTAAAATTTGATTAAACGTTGCGCTCGGCCTCATCGCCGCGCTCGCCTTTTTATCGTCTGGCTTATAGTATCCACCGAGATCGACCTTTCGTCCTTGCGCCGCGTTTATTTCGGCCACGATCGCGTTCTCGTTTTGCGCGAGATTTTGGGCGGCGAGTTTAAATTTATCGCCCAGCTGCGTACCGCTAGCGGCTAGCTCGCTCGCCCAGTAAAGCGCGATATAAAAATGACTCGTACGCGTATCTTGCTGCCCGACTTCAAACCGCGGGACTTTGTTTTCTTTTAGATAGCGCTCTACGGCCGCGTTTAGCGTATCTGCTAAAATTTGCGCCTCGGGACTTTGTTTAAAGATGGCTAGCTGTTCAAGACTAGCGCCTAGAGCCAAAAACTCGCCCAGGCTATCCCAGCTTAGGTGATTTTGCTCTAGTAGCTGCTCAGCGAGCCTCGGCGCGCTACCTCCGGCTCCCGTTTCAAAGATACTTCCGCCCTCTAGTAGCGGTACGATAGAGAGCATCTTGGCGCTGGTTTCAAGCTCCAAGATCGGAAAAAGATCGGTCAGATAGTCGCGCAGGACGTTGCCAGTGATGCTGATGCAGTCCTCGCCGCGTCTCATGATCTCAAGCGACTTTTTGCAAGCGGCCGCGGGAGAGAGGATCTCTATATCAAGCCCGCTCGCATCCGCGCTAGCTAGCTGCGCTCTTACTTTTTTTAGGATTTCTCGGTCGTGAGCCCTGTTTTCATCCAGCCAAAATATCGCCTTTTGTCCCGTAATTTTCGCACGTTTTAGCGCTAGCTCAATCCAGTTTTGCACGGCGATATCTTTAACCTGCGTCATCCTAAATATATCGCCCTTTTCTAGCTCAAATTTAAATAAAATTTCGCCTTTTTCATTTAGCACACGCGCCTCGCCCGCTTCGCTCATCACGAATGTCTTATCGTGGCTACCGTACTCCTCGGCCTTTTTAGCCATCAGCCCGACGTTTGAGACGCTGCCGATTTTAGCTGGATCTAGCGCGCCGTTTGCCTTGATATCCGCGATCGCGGCCTCATAAACGACTGCGTAGGTTTTATCTGGTATCACGGCTTTTGTTTCGCGTAGCACACCATCTTTGTCCCACATTTTGCCGCCGTTTTTTATCATCGCGGGCATCGAGGCGTCGATGATAACGTCGCTAGGCACGTGTAAATTTGTAACGCCTGCAACCGAATTTACCATCGCTAAATTTGGTCTCTTTGCATAAATTTCGTCAAATTTAGCCTTGATTTTTTCCTGCGTAGCTTGCGGTAAATTTAAAATCCACGCAAAAAGGTCTTTTAGTCCGTTGTTTTCGCTGACGTTTACGCTTTTTAGCTCGTCCGCAAACTCCTCAAAAACTTCCGCGAAAAAAATCTTTACAAAATGCCCGAAAATCACGGGATCGCTCACCTTCATCATCGAGGCTTTTAGATGCACGCTAAATAGCAATTTTTTTGCCTTCGCGTCCGCAATTTGCTCTTTTATAAAGGCATCTAGCTTACTTGCGCTCATAAAGCTAGCGTCGATTATGTCGCCTTTTTCTACCGTTAAATTTTCTTTTAGTACGCGTTTTTCGCCGCTTTTTGAGATAAACTCGACGCGCAAATTTTCATCCGTCTCAAAGCTAATCGAGCGCTCGGAGGAGTAAAAATCGCCGCCTTTCATATAGGCGACTTCGGTTTTGCTATCTTTTTCAAAAGGAGTGAATTTATATGGGTTTTCGCGGGCGTAGCGTTTTACTGCACCGACGCATCTGCGGTCGGAGTTGCCTTCGCGCAGCACCGGATTTACCGCGCTTCCTAGCACTTTGGCGTATCTGGCGGCCGCGTCTTTTTCCTCCGGCGTTTTTGGCTCGGACGGGCATGGCGGCAGATCGTAGCCTTTGGCGCGAAGCTCCGTGATAGCGGCGTTTAGCTGAGGCAAGCTTGCCGAGATATTTGGCAGCTTAATTATATTCGCGCGTTTTTCTTGCGTCAAATTTCGCAGCATCTCCAGATCGTCGCTTACGCGCAGATCAGGCGGTAGCTTGTCTTTAAAAGCGGCGATGATCCGTGCGGCTAGGCCTATGTCGGCCTGGGCTATCTCTATGCCGCCCGCGCGCAAAAACGCCTGCAGGATCGGAAAAAGCGAGTAGCTCGCAAGCAGCGGGGATTCGTCGGTTCTAGTATAGACGATGTCGCTCATCTTTTCTCCTAATTAAATTTCGCAAAATCTTATCCAAATTTATATTAAAACGCCTTTTGGCGCGCTATTTTTGAGAGTTTATCGCGCCCATGTGCTCCTCGTACGTCGCGCTAAATTTATGCTTGCCCGTCTTTTTATCCCGCACGAAGTACAAAAACTCGCTCTGCGCGGGCCTTATCGCCGCCCTTATCGCAGCTATACTCACGGTGCAAACGGGGCTTGGCGGCAGGCCTTCGTTTAGATAGGTGTTAAATTTGCTTTTATCGCTTCGTATGCGCTCGGCCGTGACCGTCTCGTGCGAGTAGAGTCCGTAGTTTAGGGTGCCATCCATTTGCAGCTTCATGCCCTTTTTTAGGCGGTTTTGGATGACGGAGGCGACGAGGGGCATCTCATCCTCGTTCGCGGCTTCTTTTTGCACGACCGAGGCCGTCACGAGATACTCGCTCCAGCGCTTTTCGTCGTAGCTTCCAAGTAGTTCGGCGGCCGTTTTTTCGTGCGATTTTTTGGATAAATTTATGAGGTGCGCGGCTAGCTGCTCTTCGTTTACTCCAAGCGGCACTTTGTAGGTCTCAGGCACCAAAAAGCCGTCCTCTAGCGGGGCAAATTTGGCGTAAAATTCATTTAGCTTCGCCTCACTCAAATTTAGCTTTTTTGCGACCTCTTGCAAAAACACGGCCGTCGTTTCGCCAGAAATCAGCGTTATTTGAGTTAGGGCCGCCTTTGCGGTCGTGAGCTTATATAAAAAATCAAGCTTGCTAAGCTTTGCCGCGCCCAGGTCTATCCAGCCTGCTTGCACGTGCCCCATAGCGCGCAAGATCACGGCGTCTATTTTATTCGCGTCCGTATTTTTTTCGCTTAGATATGATATAATCCCAAGCGTACTGCCCTGAGGCACGAAAATGACCTCGCTCACGCTCACCGGGCGGCTAAGATAAACAAGAAAGCTCAGAAAAAATATGAAAATCATCTCGCTGATAATGAAGAAAATTTGGCGCATTTTGATCCCTGCGGTTTTAATATTCGTCATTTTTATAGCCGTCCTAAAACACGGCGTCGAGATAGAAAATATCGACGCGGGCGACTTTAAAATAGAGCAATTATATATAAAACTCGATAAAAAAATAATTTTACGCGCGAAAAATATAGAGATACCTAAACAAAGCGCCAAGGATAGCTCCGAAGAAGCGCTGTTAGACCTCTCCAAAAACATCGTCTGGATCAACAGGCTGTTTGATGAAATTTTACTCGAACGCATCAAATTTCTAAACAGCGAGTCCACGCTATTTTACAGAGACGACGTTTTTTACCTAGATAGCCCGTTTTTGGCGGTTAGCTCAAATTTTAAAGATACCGACGACGGCATAACCGCAAACATCTATCTACTCGAGTTTAAGGACTTTAACATCACTTTAAGCGGCGTTAGCAATGCCGATTTTAGGCGTCAAATTTACGATTTTAACGGCACTTTTTCTAGCCACGAGCTAAACGGAAATGCCGCTATAAATCTGAAAAAAGCCGAGCTAAAATATGAGCTAAGCGACATAAATGCGACGAGCCTAAGAGGCTTTATGGACGAGCTGGGCGCAAAGACTGGGCTAGATAAAGAGATAAAAAGCTGGATCTACGGCTACATCACTGCGGATAACTACTTCGTAAAATCGCTTCGGGGTAGATTTAACTTAGACAAGCAAGAACCATATCTAAACGAGCTTAGCGCACAGGGTTTTTCTAAAAACGTAAAGGTTAAATTTCACGAAAAGTTGCCCGCCGCAACCGCCGAAGGAGTCGATGTCGAGCTAAAAAAGGGTTCGCTATTTTTCACGCTAAAAAACCCAAAATGGCAGGGCAAAAATCTAAACGGAAGCAATCTTGAAATATATAAAATTTTCGAGGAAAAAGGCGCCGGGCTCACGCTAAATCTGCAAACCTCGGCCCTCTACGACAAAAGCGTAAACTCCATACTAAAAGCCTACGATATCGAGGTTCCCGTTGAGCAGCTAAGCGGCAAAACGGACGCAAAACTCGCGCTTGATATCAAATTTGACCCGCTAGAGGTGACGCCTAAGGGCAAATTTAAGATCACCGGTGGACAGACTCTGATCGCTGGAGCTAAATTTAACGTAGATACCGCAGACGTCGAGCTTTTAAACGACAAGCTAAAGGTAAATGCGAAAAACACGGGGATGGATTTTTTTAGCGCGAACGCAGCGGTAAATCTCGATCTAGGCAAGCTCGCAGGCGACATAAACGGCACGCTAAAGGGACTAAATTTAGCCTTCGGCAAAAGCGAAATTTTAAAGCTAGGCGCGACGCCGCTTGCTGCTAGGCTTGATTTTAGCGGCAAGGATACGAAGCTAGATATCGCGTCTCCGGCCGCCGTGGGTTTAAAATTCGGCGCGCAAAACGAGATAAATTTACCCGACGCGCGCGATCTACTGCCCTACTCGCCGCTGCTAAAAAGCCTGCAAATCTCTGATGGCGGCGTAAATATAAAAACCAAGGATTTTGAAAATCTTAGCATCGAGGCTAACGATGTTAAATTTGAAACGCCGCTACTTAAAAAAGACGGCTCGCCGTATGGTGCCGATAGCTTTGCCATTGGCGTAAACGCAAAAGGCGCAACGGGCAAGAGCAAAAGCGGCGGGCTAAATTTCAAAATCGCGGGAGGCAAGACGGAGCTTTTTATAAAGGAGCTTGATCTGGCGCTTAGCGGAGATGAAAATTTGACCGACAAAGACGGCGACATCGAGTTTGAGGCCAAGGGTTCGAAGCTTATTTTAAACGACTTTAACGCGACCCTAGACCTGCTAGCCTACAGCGGCCAGAGTGCGGGCGGGACGGTGAGATTTGACGCAAAGCCCTCTCGCGGCAACTTTTCGCTCATAAAATCGGACAAAAAATTTGAAATGTGGGCAAACGACATCAGAGGCGAGTTTATCAACTCAATTTTTAACATCAAAAGCTTTGAGGGCGGCAGCTTTAAAATGCGCGTTTTAGGTGCTAGCACAGATGATTTCAAAGGCGAAGTGAGACTAATCGGCGCCACGCTAAAAGACTATACGTTTTACAACCAGCTTCTCACGTTTTTAAACTCCGTGCCGTCCCTGCTCGTGTTTAAGACGCCGGATTTTAGCGCCGACGGCTATCCGGTGAAATTTGGCAAAATTTTATTTGAGAAAAAAGGCGATGTATTAAAGTTTCTAGCTATCGAGCTAGAGAGCTCGAGTGCCGATATCGGCGGACACGGCACGATAAATCTCGCGACCAAAGAGATCGACGTGGATCTGGAGCTAAAGCTGCTAAAGGACGCCAGTTCCATCATCGATAAAATCCCGCTCATAAATCAGATCGTGCTAGGCAAAGACCGCACACTATCAACCGTCATCAAGGTGCGCGGAACTCTGCAAAAGCCGCAGTACTCGACGCAAATCCTGCAAGATGCGCTACTCTCGCCGTTTAAGATAATTAGAAACGTACTTGAAGCGCCGTTTTTGATATTTGAGTAAATTTGACGAGCTTTCAGGCGTCTGTGCCGCTAGTTTTGCGGGTTAAATAAAGCCAAATTTGATACCCCGCGCAGCTCGCCTATGCAAGGCGTTCGCGGGCTCCTAGCAAATTTAATCAAATTTGCGCTCTTTGCTATTTTTGAACGGCAAGCATGAGTGCCATACCTAAATACGGCAAAAACCGAATCGAAAACAAAGCCCAAAATCGTAGCGTCAATGGCCGAATAGCAAAAATTTCGCCATTAAAATAGACTAGGCTCGCTGCGGATTTTCATAAATTTGTAATCTTATTGGCCGTGAAAACCGAGAGTAAAACGCCAAACGTCGCTGCGATATTTGGTGCCGCAAAGCCCAAAATCGCGCCCACGTCAAATTTGATAAAAACGGCGCCAAGGCTAGTAGCAAGATAACCAGGCATAGATACAGTACGCAGACGCGCCAAATGCGCTCAAGCCAAAAAACGGCCCCTATAAAATTAGCGCGCCGACCGTAGATTTTTGTATGCTTTTTACAAATTTACGGCTAGCTTTAACGCTCGGCGCCGTCTTGCTGGGACTACAATTTTTATTAAATTTGCTTGCGTTTTAAATTTTATCGCTAGCGGCTCGGGCGTTTTGTAGCGTCAAATTTAGCTTTTGATCTCATCGTCAAAAAGCTCGCGAACGTCAACCCAAAAGCTTTCGGGCATAAAAATCGGCGAGTCCAAAATCTCCAGCAAACCATCCTTAAAAGATAAAAACTCCACGACTCTTTGGAGTCCGTCAACGGTTTTTAGGCTCATGTCCGCTAGCCTCAGCACCTTTACAAGCTGCATTTTATCAGCCGTCCACTCGGCAAACGCCAAAAACCGCGAATCGTCCGAAAACGTAAAGCACGCCGTAGCCTACTCGCTAAGTAAAATTTGCTCAATCTCGCCACTTTGGCTAAATTTTACGTTTTCGCTCTCGCCGTCGCTTTCTTTGCGCTTCAAATTTAAACCCTGCGCATCGGCGTTTGCGTCGCCGTTAAATCCGCTTTGCGATTTTACGTCGCCTCGCAAAAGCTCCGCGCTCGCGTAAAGCCGCAGCTCGCCAAGACTTGGCGCACCCATGGCTAGGTCGAGACCATCAAATTCCGCGCTAAATTTACCGTCCGCGCTGCGCTCTTTTGCGCTGTAATTCTAAGCAGAACCCATTTATATCCTTTTAAATTTATCCGCGCATTTGCCTGCGCCGCGCAAATCTGGGTCTCACGGCTCGAAATCAAAGCAGTAAAAATCATCCGCCTCTCCCCAAAGCTCCTCTAGCGAGCGCCCATCTATCTGCGGCGCGACTCGTAGCGTGGCGAAATACCGTTCGCCGCTCGCATTTGCGCCGGATTCGTCCGCACACCTTTGAAACGAGCAGCGATCCGCATAGGCGATGATCATGTATAGCGCGCCGCGCAGACAAAAGCCAAGTTCGGGCTCGCCGCCCTGGGCTACGGATTTTAGCAGCATTTGCTCTATGGTTTCAAACGAATATCTAGACATCTAGCTTCCTTTTAAATTTATCTAGGCACGTTTTAGAGAGGCAAACAAATAGGGTTTCGTCAAATTTGCCGCGTTATTAGAAGTAAATTTTAAAAATCGGCTCAAATTTAAGCACCGAATTTGAGCTAAAATTTGCGGCAAAATCACCGCATCTCAAGGCGCATGAGGTGCATATCCTCGCCGCCCGTGACATCAAGCTCCTGCGAGCCGCAGGCCGGGCAGGTGAAGTCGTTTTTGCTAAGCTCGCCGCTAAAACCGCAGCTTTTGCACTCCACGGAGACGTTTTGCAAGACGATCAAGAGCTCGGCATTTTCGCAGATCGTGCCCGTTTTATAAACCTCAAACGCGCTTTCTAGATAGTGAGGCTCGACGCCGCTTAGTCGCCCGATACGCACTTCAAGGCGTACGACCTCTTTTGCGCCGTTTGCGGCGGCGTTTTTCTCGCAAAGCGCGACTAGGCTTTGCACTATGCTTAGTTCGTGCATCGGCTTGCCTCGCTTGCGGACGGAGCGGATTTTATTTTTATGCACGCGTCTAGGGCGTAAATTTGATAAATTTTGCGAGCCCGCTCTCGTGCTGTCCAAGCCTCAAAAGTCAATGAGATTAAATTTGATCTATCCATTGCTGTGCCTAGCATATTCGCGGTAGCAACTCGCCCTTTGGCGCTTCTAAAAAGCGCTTCGAGCCGTATGCATTTTGCAAGATGACGCGACCGTTTGCAGCACCTAAAATCTCGCCGATCGAGGCTGCGTTAGCGTCAAATTTGCGTAAAATTTCAAGCGCGCGCGCTTCGTCTTTTTCATCTACGGCCAGCACGAACGTACCCTCGTTGGCTAGCTCATAAGGCTCAAAGCCAAACAGCTCGCAAACGCCCGTCACTTCGTCGCTAACCTTGATATCCTCCTCGCGAACGAGGATGTCTAGGCCACTAAATTTTGCCCATTCGTTTAGCACCGCCGAGAGTCCGCCGCGCGTCGCGTCGCGCATACACAGAGGCTTTACGCCGCCTTCTATTAGCGCCTTTACCACGCCTACTAGCGCCTTGCAGTCGCTTTTTAGCTCGCTTTGCAGATCGAACTCCTCGCGGCTAGCCAGCACCACCGCGCCGTGCCTGCCCACGTCGCCCGAGATCAGGATTTTGGCGCCCGCGCGCAGGCTTTTTAGCTCCACGCCCTCGCAGACGATCTCGCCGATACCGCTCGTGTTGATAAAAATTTTATCGCATTTGCCCCGCGGTACGACCTTCGTATCGCCGCAGACGATCCGTACGCCGTTTTCGCGAGCGACCGCGGCTAGCGAGCCCAGTACGCGCTCTAGCTCGGCTATCTCTAGGCCCTCCTCGACGATTAGTGCGCAGCTTAGGTATTTTGCCTCAGCACCGACCATGGCTAGGTCGTTTATGGTGCCGCATGCAGCGATCTTACCGATGTCGCCACCGTTAAAAAATATCGGCGTAACCACAAAACTATCGGTGCTAAAGGCTAGTTTGCCGTTAAATTTGGACGCCGAATTTGTGGAGCATTTCGCGCTCTCGTCCGCGCAAAGGTCGCTAAATTTTAGTATCGCGCTATCGTTGCTCTCGCGCAAAATTTCGTTGTCGAATATCCTAAAAATCGTCTCGTTTATGAGCGAGTTCATCTCCTCGCCGCCGCCTCCGTGGCTTAGCATTATCTTGCTCAAATTTGCCTCCTCCTAGCCCGCGCTTTTGATGTCGCCGTATTTGTAGTATGCCGCACATGCACCCTCGCTAGAGACCATGCACGAACCCACGGGAGTTTTTGGCGTGCAGGCTTTGGCGAAAATTTTGCAGTCAAACGGCTTTGCTCGCCCGCGTAAAATTTCAGGGCAGATACAGGCCTTGCTCTCGCCTTTGCTTTGCACGCTACAGTCAAATTTGACCCTCGCGTCAAGCTTCGCGTACTCGGAGCGCAGCTTCATACCGCTTTGCGCGATCACGCCAAGACCGCGCCAAGAGAAGTCGCACGGCTCGAAAAACTCCTCTACGAGCGCCTTTGCCTTTTGATTTCCATCACGCGTGACGACTCTGGCGTATTCGTTATAGACCTCGTGCGTGCCCGCGTTTTGCTGGCGGACGAGGTTTAGGATGCCGTCCATCAGATCAAGCGGCTCAAATCCGCTAACCGCGATAGGCTTTTTATACTCGGCCGCGATGCTCTCGTAGATGCCATATCCCGTAATCACGCTCACGTGGCTAGGGCCCAAAAACGCGTCGATCTTGACGTCTTCGTCGTTTAGGATCGCTCGCACGGGTGCGGGGACGGTAACGTGATTTATATGGAAAAATAGATTTTTTAGCCCGAGTTCTAGCGTCTTTTGGACTAAATTTGCGCTCATCGGCGTCGTCGTCTCAAACCCGATCGCAAAAAATATCACGCTTTTGTCGGAATTTTCCCGCGCGATTTTTATACAGTCTAGCGGGCTATATAACGCTCTGATGTCGCAACCTTCGCCGCGCAGCTTTTGCAGGCTGGTGTTTGAGCCGGGGACTCTCATCATATCGGCTAGCGTGCAGAGGATGACGCCTGGCATCTGGGCTAGTTTTATCGCCTCGTCTATGCGGCTCCTTGGCATCACGCAGACGGGACAGCCCGGACCGTGGACGAAATTTATATGTTCGCCAACCAGCTGCGGCAGGCCAAATTTCATGATCGAGTGCGTATGTCCGCCGCAAATTTCCATAATATTTAGCGGTTTTACGCTCTCTTTTTTGATGAGTTTTGAAAGCGCTAAAATAAGCTCTTTGTCGCGAAAATCATTGATTAGATTCACGCTTTATCCTTTGCGTTTGGCTCGTTTGCCGCCGCTTGCATGGCGCTTAGTCCCGCGTCGCCTTCGTCCGCGCCGATCTCGCCGCTTTGCATATCTTTGGCGATTTGGCGGTAGATTTCGATGCTTTCTAGCGCAAATTTCGTATCGATTTTTTCCATCGCGTAACCGACGTGGATGAGTACGTATTCGCCCACGGCTACGGGCTCGGCGATGAGATCGAGGCTCACGCGGCGACTCACGCCTAGCGTCTCGACGGTAGCGACGTTATCTTCGTCGATTGAGACCACTTTTGAAGGGATTGAGAGGCACATTATCTAAGCTCTTTTTTAAATTTTAAGAAATTTAGCCACTTCTCCATGCCCTCGCCCGTTTTTGCGTCAAGCTCAATGACATCGACCTTCGGATTTAGTTTGCGAGCCTCTTTGACGACTTTTTTTACGTCAAATTCAAAATGCGGCAACAGCGAAGTTTTGGTTATCACGATGAGATCGGCAGCGCGAAACATCACGGGGTATTTGGCTACCTTATCGTCGCCTTCAGGCACCGAGAGCAGCACGACGTTAAAGTGCGAGCCCACGTCGTAGCTAGCGGGGCAAACGAGGTTGCCGACGTTTTCAACGAAAACTATATCAAGGCCCTCTAGCGGCAGATGATGAAGCCCCTCGTGCACCATAAAGGCATCGAGGTGACATGCCTGTCCGGTCGTGATCTGATGGGCTTTGCCGCCAGCTTTTACGATGCGGTCGGCGTCTTGGTTGGTCTCTAGATCGCCCTCGACGACGCCGATTTTAAATTTACCGCTTTTTATCGTGGCTTCTAGTAGCGTAGTTTTTCCGCTGCCGGGGCTACTCATGAGATTTACGCATAAAATCCCGTGCTCATCCAAATGAGCGCGGTTGTGCGCGGCCTCTTCGTCGTTTTGGGATAAAATTTTAGTTATCACTTCGACCGTTTTACTGTCATTTAGCGCAGGGTGTGCGTGGCCGTGGCTATGCTCGTGAGCCGCGCCGTGTCCGTGCTCGGCGCCGTGATCGTGAGCGTGCGAGTGAGTCGTGCCGTCAGCGTGCGAGTGAGTCGTGCCGTCAGCGTGAGTATGGGTGTGGTCGTGTCCGCTGAGCGAGCATCCGCAATCTTTACACATTTTGTTTCTCCTTAGCGATTTTTTGGGGTTATTATACTCTTAGATGTTAAAATCCCGCTTTAGTTTCATACCTTGCGGATATTATTTCGTTGCGTTTTATTTATATTTTGAGATTTTTATGGTAGCGGCGAGACGGGTCAAATTTGACTCAAATTTAAGCCGCGTCAAATTTGAAGCACTAGGCTAAATTTGACTTCAGATTAGCCTAGTCAAATTTAGCCCTCTTTGCCGACAAATTTAATGTCCGCGAGACTCGCCCGCGTTTGGTTTTTCTAGCACGATATCTTTGATGCGAGCTTTGCCGTTATCCATCACGCTGATTACGGCGGTAGCGTTAAACTCCATCATATCTCGCTCCATTTGCTGCGCCTTTTTAGGCGGCATGAAAAAGGCCTCGATGCCAAAATTTGCGGTATTATAATCAACTCTGCCAGCTAAAAACGTCCCGCCGTTAGGTCGCTCGAAGCTATATCTATCAAATTTATACCTGCCGTCTTTATCTTGCTTTAAGATAGCGTAAATTTTTGCGCCGTGCAGCTGCTGTCTTTTGCTCAAATTCGAGTCTCTTTTATCCAGCTCGTAAATGCCTGCAAAGCCGTAGCTAAGATGCACGTAGTCGCCGCGAAACATATCGCGCGGATCGTAAAGCGTAGTTTGCAGCAAGATCTCTTTGCCAAAATATATAGGCGCGTACGCATACGCAAGCATCGCGATCACGGCTAAAATTTGAAATACCGCGGCGGCAAAAATCAGCTTTAGTTTCATCTCGCGCTCCTTTTTTTAGAGATCCTAGACACGCCAAGCACCACCAGCGCAAACACCAAAAATAGCGCGCTAGCACTGACGTAATCGCCGACTAGATCCACATATCGCACAAACGCCACCCAAAAGATGAGCGCGATGCCAAATTTCATATTATTTTGCTTGATAAGAGCGACCGCGACGCAAACGCCGATGAGCGAAAACACGCCCTCCTCGTAACCCGCAAACGCGTCTAAAATAAAAGGCAGCGCGACTAAAAGCGCTCCGACGATAGCGGCGGCGTACTTTTTAAAGTAAAACGCAAGTCCCAGAGAGGCCGCGCAAAAAGCCGTAAACAACGCTCCGAATATGCTTTTTAAAAATGTAACGCCGTTCAAAACATTCTCGTAATTCTGGGCGCCGTAAGACCACGGACGCGCAAAATGCAAGTCCTCGTAAAGCGACATATCAAAGCACAAGATGCCCGCGCCACAGACGATGCCGATGTTTTTAAGGCAAAACGCGAGTTCAAATTTACCCGCCTTCTCAAGCAAAAATGAGGCGCAAACGGCGAGCAAGCAGTAGCTAAGCGCAAAAAAATGAACGCCGTAAAACGCGTCGTCCACGCGCAAATCAGTTAGAAAATACCTCTCGTAAAGCACGAAAGAGACGATATAAGCAAACACGCTCGCAAAAAGCGCAGCAGTCAGCAACCTAGAGTCATCTCGCCAAAGCACGGCGGCACAGGCTGCTATAAATAGCAAAAATCCGTGCGAAACGCCGCTAAACTCAAACTCCATCAAAAACCAAACAAGCCCCAAAATAAGAGCCTGAAGCATGATGATGGATTTGCGCGTAGCAAGCCCGAGCGCCAAAGCTCCGACCGCCCACAGTAGCACGCCGTTAGGCATATGCTCGCCTAGGTGGTAAATTTGCGCGACTAAAACGATCGCCGCGCCGTAGCAGAAGTTCCCCAGGAAAAACAGCGTCGTAGCCTGCGTCTCTTTGCCGTTTTTTTGCGCCAAAACTCCGCTAAAATTTACCGCCGCGAGTATACCAAGCACTATGATTAGCCTCACGGCGCGCGGCAGCTCCTCCCAGTTAGCGCCCACAAGCGTAAATAACGAAAGCGCCAAAAACAGATACGCTACGAGCTTTAAAATAAAGCTTCGCCGCTCGTTTGCGCCCGATAAATCTATATCGTATCTAGCCGCTATCTTGCGCGCCGCCTCGTCGCTTATCAGCCCGTCCTCTCGCCACTTTGTAAGCTCGTCTGCGAGAAAATTTTTATGAAATATCATCATTTTTTTACTCCACGCATTTCATTATCCTGTGTCGCCCAGCCCAGTAGAGCACCGCATAGCCCGTAGCACCAGAGATCAGCGATGCGATTAGCACGGCAAGCTTATCGGCGTACGCAAACTCGTAGGTGTCGTGATAGGAGAGCGAATTTATAAAAAGACTCATCGTAAAGCCGATGCCGGTAAGTACGCAAAGGCCGTAAAACTGGGCCGGGTTGCAGTATTTGGGTAGCTTTGCGAGCTTAAATTTGATCGCAAGAAAGCAAAATCCAAACACCCCAAGCTGCTTGCCCGCAAACAGCCCTAGTATGACGCCTAGCGATACGGGATGGAAAATCTGCTCCAGCCCGATGCCTTTTAGCGAGATGCCAGCATTTACAAAGGCAAACACCGGCAGCACGAAAAAGGCGACGTAACCGTGCAGATCGTGCTCGATCTGTTTTAGCATCGAGCCCTCGCCATTTTTTGCTTTAAGCGGTATGAAAAATGCCGCCACGACGCCCGCTAGCGTCGCATGTACGCCTGATTTTAGCACGCTCACCCAAAGGATAATGCCCAAAATCATGTAGCAAGCTTTTTTATTTATGCCGGCCAAATTTAAAGCCAAAAGCCCCAAAGTAGCCGCTCCGGCAACCATAAACGACATAGCCGAGAGATGCCCGCTATAAAATATCGCCATTATCAAAATCGCGCAAACGTCGTCGATGATAGAGAGCGTCACGAGGAAAATTTTAAGACTCGCCGGCACTCTTTTGCCAAGGATCATGATAAGCCCCAGCGCAAACGCCGTGTCCGTCGCAGTCGGGATCGCCCAGCCTTTTAGCGCGAAGGCATCGGCGTGATTAAACGCGTAAAAAACGAGCGCTGGCATGATGATACCGCCGGCCGCACCCACGATAGGCAGCACGATCTGAGCGGGATTTCGCATCTCGCCCTCGACTACCTCGCGCTTTAGCTCAAGCCCCAAAAGAAAGAAAAAAACCGCCATAAGCCCGTCGTTTACCCACAAAATATGCGGCTTTTGCAGGCTAAATTCGCCAAAAACCACGCCCATATTTATGCGCAAAAAGGAGTTATAAAATTCGCTCAAAAAGCCGTTTTGAAATATCATCGCAAAAATCGCGGCAAGTATGAGCAAGATACCCGAACTAGCCTCGTTTTGGACGAAATTTTTAAAAGAGATATGTTTCAAATTTAACCTTGAAATAAAAATAGTGATAAATCCTGATAATTTTAGCGTTAAAGAGATAAATGCGTGATAAAAGAGAGACTTTTGCGGGCAAATTTGATATGGTTTATCAAGCTTGCCCGCATTTTAAGCGTTACGAGTGTGGGACGGCAGCCTTGGTTAGTTTTGAAAATTTAACCCCTTTTAGTCCGCCCATTTTTTCGGAAAATTTCTCGATGGCTCCCGCTTTACCGCGCAGTATCAGAGTCTCCAGGCAGTTGTCGTGATCTATATGGACGTGAGTCGTGCAGGCGATGTGCAAATTTGCCTGGTGCTCGATGTCCATCATTTTCACGACGAGGTCGTTTTGGTGGTGCAAATAAATGAGCGTCAAAACGCCGATAAGATCCTCTTCCGCGTCCTTCCAGCTGTCATTTACTATTTTTTCCCTAATCAGATCGCGAGTAAACTCGCTTCTCGAAGCATAGCCCTGAGCGCCTATTTTGTTGTCGAGTTCGTCTAATAACTGCTTTGGCAACGAGACGCTAAATCTTATGATGTTTTCCACTATCGCCTCCTTAAAGAAATTATTAGTTATTATACATCAGAAAACTTTAATTTAAATTAATGTAAGCGCGATCTGACCGATAGCTACCGAAGAGTCGTTTGACGAAAAGTGCTTATTTATGTAATACTTCTTACCTTTTTGCTTAAGAATTAAAATTACATTTTCAAGCAGGGCTTTATTTTGAAAAACTCCGCCTGCAAGCAAGACGTCGTTAGACTGCGCGCAAGCTACGTCTGCTACGAGCTTTGCTAGCCCTTTTATAAAGCCTGTTGCAGCCGTTTTTGCATCGTCTTTTAAAGCTCTTTTAAAGGCTTCTTTAAAGCAGATTTTGTCACTCCTGATCTCAAACTCATAGCAAGCGTCTAAATTTGCGTCGTAGAGCGCTTCTAAGCTCATTCCCGCCTCGCCCTCGTAGCTGATGCTATCAAGCCCGAGGATCACCGCCGCAAATGCGTCAAATATGCGTCCAAGCGAGCTGGTTTTGACGCAGTTTATTTGCTTTTCGTGCAAGATTTTTAGATTTTTTAGCTTGGCTGGCTCAAATTTGGCCAAAAACGCCTCCGCCTCGAGTTCTAAATCATATTTTAAAATCGCGGCATAAGCAATCTGCCAGATATTTTTTACGCTAGCTTCGCCGCCGATCAGCAAAATTTCATCAAAATTACAAACCCGCTCGTACTCTTTGCCACGCACTTTTAGGATCTCTCCGCCCCAGACGCTCCCATCCGCACCGTATCCCGTACCGTCAAAGCAAAAGCCCAGATACTCACGCTTTGCGTCCAGATCGTTTTCTAAAATCACAGAAAGCAAATGCGCGTGATGGTGCTGGATCTGCGTGATTTTTGAGTCAAAATTTGCGGCATATTCGCGTGCCCATTTCAAATTTAAAAAATGCGGGTGCAAATCAGCCGCGATCTCATCAAATTTTAGCTCGTAAATCTCACTAAAAAGCTTGATTAGCGCGCAAAACCGCTCATAGGTCGCGACGTTTTTTAGATCGCCGATATACGGGCTTATCATCAGCTCGCCGTTCTTAAAGATCGCAAACTGATTTTTTAGCTCGGCTCCGACGGCTAAAACGGTCTTTTCGCTCTTAAATTTCGTGCGGATAAATTTGGGATGTACGCCGCGGCTAGTTCGGATAAAAATGGGCTCGCTGCCCGCTACAAACGCGATACTATCGTCGCTTGGCGAGTGTATCTCTCGGTCGTTATCTAGATAAAAATCTATCACGCCGCCCAGCTTTTCTCGCAGGTCTTTTTCGTCGTAGATGATGGGCTCGCCAGAGACATTGGCCGAGGTAGCGATGACATCGCCCTCTAGGTACTCAAAAAGAAAAAGATGAACGCCCGTGTATGGCAAAAATATGCCGATTTTATTAAGCCCCGGCGCTAAATTTGAGGGAACCGGCGCGCTAGATAAGCTTTGCAAAACGACGATCGGTTTTAAATTCGAGCTTAAAAGCTGCTGCTCCTCGGGCGAAACTTGAGCGTATTTTTTAACGCGCGCGAGGTCTTTACACATCACGGCAAATGGCTTTTTAGGCCGCTTTTTGCGCTCTCTTAGCAGCCCTACCGTATCCTCCTTTAAACGGCACATCAGATGAAAACCGCCAAGCCCTTTGACGGCTAAAATTTTACCCTCATTTATGAGATGCGCGGCCTGCTTTGCGCTTTCGTTATCCTGCGCTAAAACTCGCCCGAGTTTATCTTTTAGAGCAAGCCTTGGCCCGCAGTTTGGGCATGAAACGGGCTGCGCGTGATAGCGGCGATTTAGCGGATTTTTGTATTCGCCCTCGCAAAATTCGCACATCTTAAACGCATTCATCGTCGTGTTTGCGCGGTCATAAGGTAGCGACTCGATAATCGAAAACCTCGGGCCGCAGTTGGTGCAGTTGATAAAAGGATAATGATACCTCGGGTCTGCAGGGTCGTAAAACTCGCGCTCGCAGTCTGCGCAAAGGGCAAAATCGGGCAAGATAGGCGCGTGCTTTTTAGCTGATTTTGAGGCGACTATCTTAAACTCGTCAAATTTCGCGCCCGCTAGCTCGGTTTTTCTCATCTCGTCGATGCGAGCGAGGCTTGGTAGCTCCTCATACAGCGCTTTTTCAAATTTTTCTATCTGCTCGCGTGGGCCGCAAAGCGTTAGTTTCACGCCCTCGTCGTCGTTGTAAATTTCGCCCGCAAGGCCGAATTTAAGGGCTAGATTATAAACAAAGGGGCGAAAACCCACACCTTGGACTAAGCCTGAAATTTCATATTTAAAACATCTCTTCAATCAAAAACTCTTTGCTAAATTTGGCGTTTAAGCCCGTTTCTAGATGCTTTAACGTCAAATTTGCAAGCGTTTTGTTCTCAAAAAGCGAGCCGCAAAGCAGCGCGTTTTGCACGCTAAAATCCTGCTTTAGCGAGTCTGAAAAATCGCTCAAAAAATACGCTAGCGACTCGGCGTATCCGTAGCTAAGCAGCCTTGCATCGACGCCTGCTAGCCTAAAGCTCATGCCGCTTCTAGCAAATTTAACGATGTCAAAATGCGTTTTATTTAGCATTTTAAAATCGAGCCTAGGCCCTTTTGCGCCGTTAAAATCGCTCGCGTTTTGCAGTAAAATTTCACCCGCTTTTTGCGTATCGCTATCAAATCCAAGAAGCGCTCCCGCCATACAAAACAGCCCGAAAAAGCCGTTTTGTACGTTTAGCTCGCCGCGCGGCAGGCTAAAGCTTTCGCCGTATTTTTGAAGCAAACTCTTGCCGCCCTCCTCGCGCTTTATCTGCGCGTAAAGCTCGTCAAAGCTTGCTGGCAAGGCGAAATTTAAGACGTTAAAATCATCAAATTTGGGGTAAATTTTAACTTCATCGTCTTTAAGCCTGCTTAAAAATATCCTAACTATCCCGCCCTCTTCGTCAAATTCTTTTTTTGCTAGATTAAAATTGGCTAGATTTTTATCCGCAGCGCCCTCCACCTTGCTCAAATTTGCGCGCGAATAATAAATCCTAGAGCCGCTAAAAATATATCCGTTTTCAAGCACTACGGCCTTAAACGGCGGCTTTTGCGCCTTTAACGAAGTAAAATTTACGCCCGCTTTAAAAAGCTTGTCGCAAAGCGCGTAGATGAAAATGTCTCTAGCCGCGCAGACGTCAAAAAATCTTGGCGAGTTTGGGTGATTGCCGCGGTAGATCGCCGTCGTTTTTAGCGTAACGGCGGGCTTTTCGTAGCTTGCTAGGGCAACCTGCTCAGCTTCGTTTGCGATAAAAATTTTAGGCAAATTTTTAAGATTTGTCGGCATTAAAAGATTAAAATTTTCGTTTAGTTCGGTGAAATTTGACGCTTCGAATTCGCCGCTAATATCTTTAAATTTGACGTTTTTGCCCGCGCTTAAATTTTTAAAAGAAAACTCCAAAAGCTCGTTAAAATTCGCCTTCGTCACGGGAGTAAATTTGCCGTCCGTAAAAATGCAAACATCGCTAAAAACGCCGTTTTCGCACTCTTTTAGCTCTCCTTTTAGATAAGCACTAACGACGCTTGGCGTGATGTTTGAGAGTGCGTTTTGCGGCTCGTTTGCTTCGCCTTGGGGTAAATTTTTGCTCGCATAAACCTTTGAATTGCGTAAAAACACGCTGTGAGGCAGCACGCCAGAAAGCAAATCGGAAAACGCCAAAAGCTCCTCTTGCGCTCCCTGGGCGTAAAGCGTAGTTAAATCCATCTTCTTTTTAAGGCTAAATTTTAGTCCGCTTTTTTGTGCGTAAAATTTAAGAAAAAAAGCGAAATTTTCACTCGCGCCGTCAAACTCGTAAGCTAAAATCATATCGTGCCCTTTTTTGAAAACTCTAAAGCGATGCCAGAGACGCTAAAATTTGCGATCTTTTCGTAGCTAAACCCAAGACGCGAAAGCTCGTTTAAAAGCGTCTTTTCCATCAAATTTGCCCCCTCTTGCGCCTGCGTGGAGAGCTCAAAACTCATAGGCTCGATACGCTTTGGCACGATACCTAAAATTTTCGTCCGCGGCAAATCGCCCGCAAGCTCCATGAGCCGCAAGGTCTCTAGCATCTCAACCTCGTGCGCGGAGCCGTTCCAGGAAATTGCGGGCGGCATCTGCTCGTAACCAAAAAAATACACATCCCCCGTCTCGCTGCCCTCGGCGCTGATGCAGTCGGCGACTATCAAAACATCCGCCCAAGCAATAACGGGCGTGAGCGCCATAGCTAGCGTGCCGCCGTCGATAAATCTTAGCTCCAAATTTGCGCCGTCTGCGTTAAATTTGGAGCCGTCGCTACGAGCGAGATCGCCGCTTAAATTTGAGTTCGCGCCATCCAAATTTGTCGAGTCAAATTTATCGTCCAAATTTAAAACGGAGTCAAATTTAGCCCCGTTTTTAGGGCTAAATTTGTAGTTTCGCTCCATCATTTTTACAAAATGCACCCCCACGCCCTCGTCGCCAAACATCACGTTGCCGATACCTAGTACCAAAACGCGCATCAGTGCTCGTCTTTTACGTATTTGTAGCCGCTTACGATGGCGTCCATAGCTCCGTTTTTGCCTTTTACGGCGTTAAATACCGCCATATACACGTGCGCCACGACAAAAACCATGATGATCCACATGCAGATGCGGTGTATCGTGCGGACGTTTGCTAGCCCTCCCATGAGCTCCTCGCACTGTCTCATCGGCTCGTAAAGCAGCCCGCCAAGCCCCTCGTGATAGACGTGGACGTAGAGCACGAGGCCCGTTAGGCAGATCAGAAAAAGCACCAAATAAAAGAAAAAATACGACGCAAACTGAAGCGGGTTATAAACGCCCTTTAGATGCGGGTGCGGGCCTAAAAATAGGTAGTATTTTATCTGCGCTATCCAGACTTTGGGATTAAAAAAATCGACGATACTCACGACCTCTTTGCGGCTGTATTTGTCAAATATAAATAGGTAAAGCTTGAAAATAAAGCACGCTATCAGGACAAATCCCGCGATCTGATGAGCCGCGCGCCACTTGGCGTTCATAAACAGCACGGGCTGGGTCGTGACCTCGGGACTAACGAAAACATACGATATATAGTATCCGCTCACCACCAAAAAAGTGATGGCAAAAAACCTGATCCAGTGCGTCGCTCTAAGCCCGATGGAAAATTCATACTCGCTTTTGCGGTCAAATTTATGCTCGCTCATAGCCGCTCCTTTCACAAATTCGGATTGATTTTGTATTCGCCCAGCTGCGTGCCGCGCGCATCCATCACGTGTACGGCACATGCGATACAAGGATCGTACGAGTGTATCTTGCGTATGATCTCAAGCGGCTTGGTTAGATCGGCGATCTTTAGCCCGATGAGGCACTCCTCGTAGCTTCCGCGTACGTTTGCAGCGTCTTTTGGCGAGGCGTTCCACGTACTAGGCACGACTGCTTGCCAGTTGGTTATCACGCCGCCCTTTATACGGCACCAGTGGCTGAGCGCTCCGCGAGGGGCATTGCCTTGGAAATTTCCCTTATACTCTTTGCCGTTATCTATGACATACTTTGCGCAGGTTTCTTGATCGGTTTTTAGATTTTCTACTAAGCTATTAAATGCGGTTAGTCCGTGATCGGCTACTAGTTTGGCCTCTAGCATCCTGGTTGCGGTTCTACCCAGCGTAGAAAATACCGCCTCAAGCGGAAGTCCAGAGTCTTTTAAGAATTTATCTACGATCTTTACCACGCGCTCGTTGCCTTTGGCGTAGTTTATCACGATGCTGGCTACCGGGCCTACCTGCATAGGTTTGCCCTCATATCGAGGAGCTTTGATCCAGCTGTATTTGCCCTTTTCGTCAAAGACCTTAGTGTCTACCTCTTTGCCGTGGCCATCTAAGGTTTTCATATCTTTTAGGCCAGTGTAGTTTGGCTCGGTCTGCCCGTCGTACGGATGCAGCGGGGCTGGGTTTTTATACCATGCGCGAGTGGCTTCCTCGGTGATCTTATCGCCGTCTACTTCGTAAACCTTACTGATATCGCCGTTTAGGATAGCTCCGCCTTGGATCAGATACTCGTTTCTACCGACTAAAAACTCGTCGTAAGCGAACAAATTTGACACGCCGACGTCTTTTAGCACGCTAGGCTCGCTACCGTAGGCTTTGGCAGCCATGACGAGATCGGGATAATACGCCCTGTTAATAAAATCGGCCGTTTCATGAAATTTGGTTAGGTATTCGCCCAGTCTTGCAGGGTCAAGTAGGTCCATGACGCAGGTCACGCCGCCCACGGTTAGGCTTTGCGGGTGCGGGTTTTTAGAGCCAAATATAGCCATCATCTGCGCTACCGTTCTTTGTATCCTTAGGCACTCTAAATAGTGCGAAAGCACGATCAAATTTTGCTCCGGCGTAAATTTATAGGTTGGATGTCCCCAGTATGCGTTTGCAAAAGGTCCTAAATTTCCTTTTTTTATGAAGGCTTCGACGCGCTCTTTTACCTCTTTTAGCTTATCTGCGCCAGTCGCATAAGGCGTATCGCAGTATTTAAACGCCTCGTCGCTAGCCTTGCGTACGTCCGCGCTTAGAGCCGAGACCACGTCCGCCCAGTCAAGGCCGTGAAGCTGATAAAAATGCACCACGTGATCGTGCATATAAAGGGCGTTGTTCATCAGCGTACGTGTTAGCTGCGCATTTAGCGGAGGAACGATGCCTAGCGCGTTCTCGACGGCCATGATGCCCGCGCGGTAGTGCGAAAACGTACAAACGCCACAAATTCGCTGTGTGAAAAAGCCCGCATCCCTCGGATCGCGCCCTTTGACGACCTGCTCTATACCGCGCCAAAGCGTCGAGCCCGAATAGGCTTCTTTCACTACGTTATTTTCGTCTACGACGACTTCTATGCGCAGGTGGCCTTCTATCCTGGTTATCGGGTCTATTACTATTCTTTGCTCGCTCATTTTTACGCCTCCTCTTTGTCTTTAGCAAAAATACTTATCGCGGCGTGCGCTGCTATACCGATACCTGCGAGCGCCAGCACTCCGATGCCTATTTTATCGCTGACGTTATCGGCGCCTAGACCCAAAACCGTGTTAAACAGCCTATCTGCCATCGGCTCCTCAAAAGGCCCCATCGTATCCCAAAAATCAGGCTCCGAGCAGCCTATGCAGCCGTGGCCTGCCTGCACCGGCCAGCTGGTGTGCTGATTAAATCTCTCGCGAGAGCAGTTATTAAACGTATATGGGCCTTTACAGCCGACCTTATAGAGGCAGTAACCGTTTTTCGCGCCCTCGTCGCCAAAGGTCTGCACGAACTCGCCCGCGTCGAAATGTCCGCGGCGCTCGCACAGATCGTGAATTCTAAGCCCGTAAGCCCACTTCGGACGGTTAAATACGTCAAGTGCGGGCAAAGTACCGAAAAGTATGTAGTGAAGGACGTTGCCCACGATATTTTTCTCGCTCGGAGGACAGCCTGGGACGTTTATGACCGGTTTTGGAGTTACTTTTGATAGGCCGACGGAATTTGACGGATTTGGCTTTGCCGCTTGTATCCCGCCAAAGCTCGAACAGGTACCGATGGCAAATATCGCCGCGGCGTTTTGGCTCGCGTGCTTTGCGTGATGAAGGCCGCTAAGCCCCAAAGGACCGACGGTTAGATAGTTCTCCGTATCGCCCGTAGGTATGCCGCCCTCGACTAGCAGGATGTATCTGCCTTTGTATTTTTCGATCGCGCTTTCTAGGTTTTCTTCAGCCTGCCATCCTGCCGCCGCCATCACGGTTTCGTGATACTCGAGGCTGATATAGTCAAAAATCAAGCTATCTATACTCGGCGCATCGGTGCGAAGCAAGCTCTCGCTACATCCCGTACACTCGGCCATGTGTAGCCATATCACGGGCAATCTATCGCTAAGCTCGGCGGCTCTAGCCACTGTAGGCGCCATCGACGCAGGTAGCGCCATAAACGCCGTCATCGCGCCGGCCCATTTCATAAAATCGCGCCTGCTAAATCCGCTTTTCTTTAAAGCTTCGCCGATCGATCCGTTTTTTAGAGTCGGAAGCGTGGCAAGCACGTTAAGTCGTTCGTTTATCCTAACTAGGACGTCATCTCTCATGCTCTCTCCTTTGGGGTAAAATATGCATTTTTTGCATATTTGATAACGGATCAAATTTGTTCTTGATTATTATCAAATAGCTTTAAATATTGAAATATTACAACTAAAATTTAAAATTCTATATTTAGTAAAAGTATTAGTCTCTATAATTAAGAGTATTATTACTTTGGTATTATTTTTGCTAGAAAAATCCAAAAAATAATTAAAGTATAAAAAGATAGATTTGACAAATTATTTTTAAATTTTGATATTTTAAAATTAAAGTAGCAATATTTCATAAATTTACTAATTTAGTTTCAAGGCATTAATTTTTTGCGTTTTTAAAATTTCAAATCCAAATTTACGGCGTCAAATTTTACCCTGGCCGCCTTGCATTTCTAAAATTCGCGCGCTTATTTGCATTATCTGCGCAAACACCGCTCCCTTTTGCGTCTCAAGCGAGGCCGCCATATCTTTTGCGTATGGATTTTTGCTCGCTTTTACTCGCTTTATCGCGGCTTCAAGCTCTTTTAGCCGTTTTTGCAGTTTTTCTAGCTGTTTTTTTAAGATATCGGCGCTACTTTCGCCCTCGTTTGCGCCGCTGAGCGAATTTGACGCGCCGCGCAAGATATCGCCTCTATCGCCGCTTTGCAAATTTACGCTTTTTAAACTTAGCGCGCCCGCGTTTAAATTTACCGCGCTAGTCGTCGCAGAGCTTTTGCCGACGCTCATCAAATTTGAGTTTAAATTTATGTTTAGTTTTACATCCATCGCCGTGCCTTTAAATTTAAAAGTATATCGGCAAATTTGAGTAAAATTTGAGGCGCAACCGTAAATTTCGCTCTCAAATTTATGGATTTTAAAGAAGGCTCGGCAAAATCGCCCAAATCCCGCCGAGCCCAAAAATCAAGCAACTAAAATTTACTCCTTCGGCGCTATCATATCCCCTGGCACCACCCACGCGTCAAATTCCTCGGCGGTTAGTATACCCGATCTTATCGCTTCTTCGCGTAGCGTCGTACCGTTATGGTGCGCGGTTTTGGCGATCTTGGCGGCATTTGCGTAGCCGATGTGCGGATTTAGCGCGGTTACGAGCATCAGGCTCTCGTGCAGTAGCTTGTCGATTTTCGCGGCGTTTGCCGTGATACCGCAAGCGCAGTGTTTCTCAAAGCTGTTCATCGCGTCGCTTAGCAAGCGGATGCTTTGGATGAGGTTGTACGTAAGCACCGGCTTAAAGACGTTTAGCTCGAAGTTGCCCTGGCTTGCGGCGACGGAGATCGCGACGTGGTTGCCCATCACCTGCGCCGCTACCATCGTGACGGCTTCGCACTGCGTCGGATTTACCTTGCCCGGCATTATCGAGCTTCCAGGCTCGTTTTCGGGGATGTTTATCTCGCCGATGCCGCATCTTGGCCCGCTTGCTAGCCAGCGCACGTCGTTTGCGATCTTCATCAAATTTGCCGCCAGGCCGTTTAGCGCGCCGCTTAAAAACACCTCGGCGTCGTGGCTGGTTAGGCCGTGAAATTTATTCGGATGGGATTTAAATTTAAACGCCGTGCCCGTTAGCGCGTTTAGCTCGTCGCTTACCATCTCGCTAAATTTCGGGTGCGAGTTTAGCCCCGTGCCCACCGCGGTGCCGCCGATAGCAAGCTCCTGCAAAAACGGCATAGTAGCGAGGATCTGCGCCTTGCTCGCCTTTAGCATATGCGCGTAGCCGCTAAATTCTTGTCCGAGCGTGAGCGGCGTGGCGTCTTGCAGGTGAGTGCGGCCGATCTTTACGATCCCCGCAAACTCGGCGGTCTTTTTATCCAGCGTCGCTTCAAGTTTTTCTATCGCCGGCAGCAGCTTTTTTTGCAGCTGCTGCACAAAGGCTATTCGCATCGCCGTAGGATAGGTGTCGTTTGAGCTCTGGCCTTTATTTACGTGATCGTTTGGGTGCACGAATTTTGCGTCTTTGGCGTCCAGCGCCGCCTTATCGCGGAAATTTAGCCCCAAAATCTCCATCGCGCGGTTTGAAACGACCTCGTTTAAATTCATATTCGACTGCGTGCCCGAGCCCGTCTGCCACACGACCAGAGGGAAATTTCCGTCCAGCTTGCCGTTTAAAATTTCATCGCACGCCTGCGCGATCGCCTCGGTGCGAGGTTCGTCTAGACGGCCCAGCTTGCGATTAACCAGCGCGCACGCCTTTTTTAGATAGGCAAAGCCCTCTATGACCTCTCTTGGCATCGTCTCCAGCCCTACTCCAATCTCGAAATTTTCGCGGCTACGCTGCGTTTGCGCTCCCCAATATTTCTCATTCGGAACCTTCACCTCACCCATCGTGTCTTTTTCTATTCTATATTCCATGTCTTTATCTCCTTTACTTGAATTAGTATTTGAAATTATATATCAATTATCATAAATTTAATCTTTCGAGATTTTACGCGCAAATTCGATATAATCACTAAATGAAAAGAGTTTTAGCTAAATTTATCAAATACTTTGCCGCAGTCGCCCTGCTTTGCTTTGTAGCTTTTTTAGTGCTTGACTTTGCCTATCCGCTCGACGTCAAAGCGCTAAAGCGGGAAAATTCGTTCATACTTTTTGATAAAAACGGCCGTATCGTCGCCCTTCGGCCTAGTAGCGACGAAATTTGGAGATTTGAGGCTAAAAACATACCGCAGACACTAAAAGATAGCGTTCTTTTGTTTGAGGATAAATTTTTTTACTACCACATCGGCGTAAATCCATTCGCCATGATTCGCGCGACCGCGCACAACCTCACGCACAAAAACCGCATCGGCGCCTCCACTATCACGATGCAAGTCGCGCGCATGATGAAGCGAGAGGAGCGCACCTATGCGAATAAATTTAAAGAAATCTTTACCGCGCTTCAGCTGGAGTGGCACTATAGCAAGGACGAGATTTTAAATTTTTACTTTAACCTCGCTCCATACGGCGGAAATATCGAGGGTGCGGCGGCTGCGGCGAGGTTTTATTTCGGTAAAGATTTAAGCGAGCTTAGTATCGCCGAGTGCGCGCTTTTAAGCACGATCCCAAAAAATCCAAACGCCAACCGCCTAGATAAAAAATCAAACATCAACGCGCTAAAAAACCGCGTCGCAAAGCTGCTTTATAAAGCAGGCGTGATAGATCAAAGCGCATTCCAAAGAGCGCAAAGGGAGCCTTTTAAAAACAAACGCTACGACGCCGTTTATAAGGCCAGGCACTACGCCGCGCAAGCTCTAAAAAACGGAGTTACGCACTCAAATTTGGATCTAAATTTGCAAATTTTGCTAGAAAACGCCCTAAAAAATACGGCTACCTCGCTAAAATCAAAAGACGCCTACAACGCCGCGGGGATAATAATCGACAACAAAAATATGAGCGTAGCGGCATACGTAGGCTCGCACGACTGGCACGCTCCGCAGGGGCAAAACGACGGCGTAACGATGAGTAGAAACGTGGGCTCGACGCTAAAGCCGTTTATATTTTCGCTAGGACTCGACGAGGGTTTCATCACGCCAAAAAGCCAGATGATAGATACAGAAATTTTCCTCGGAGAGTACGCACCAAAAAACTACGACAGCAGGTTTTTTGGTATCATCTCAGCAACCGAGGCGCTGGCACTTAGCCTAAATATCCCGGCCGTTAGCCTAAACAACAAATTAGGCGAAAAATCTCTTTACGAGCTGCTTTCTAGAGTGCATTTGGTGAGTTATTCAAAGGAATTTTACGCCGATAGTATCGCGCTTGGAAGTGCGGAGATGAGCCTGCTAAATTTGGCCCATCTCTACACGATCTACGCAAACGGCGGCGAACTAAAACCGCTGGAAGCGGCCGGCAAGACGATACTAGGCTACGGACGGCTAATCAGCCCGCAAAGCGCGTATCTAACCTCAAAAATGCTCTCCTCGGCCTCCCGAAGCTATCTGGGCGTCGCGTGGCAATACGCAAAAGACACGCCTCAAATCGCCTTTAAAACCGGTACCAGCTACGGCTCGCGCGATATCTATACGATCGGCGTAAATAACGACTACACGGTCGCGGTGTGGTTTGGTAACTTTAACGGCAAAAAGACGCAAAATTTAAGCGGATTTAGCGACGCTTCGCGCACGGTTTTTGACGTCTTTAAGCTGCTAGCTCAAAAGCAAAAACTGTCTTTCATGAGCGCGCCAGGCGGCATTGAGTCCAAAAAAACCTGCCTTGATGCGTTTAAATTTAAAGAGTGTAGAGACGAGGAGGACGACTGGCAGATAGATAGCGTTGCACTAAAAGATATCTGCGAGAGTATCAGAGGTGACGAAGTAGGATTTTTACTCAAAAACGGCGCGATTACTCAAGAAGATATCAAAGAAAGTCCTTGTTACTATAAATTTAAAAGCTATAAACCTCTCGTTGCAACGCCGTCAAATAATCAAATTCTGCTAAGCGATGAAAATTTAACTAAAGTTATGCTAAAATGTTACGCATATATCGGCGATGAGATATATCTCAAGATCGACGAAAACGAGTGGGAAAAAGTAAACAACGCGAGCGAAAATACCTTAAATTTAACGCAAGGCAAACACAAACTCGGGTGTCTGGACGAAAATTCGAATTTAAGCGAAATCAATATCGAAATAAGGAGGTTTTAATGCGTTTAAAGCTAATCGGCTTAAGCCTAAGTTGCCTTTTGGCATCACATCTAAGCGCCTTTACGCTTGACGGTTCAAGCAGGGCATTAGACGACGGTTCGGTGAGTCTTGGCGTAAAATACGCCCAAAGCGAGCAATCGCTCATCGGTAGGGTCACGCACAAAAAAATAATCGAGTGTTCGCCCGAGATAACGGGAGCCTTTGAGTATGGATCAGACTCGATTTTCTTTTACCCTAAAAAGCCTCTTGCAAAAGGCATAAGCTACTCGTGCAAAAAAGGCGATAGTAAGGTTAAATTTTACGGCGGAGATTTCGTGCTATCAAATATGATCGAGTACTCCGGAGATACCTTTTTAGCGGTATTTAACGACGAGGTTAGCGAGGATGAGTTTGCCGCAAATTTTAAAATTTACGACAAGCAAAATTTGGCTAAGCAAAACATCAAATATAAAATCGTAGCCAAAACGCCTAAAAGCTTTCAGATAAAGTTACTTGAAAGTGGCGACAATTTAGTATTTTCGGTTTCTAAAAACCTCAAAAATACTTCGGGTATAAATTTGGCCGATAGTTTTGAGGTCGTGCAAAAAGTATCAAATCCCGATGAAAATTTCGTCGATAAGCCAAAAGCCAAGACTATGTTTTTAAACGAAGTCGAAGGCATCAGCCTAGATAACGGCAAATTAGCGGCTAGACTCTATCTTAAAGATTGGATAGATTCTGATAATGTTAAAAAATTTATCAAGGTCGATGGCGTAAATAGCTTTGAAGTTAGCGAAATGGAGTACACTAGCCACCAAGACGCCGACGGCGAGTATTACTACTACTATATCGACATTACCAGTAAAGACTTCAAACCGCAGACAACCTACAAAGTCACCTTCTATAAGGGCTTTGGCGACGATTACTCGATGCTACGAGAAAACTCCTCATTTAACGTAGCTTTTGGCGATCTAAAACCGTTTTTGGAGTTTACAGATAGCGGCACGTATATGTCTAGCCTTGGCGAGATCGGCATAAAAAGCGTAAATACAAACACCGCTAAAGTCGTCGTCGAGAAACTAAAAGAGCAAAATTTAAGATACTTTTTAAATTTCACCGAGACTCCTTTGGATAACTACGCCGAGGAAGTAGCTAGCAAAAACTACGAGATCGGTGGCGCTCAAAACGAAATGCAAAAAAGCAAGATCAAGCTTGACTTTGCCGAGGGCGGCGACGGAGTTTATCTAGTCACAGTCTACTACGACAAAGATAAAAGCGTACAAAAAGCGGTCTATCTAACCGATATCGGCCTAAGCATGAAGGTGTCAAAAGATGAGGTGTTTTTGTTTGCCAACCGCTTGAGTAAAAACGAAGTGGTCGCAAACGCGGACGTTAAAATTTACTCCACTAAAAACAATCTCATCGCAAGCGGCATCACAAACGACGAAGGCGTGTTTAAATTTAACAAAAAAGACATCGGCAAAGACGTCTCAAGTGCAGTTTTAACGCTAGGCAAAGAGCAAAGCTTCATCGCCCTATCACAAAACAAACGCCTAAACGAGGAATCAAATTTAGACGCCAAAGATAGAAGCGAAACGTATAGCGCGTATTTGCACTTTGCTAGCAACATCATCCGCCCGCAGGAAAACATAAAAGGCGAGATCATTATCAAAAACGCGCTGTTTAAGAGCCTCTCAAACATGCCCGTTAAGCTAAAAATCAGAGATCCGCAAAACAAAGTGATCCTAAATAAAGGCGTAAACACCACAGAGCTTGGCGTGATAAATTTCGACGAGCCGGTAAACTCTGGACTAACCGGAACGTTTAAATTTGAAGTGATCTTTGCAAATAAAATCATCGATAGCTACGACTTTTCAGTCGAGTCCTTTACTCCGCAACGCATCAAAAACGAAGTTAAGCTAGATAAGCAAATTTACGCTCTAGACGATCTAATAGACGTAAAACTGCAAAGCAACTACCTTTTTGGCGGAGCGGCGGCTAATCTAGAGGGCGACGTGGCGTTAAATTTATATCAGCAAGATTACAAAAACGATAAATTTAAAGAGTATAAATTTAGCAACGGCGAATACGCTGCAAACGGCCTAGATCAGTTTACTAAACCAGTCACTCTAGACAACGAAGGTAAAGGCGCGACTGCGTTTAAGCTACAAAACAAAGGCAAAATCGCAAGCATTTTAAAAGGCACCGCGGTATTTACCATTAACGACGACGGCAAAAATGTAAGCGCTAGCAACGACTTTAGCGTATATCCTTTTGACGTGATGGTCGGCATCAGAGCAAACGACACCTACATCGACTCAAACTCCAAACTAACGCTAAATTTCGTCAGCGTCGATCCACTTAAAGACGAGGAGCTAAAAGATAGACAAAAAGCCGTCGAGATCAAAAAAGCGATCTGGGAATACAACTACGACAAAGAAGGCTATCTAAAATGGAACAAGCGCTACGAAAAGGTCTTTAGCGATACTCTTAGCGGTAACGAATTCGTTTATGATTTCAATCAAAGCGGCGACTTCATAGTCGTGGTTTCCGATATCCTAAGCGGCCACTCGGCAAATTTAGATATCTACGTTAGCGGCTGGGACTACGGCGGCACGTTGCAACCGACAAAAGAGCTAGCAAAAGCCAAAATCAAGCTAAATCAAAAAGTCTATAAAAAAGGCGATTCGCTAAACGTAGACGTTAGCTCTGTGCTAAAAAGCGGCATCGGCATCATCACGGTCGAGTCAGAAAACGTCAAAAAGTATAAAGTCGTAAATATAGAAAACAACGTAGCAAACGCCAAATTTGACCTTGACTTCGATTTTGAGGGACTTTATGTAACTGCATCCATTATGCGCGTGGCAGATAACGACGTCTTGCCGTTTAGAACCTATGACAAAGTCTATGCAAAAGCGGATAAATCATACCGAGCGACAAACGTCAGCATCGAAGCGCCAAAAGTCGTGAAGTCAAACTCCAAATTTAAAACCACCGTAAAAACCGAGCCAAATGCGGAGGTTACGCTATTTGCAGTTGATGAAGGCGTGCTACAAGTAACAAATCAAAAGCTAAAGAGCCCGCTTGACTTTTTTGACAAAATTTTAAACGACGGCGTGCTTGACTACGACATCTATGCAAATTTGAGCGGATTTAAAAAAGACGGTAAAGTACTAAGCTTTGGTGGCGACGCGGCAGCTGCTCTCATGGAGATGAGAATGGCTAAATTTGCCAGCCCGGTCGATAAGAAAAACGTCAAAACCTACATCAAAATGCAAACTGCAAAAGCGGGTGCGGACGGCGTAGCAAACTTTGACGTAGAGGTGCCTAGCGACTTTAACTCCGAGATAAATTTGGCCGTACTTAGCGTCATCGGCGATAAGCTCGGCTTTAGCGTAAATGCCGTCAAGGTAAAAGACGACATCATCCTAAAACCGACGCAAACTGCGTATTTGATCCAGGGCGACCAGGTAAACTACACGCTAAGAGTGATCAACACCACTAAAGAGCCAAAAACCGTCGCCCTAAGCATAGATACGAACCTAAACGCACAGCTAGCAGTTGACAGCATCGAGCTAAAACCTAACGAAAACGCGAAATTAAATTTCGTCATCGATGCTAACGCTACGGGCAAATCCTATATAAATTTCACCGCAAACGACGGTAAAAACGGCTATACGTACTCGCAAAAGCTTGACGTCATCCACGCCTATCCGCTTAGCACCTACGCTAAAAATTTCCAGGCTACCGTGGAAAAGACATTTAAGCTTGACGAGGAGTTTAAACGCATCAGGATCGACGCTTCAAGCTCTATCAAAGGCGTACTAAGCGCAAATAGCGACAAGCTCGTAAATTACCCTTACGGATGCTCCGAGCAACGCTCAAGTAAGCTTTTTGAGCTAAATTTCCTAGTGCTTGGCGGAGACGATTCTAAAGAAGCCAAGGCAAAAGAAGCCGATAGAAAAAGATTCGTCGAAGCAGGCTTGCAAGACGTCATCAATATGCAGAAAACAGACGGCAGCATCGGCTACTGGGATCAGCTAAGCTACACGAACAACTTTGCTTCGATCTACGCTATCGATATGCTATTTACGCTTGAAAAATCAGGCTTTGCGCTAGATAGCCACGTAAAAAGTAAAGCGATCGACTGGCTAAAAGCGTTTGGCAGCAACGATAACTTACAAGCCCTTTACGCAGCCTACGTCCTAAGCACGCAAAAGAAACTCGATAGATCAAAGCTAAACGCTCTATACGATCAAAAGAGATACCAAAACAGCGCACTTGACGGATACTTGATGGCAGCGATCCTCAAAAACGAGGGACTAAATAAAGAGAGCGAAAAAGTGCTAAAAGGACTAAACAAATCGACCTTTGACCGCGAAAAAGAGCTAGCAGATAACTTTGGCTCAGAGATCAGAAACAAGGCCTTTATGCTACTTTTACACGCCAATCACTTTGAGAAAAACGCATTTAGCGACGAGCTAGCCGACTACTTGATCGCTCGCGTAGATAAGCTACATTCGACGCAGGAGCGCGCATTTACGCTAAGAGCGCTAAGAGCATATATCAAAGACGTCTCAAGCGAGAACAAATTTAAGCTCATCGCCGACGGACACGATCTAAATTTCGACGGTCGCGGAGCTATCAACATCGCTCCTAAAAAGCCTGAGATTACTATCGTACCTGAAAACGGCGCAGCCGTGTATCTAGGCGTTAGCGCGTCAGGCTACAAAAAGCTAGACGTAAATCACAAATTTGACAAAAAAGGGCTTGATATCTATAGAACCTTCGTCGGCAAAGACGGCAAAGAGATCGATATCAACGCACTTAAAGTAAACGATATCATTTACTCTAAGCTATCGCTAAAAACGAATGAGTTTATCAGAAACGGCGTAATAAACGAAACGATCAGTCCTTGCCTTGAGGTGGTAAACGAAAATATCGTGCCAAACGCAAGAACGGAAGCTACGAAAAACACTATAACACTCGAGCATCAAAACATCGAGGACGACAGAGTTTTGAGCTTTTATAGTTTGAGTGCCAGCAAGGATGCGCACGTGCTTTATACGCCTCTACGAGTCGTTATGAGCGGCAAGTGCATGCTACCTGCGGTCATCACGGAAAACATGTACGACGAGAGCATGAGCGACTACGATCTAGCTCAGCACGAATTTATCGTCAAATGATCCTTTGCGAAGCGGTTTTTTAGCCGCTTCGCTTTCTTTGCCTATTCTTAAAAACAACCTATTTTAAACATATTATTAGCAAATTTGTAGTAAAATCCGACATTTTTTAAACGATTATTAAGGATAAAATATGGCGGAATTTTACGACGCAAAAGAAGTAGAAGATAAATTTTATAAAATTTGGGAAGAACGCGGATATTTCGAGATAGACGCAAACAAAAACATCCGCAAAGACGGCCGTAAATTTTGCATTATGATGCCGCCTCCAAACGTAACGGGCTCGCTTCATATCGGGCACGCGCTAACCTTCACACTACAAGACATAATGACGCGCTACAAAAGGATGGACGGCTACAAAACGCTTTGGCAGCCTGGTCTTGATCACGCAGGTATCGCCACGCAAAACGTCGTTGAGAAGCAACTCCTAGCCCAAGGTATCAAAAAAGAAGAGCTCGGACGCGAAAAATTCGTAGAAAAAGTCTGGGAGTGGAAAGAAAAAAGCGGCGGCATGATTGTACATCAGATGCGTAAACTTGGCATCTCGCCGGCATGGTCGCGTCAAAGATTTACGATGGATGAGGGACTAAGAATAGCAGTCAAAAAGGCTTTCGTAATTCTCTACGAAAAAGGGCTCATCGTACGCGAAAACTATATGATAAACTGGTGTACGCACGATGGCGCACTTTCTGACATCGAAGTCGAACACAAGGAAAACAAAGGCAAGCTTTATCATTTGAGGTACTATCTCACAGACGATCAAAATTTAACATCAAATTCAAACAAGCAAGCCGAAGTATCGCGCGATGAATTTGCTGGTTGCAAGAGTGGTGCCAATGAGGCGCAAAATTTAAACCAAAAAGACGAGGCGAATTATCGCGAAGAGAGGCGAGGCGGAGCGGATTTTGACGACGGGAGCGCACCGGTCGTGCGTGACCGAGGAGAAATCAGCTCCAACAAAGCATATCAAAGCGAGAATTTACCGTATATCGTTGTGGCAACCACGCGCCCCGAGACCTACTTCGGCGATACAGCCGTAATGGTAAATCCAAACGACGAACGATATAAAAATTTGATCGGCAAAAAAGTAGTATTGCCGATAATCGGTCGCGAGATCGAGATCATCGCCGACGAGCACGTTGATATGGAGTTTGGAACGGGTCTAGTAAAAGTCACGCCAGCGCACGACACCAACGACTACGAGGTCGGCAAAAGACACGATCTAAAATTTATCACCGTTTTTGATGAAAAAGGCATCCTAAACGAGCAGTGCGCGCAGTTTAAAGGGCTTGAGCGACTAGAGGCCAGAGACGCTATCGTCGCAGAACTAGAAAAGCTAGGAAACGTCGAAAAAATCGAAGACTACGAAAATCAAGTCGGCTACTGCTACCGTTGCAAAAACGTCGTCGAGCCATACATCTCAAAGCAGTGGTTCGTCAAAAAACAGATCGCAGACGATGCGATCGCAAAGGTCGGCGAAGGCTTAGCCAAATTTTACCCGGCTCACTGGATAAACAGCTTTAACGCCTGGATGCGCGAGCTTCGCGACTGGTGTATCTCGCGCCAGCTATGGTGGGGACATCAGATCCCGGTATTTTACTGTGACGCGTGTGGACACGAGTGGGCGGACGAAGGCGAGCCGACGCAGTGCCCAAAATGCAAAAGCACAAATTTCCATCAAGACCCGGACGTCCTTGATACCTGGTTTAGCTCGGGGCTTTGGCCGTTTAGCACGCTTGGTTGGGGCAACGGCGAGGAGCTAAAAAACGAGAAATGGTTTGACGGCGATTTGGCCGAATTTTATCCGAACAACTTACTTATCACGGGCTTTGATATTTTGTTTTTCTGGGTGGCGAGGATGATGTTTCAGGGCGAAAACGCGCTTGGCAAACTGCCGTTTGACGATATCTACCTGCACGCTTTAGTTAAAGACGAGCAAGGCAGAAAAATGAGCAAGAGCCTGGGCAACGTCATCGATCCACTCGTTAGCATCGATGAATACAGCGCCGACGTATTGCGCTTTACGCTTGCGCTGCTAGCCGTACAGGGACGCGACATAAAGCTAAGCGACGAAAAGATGAAGCTCGTGCGAAATTTTACGAACAAGCTTTACAACGCGAGCAAATATCTGCTACTAAACGAGTCTAAATTTGCAAATTTAAGCGACGCTAAAATCGAAACGAAGCTTGGCAAATACATGCTAAGCCGCTTTAACGAGTGCGTGCGCGAGGTGCGAGAAAACATAGACGCCTACCGCTTTAATGACGCGGCAAACGCGATTTATAAATTTTTATGGGACGAGTTTTGCGACTGGGGCATCGAGCTTAGCAAAGCCGATAAGGGCAGCGTAAAAGAGCTTGGAGCGATATTTAAAGAGGCTATTAGGCTACTTAGCCCGTTTATGCCGTTCATCTCCGAGTACCTTTTCCACGAGCTTAGCGGCTCAAATTTAGAAAACGCAAGCTCAATCATGATAGAGGCGTATCCGCAGGCTAAAGAGCGCGATTTACAGATAGAAAAGACCTTTGAGCTAGTGATCGAGGCGATAGTAGCTATCCGCCGCGCAAAGGCGACCATCGAGCAAGGCAACTCAAAAATCCCAAAAGCTTTCATCAAGCTAAACGGAAACGAAAATTTAACCGAGGCGACAAACTATATCGCGCTGCTGGCCAAATGTGAGCAGATCGAGTTTTGCGACGCTAAAATAGAAAACGCCGCGCGCGACGTGAGCGAAAATTTAGAAGCATTCGTGCCACTTGAAGGCGTGGATATGAGTGCTGTTATCATGCGACTGCGGTCGCAAAAAACCAAACTAGAAAAAGAGATAGCAAAGCTCTCAAGTATGCTAAATAACGGGAAATTCGTGGCCTCCGCTCCGCAAGCCGTGGTCGAAGCTAACCGCGAAGGACTGCAAAGCGCGCAGGAGAAATTCGCCAAGGTATGCGACGAACTAAAGGTATTTGGCGAGTAGTCCGCTCGTTTGAGCCTAAATTTTAATCAAGGAGAAAAAATGAAAGGTAGCATCGGTGGATTTACTTTAGGCACAGTCATAGCCGTCGCACTATCATGGGGAGCAAACAAAAGCATATTGTGGGCGATAATTCACGGATTTTTAAGTTGGATATACGTGATTTATTATTTGCTGATGAAGTGAAATTTCATCAGCAGCGCGCCGTTTTGCGTGCTAAATTTTAAAATTTGAAGGATAAAAATGAGCGAAAAAATAAAAATAGCGGTTTTGGGATATGGAAATTTAGGTCGCGGCGTGGAGCTTGCCGCGCGAAATAGCAAGGATATAGAGCTTTCGGCGGTTTTTAGCCGCAGGAATCCAAGTGAAGTAAAAACATGCGGCGCGCCTGTATTTAGCGCAGATGAAATTTTAGCGCACAAGGGCAAATTTGACGTTTTGGTTCTTTGTGGCGGTAGCGCGACGGATCTGCCGACTCAGACGCCCGAGTTTGCAAAGGAATTTAACGTCGTCGATAGCTTTGATACGCACGCAAAAATCCCTGAGCATTTCGCCGCTGTGGACGCCGCAGCCAAAGCGGGCGGAAACGTAGGCATCATCGCCGTTGGCTGGGATCCGGGGCTATTTTCTTTAAATAGACTATTTGGCGAGAGCGTGCTAGAAAACGGCAGTAGCTACACGTTTTGGGGCAAAGGCGTGAGTCAAGGCCACTCAGACGCTATCCGCAGGATCGAGGGCGTCGTGGATGCACGCCAATACACCGTGCCGATAGAAGGCGCCTTGGAGCGAGTTCGCGCGGGCGAAAATCCAAAACTTAGCACGCGCGAAAAACACCTGCGCGAATGCTATGTAGTGGCGCAGGACGGCGCCGATAAAGCGCGCATAGAAAAAGAGATAAAAACGATGCCAAACTACTTCGCCGACTACGACACGAGCGTGCATTTCGTAAGTCTTGAAACGCTTAAAAATGAGCATGGCGGCATCCCTCACGGCGGCTTCGTTCTGCGAAGCGGAGCGACGGGCGAGCGCGGCGAAAATAAACACCTGATCGAGTTTTCGCTAAAGCTTGACTCAAATCCCGAATTTACCGCAAGCGTGCTAGTAGCTTACGCCCGCGCGGCATATCGCTTAGCAAAAAGTGGCCAAAGCGGCGCATTTAGCGTGTTTGACATCGCTCCGGCGCTTCTTTCGCCAAAGAGCGCAGATGAGCTAAGGCGCGAAATTTTATAAATTTATGCGTTTTTAAAAACAAGGAAAATTAGTGATAAAAATAGAAAACTTAAAGAAATTTTACGGAGCGACGCAGATCATAGACGATGTCAGCCTAACCGTAGAAAAAGGCGAAATTTTCGCCATCGTAGGCCACAGCGGCGCGGGTAAATCCACCCTGCTTCGCTGCATAAACGGCCTAGAAGACTATCAAAGCGGCAGCCTGAAAGTATTTGACAAAGAAATCTCGGTGCTAAAAGACAAAGAGCTAAGAGAGCTTAGGCGAGACGTCGGGATGATATTTCAGCACTTTGCCCTGATGGCGAGAAAAACGGCTTTTGAAAACGTCGCGACCCCGCTTAAATTTTGGGGTTACTCAGACGGCGAAATCAAAAAAAGAGTGAGCGAGCTGCTGGAGCTAGTCGGCCTTGCAAACAAAGCCGCAAGCTACCCCGGCGAGCTAAGCGGCGGACAAAAGCAGCGCGTCGCCATCGCACGCGCCCTTGCGCTAAGTCCAAAAATTTTACTCTCCGACGAGGCGACCTCGGCGCTTGATCCAAATACGACGAATTCGATACTCGAGCTTTTAAAACAGATCAATCAAACGCTAAATATCAGCGTCGTTTTGGTCACGCACGAGATGGAGGTCGTAAAAAGCATCGCGCGCCGCGCAGTGCTGCTAGAAAGCGGCAAGATAATCGGTAGCGGCACGATCGAGGAGCTATTTTTAAAGCCTGACGAAAAGATGAAGGAATTCCTCGGCGTGAATGAAATTTTGCCGAGCGAGGGCGTAAATATCAGGCTCTTTTTCCCAAAAGAAGTCGCACAAAACAGCGTCATCACCCACATGGCGCGCACGCTAAACATCGATTTTAACATCGTCTGGGGCAAGCTTGAAAAACTAAACGAAAACGTGCTGGGCTCGCTCGTCATCAACATCGATCCAAAAGACGAAGCGCGCGTGACCGAGTATATCAAGCAAAGCGGCGTATTATGGGAGGTGGCGTGATGTTTGGCATAGATTTTTCTAAATTTCCCGACGTTTTCGAGCGCATTTTGCTTCCTGCTATCGGCGAGACGCTCTATATGAGCGTAGTTTCGACGCTTTTAGCGTTTCTCATAGGTCTAGTACCGGCTATCTTGCTCGTTCTTTCCGCGCAGGACGGCCTAAAGCCAAACAAGCCGCTATTTATCGCGCTTGATATCACGGTAAATACGCTAAGGAGCTTTCCTTTTATCATCCTTATCATCGTGCTTTTCCCGCTCACGCGCCTGATCGTAGGTACCAGTATCGGTACTAGCGCGGCTATCGTTCCGCTCACTATCGGTGCGGCGCCGTTTATCGCTAGGCTGATCGAGAGCGCACTAAAAGAGGTCGATAAAGGCATCATCGAGGCCGCCAGAAGCTTTGGTAGCTCAAATTTTCAGATCATTTTTAAGGTGATGTTCGTAGAGGCGCTGCCCGGCATCGTAGCCTCCATCACGCTCACGCTTATCGTTATCATCGGCTTTTCGGCGATGGCGGGCGCGGTCGGCGGCGGCGGACTGGGCTCAGTGGCGATAAACTACGGCTACCAGAGATTTCGCCCCGATATCATGCTTTATACCGTCGTGATTTTAATCATAATGGTTCAAATTTTCCAATCATTAGGAAATTTTATTTATAAGATCACAAAGAAATGATTTTTGCGTCTGATTTTATTTTCTTTTAAACTTTTTTTGCATAAAATCCCGAAATTAATTTTACAGAGAAAGGATAGAAAATGAAATCAGATATGTGCGAAATGCGTCGCTTTACTCAACTTAAGTCGTCGAAAGACTAACGCTAAGCGCAAAATTTCTTTTTAAGCGCTTAGTCTTGCTAAGCATTTAAAAAGAAATTTAAGCCTCCGCTCATATCCTTTTTTAAATGCTAGCCAAATTTTAAAAAGGATATAAAATGAAAAATCTACTCAAATACTCTCTAGTTGCTCTAAGCCTAACGGTCGCCGCAAATGCAGCCGAGAAAATCGTCGTAGGTGCTACTCCAGTTCCGCACGCTGAAATTTTAGAAGTCGTAAAACCAATCCTTGCAAAAGACGGCTTTACTCTTGAGATCAAAGAATTTAACGACTACTCTACTCCAAATTTGGCTACCGAGGACGGTGACCTGGACGCTAACTACTTCCAGCACCTGCCGTATCTTGAGGAATTTAACAAAAACAAAGGCACTCATCTGGTTAAAACCGCGGGCGTTCACCTCGAGCCTATGGGGGTTTATTCTAAAAAGATAAAAGATATCAAAGAGCTAAAAGACGGCAGCACCGTAGCGATACCAAACGACCCGACAAACGAGAGCCGCGCGCTTGACGTGCTAGCTACCGCAGGTCTGATTAAGCTAAACGACAACCCTCTAAAAACTCCGCTTGATATCACGGAAAACCCGAAAAAGCTAAAATTCGAAGAGATCGAGAGCGCTCAAGTGCCTCGCACGCTTGATGACGTTACGATCGCCGTTATCAACACGAACTACGCTCTAAACGCCAACCTAAACCCGACCAAAGACGCACTCGTGCTTGAGAGCAAAGATAGTCCGTACACCAACTACGTCGTGGTCAAAGTCGGCAACGAAAATAGCCCGAAAATCAAAGCTCTAGACAAAGCCGTCACGAGCCCGGAGGTAAAGAAATTTATCGAGGAAAAATATAAAGGCGCGATAATCCCGACGTTTTAATCAAATTTAGCCCCGCCCGCTCAAATTTGACGGCGCGGGCAAATTTAACGAAACGACGAATCCAAATTTAGTTTAGAGACCGCTCTTAAAATAAAACGGCGTAAAAGCTTTTACCTTTTTAGCGCCGTTTTTTATCAAAAAAGGAATAATAATGCAATTTTCAAAAATACTTCTTGGCGCGCTTCTAGCTAGCGGCCTGTATGCTAGCGACAAAACCATCACCGTAGGCGCATCTCCAGTGCCTCACGCAGAGATTTTAGAAGAGGTCGTAAAGCCGATCCTAGAAAAAGAAGGCTACAAGCTCGAGGTTAAAATCTTTAACGACTACGTAATCCCAAACCTCGCCGTCGAAAACGGCGAACTCGACGCCAACTACTTCCAGGGCCTACCGTATATGAAGTCGTTTAACAAAGACAAAGGCACCCACATCGTACCGACCGTCGGTGTACACATCGAGCCTATGGGCGCGTATTCTAAAAAGATAAAAAGCCTTAGCGAGCTAAAAAACGGCGATATCATCGCTATCTCAAACAACGCCGCAGACTCAACCCGCTCGATAAATTTGCTAGAAAAAGCGGGTATCGTAAAGGCTAAAGATGGCGAATACAAATCCCCGCTCGATATCATAGAAAACCCGAAAAATCTCAAATTTAAAGAGATGGAGTCCGCACAGACGCCACGCTCTTTAGATGACGTCGCACTAGCCTTTATCAACGTAAACTACGCCCTAGACGTCGGCCTCCAACCAACCAAAGACGCGCTGATCCTCGAGGATAAAGATAGCCCGTACACCAACTACGTAGCGACTAAGGCAGGCAACGAAAACAACCCGAAAATCAAGGCCCTAGATAAAGCCATACTAACTCCAGAGATTAGAGATTTTATCGTCAAGCGCTACCAAGGCGCGGTGATACCGAGCTTCTGATCGCGTCAAATTTGAGCGATTTGCCTTCGTAAAATTTAGTTTTTAAAATCGCAACAGGCTTTTTTGCCTAAATTTTATGGCTCAAATTTGGCTAAATAAAGAAAAATAGTCGAGAAAAATCTCCAAAAAATAAAACGGCGTAAAAGCTTTTACCTTTTTAGCGCCGTTTTTCAAAACAAAAAAGGAAAATATAATGAAAGTTTTTAAAATTTTAGCAAGTTTGGCGCTAGCCTTTAACCTCTACGCAGCAGATAAAGATCACACTATCTTAGTAGCCGTCTCGCCAGTACCTCACGCAGAGATCATGGAGTTTATCAAACCCGTCCTAGCAAAAGAGGGCTACGATCTAGTCATCAAAGAGATAAACGACTACTCGATCCCGAATTTAGCGACGCAAGACGGCGATTTGGACGCGAATTTCTTTCAGCACTGGCCGTATCTAAAAAATCACAATGAAACAAAAGGTACGACTCTGATAACTGCTGCGGCGATACATCTCGAGCCGCTGGGCTTCTACTCTAAAAAGATAAAGAGCCTAAACGAGCTAAAGGACGGCGCTAAAGTCGCGATCGCCTACGATCCTACTAATGGCAACCGCGCTCTAAACATCCTGCAAAAAGCTGGCCTCATAGAGCTAGATAAGAGCGCCGAGCTAGCCACGCCAAAAGATATAGTGAAAAATCCAAAGCGCCTAAATTTCGTCGAGCTCGAGGGCGCGCAGATACCTCGCACTCTGGACGAAGTTGATCTGGCCGCCATCAGCACAAACTTCGTCCTTGACATCGGCATGAATCCTAAAAAAGACTCGCTAGCTATCGAAGGCACCGAAAGCCCGTACGCCAACATCATCGCGGTCAAAGCGGGCAACGAAAATAGCCCAAAAATCAAGGCTCTCGTTAAGGCCGCAACCAGCCCGGAGACAAAGGAATTTATCCTAAAAAGATATGACGGAGCGATACTGCCGGTGTTTTGATTACGCGCCGCTTGCGTTTTAGCGTAGGACGGAAGCTTTTTTGGCCGATTTTAAAGTCGGTCGATAAAATTTGAGTCAAATTTGGGTTTTATCGTCAAATTTGACTCTCAAGCGGACGCGGTTAAATTTATAACTCAAATTTGACCGCAACTCATTTTTTTAACTCGACAATCCTCCACAAAACCTTATCAAGGCGCGGGCAAAACCCAAATCTTTATCTTCTAAATTTATCCTGCAATCAAATTTAAAACTCGCCCGTAGTACCGTCAAATTTAACCGCCGCAGACAACCCTAGCCCCAAATTACGCCCGCCTAAAGCTAAAATTTACCGTAGTTTGCTAAAATCATAATTTTAAATTTAAGGAGAAAAATGCTAGGCGATTTTATAAATTTTATCGTCCAAACCGTCGGCGAATGGGGATATGCGGGTATATTTTTGATGATGTTTTTAGAGAGTTCGTTTTTCCCGTTTCCAAGCGAAGTGGCGATGATACCCGCGGGCTACCTTGCGCACCAAGGGCAGATGAGCCTAGTTTTGGCGTGGTGTGCAGGCACGGCGGGCAGCCTCGCAGGAGCAGTGTTTAACTACTATTTATGCTACTTTTTCGGTCGCGAACTCGTACTAAAATACGGCAAATACGTCGGCATAACGAAGGTAAAAATGCGCAAATTTGAGGCATTTTTTAAAAGACACGGCGATATCTCGACCTTTAACTGTCGCCTGATCCCGGGCATCCGCCAGTACATCAGCCTGCCTGCGGGCCTTGCTAAGATGAATCTTTTTAAATTTAGCCTCTACACGACGCTTGGTGCGGGCATCTGGGTCGCCATACTGCTAGCTGTGGGCTGGTATCTAGGCAAAAACTACGACAAGAGCGCGTTTAGCCACATCGTGGTCGCCCTGCTCGCCGCCGTCGGCCTGCTGACTGCGCTTTATATTTTTTACGTAAAACGCCTAAGTAAAAAATCAAAAATCGGCACAAAAGAGCTAGAATAAGACGCTGAATAAGCTAACAAGCAAGGCTGAAATTAAAATTTAGCTTTGCTTGCTTTATCAAATTTATAGCGCACCGTAAAAACTACGGCAAATTTTAGGGGCATATCGCGGCTAAGAACTTCGTGTCTTACGACCTTTCATTTAACCAAAACCCTAAAAATGCAGAAAAATCTGGAATTTTATCTCTATTGGAGCCAAATTTCGGCTTAAATTTAGAGATCATGTAAAACGCAAATTTGATTTATGCGTTTAAATTTTACGCCTTAAGGCAATAAATTTGATTACTTTTAAGGCTTCTTTAGTGAAATTAAAAAATGAAAATTTAGCCCTTTTTACGTCTTTGTTTTTCAAATAATACCCGCGCAAATCAAGCGCCAAAAGCGCAATAAGGGAAGGAAACATGTAGATATTTATAGCGATAAGCACGATGCGAAGCGTAACGGTATCTTTTAAAATAGCTTGTAAATTTAGGCTATTTTCGATACTAACGTAGTAAACGCCGATCACTGCAAAAAGCGCGGCGATGCGTAAAATTTTAGATACGATTTCGTTGCCCAGTTTTGAGATATTTTCACTCACGGCTAGCGATAAAAATAGCCAACAAAATATCCACATAAGCGCAAAAACCGCGTCTAAAAGCAAATTTTCGTCGTAACGCTCGCGTACAACTATAGCAAAAGCGGGTGAGAAAATCAGACTCAAGACGAACCACAAAAGCGAACGAAACGCAAGCAGGACGAAACACGCGTAGATACAAGCGCTAGCGGCAAGCAAAAGCCACTCTGCCCCAAAAACTAGCCCGAGCGCATAAACGCCGATGCAAAGCGTAAAAAGGCCGCAAAAGAGCGAATAATAGCCCTCAAGCAGCCTCGTAGCCTTTAAATTTATATTTTCAAAAAAGTTTAGCACGTAGATTACGAAATCTTTTTTTGTTTCGGGCGAAACACCTTCATCACGCTCTCATCAGTCTCGATAAATGCACCGCCGATCAGGTCGATGCAATACGGAATCGCTGGGAATACCGGCTCCAAGCACTCCCTGATCGCCTTTGGCTGGCCGGGTAAATTTACGATGAGCGCGTGCCCTCTGATACCGGCCGTTTGGCGCGATAGGATCGCTGTGGGGACGTATTTTAGGCTGGCTGCGCGCATTAACTCGCCAAAGCCTGGCATCATCTTTTCGCATACGGCCTCGGTCGCCTCAGGCGTCACGTCGCGAGGAGCCGGTCCCGTGCCGCCTGTAGTTAGCACTAGATCGCAGCCTAGTACGTCTATCATGTGTTTTAGGCGCTCTTTTATGAGCTCGATCTCATCGGGAATCACCTCGTAAAAATACTCGCGCTCGCTCGTTATCCAGCCGTCCAAAACCTCTTTTATCGCCGCGCCCGATAGATCGTCGTATTTACCCTCGCTAGCGCGGTCACTCAGCGTCAAAATGCCTATTTTCGCTTTCATTTTTTCTCCTTAAATTTAGTTGTAATACTCTTTGATAATTTTGCTCAGCGCGTCTTTGTCGATACTCTCAAAAATCTCAATATGCTCGCTGATACGCTCTAGCTGCGCCTTCATGCCCGCTAAAAACGTTCCGACCTCGGCGTACGCCTCTTGCAGTAGCTCCTCGGCCTCCGCCGCGCTTGGCGTAAATGTATGCCCCATGCCATACTCAAAGACCATGTTTTGCGCTATCTCGCGAGCCTTTTGGATGTCGGCGTTGGAGTTTGAAAAGGTATCGTCTTTGACCATCTTTAGCGCACTCATACCCGCCAAACAGACCTTGATACGCGCAAACATCTGCGAGCGCGACTCTATCTCTCGCTCGGGGCGCATAAACTGCTCCTCGACGAGCGAAATTTTTTCAAATTCTATCCCGAACCAATACGCAGCCAAAGCCTTTGCGCCCTGATAGAGCGCCTGAATGCGCTTTTCCTCGTCGTTGTAGCTTAAAATCCTTCTTTTACCGAGCAGGACTTTGTTTAAAACACTTTCAAAATCGCTAAATTCGATTATCTCTCCGCCGCGTCTTAGCGCGTTTATCGCAGCTTCATTTACCAGCGTAGAAAGAGCCGCCCCGCTAAAACCGACGCTGATACGCGCCACGTCTTGGGGTTCTACGCTCGTGTTTTTATCTTTTAGATAGGACTTTAAAATCTCGACCCTATCGGCAAAATCAGGCATCGAAAGAAAAATGCGCCTATCAAATCGCCCTGAACGTAGCAACGCCTCATCTATCATCTCGATGCGATTAGTCGCGGCGATCACGATGACGCCCGAGTTATCCTCAAAGCCGTCCATTTCAGTCAGCAGCTGATTTAGCGTGGCTTCGCGCTCGTCGTTTCGGTTGCCGCCGCGCACCTTGCCCACGGCGTCGATCTCGTCGATAAAGATGATGGAGGGCGCATACGCTTTAGCCTTTAAAAACAGCTCATGCACGCGTTTTGCGCCCATACCGACGTAAATTTGCACGAAACTAGCGCCGCTTTGGTAAAAAAACGGCACTCCCGCCTCGCCCGCGACGGCCTTTGCCACTAGCGTTTTACCCACGCCCGGAGGCCCTACCATCAGCACGCCTTTTGGCATTTTGATGCCGAATTTTTTATATTTCGTCGGATTTTTTAGAAAATCCACGATCTCGCTTAGCTCAAATTTGACGTCTTTTATGCCTGCCACGTCGTCAAATTTGACGTTTGAGATAGCAGGAGCCACTGAGCTAGCGGCGATATTATCGTACTCGTAGACGTTTGCTTTTTGATTTTCGTTTTGAGCGGCGAGTTTTTGTTTTTTAAACCTCGCATAAATAGCAAGCCCCGCAAAACAGATAACAAGCAGCGCCAACACGGCTAAAATTTCATCCAGTACGGGCGTCTCTTTTTTTAGATCGACGGGTACTTTTTGCACCAGAGCGCGCATATCTACGCCGTCTTTTACGATGATATATTTGTTACCGCCTTTTGTCGTGAGCTCTAGCTCGCCGCCGTTTACGGTAGCGCTTGCGATCATATCGCCTTCTAGCAGCTTTTCGTAGCTTTCGTACATTATGCTTTTGGGCTGACTTCTACCTACCGCAACGGCTAGCAAAACCGCCAAAATAGCCGTCAAAATCACGATGATCTTTTGTTTATTTAGCTTAAATTTGTGCATAGTCGCCCTCGCTTTTTACTTCAAATTTATCTATGACCGCCCACTCTTTTAAAATTTGCTTATCCGTTTTGATTTTTACTTTATTATAAAACTGATCGAAACCTTCGTAAAATTCGCCGTTTAGCTGCTCGACGAGTACGTTTAGGCTCCCGCCTTTTTTGGCGTGCTCTTGTCTAAATTTAAAATTATTCTCCGCTACGATTTGCTTTAAAATTTTAAGCCTAGCCTTCGCCACGTCGCCGCTAACGTCCATTTTCATATCCGCCGAGTGCGTGCCCGTGCGCGGCGAATACGCAAAGCAGTGCAGATGCGTAAGCGGAAATTTTTTAAAATTGTCTAGCGCCTCGCTCCAGATCTCCTCGCTCTCGCCGGGATGCCCAACGATATAGTCGGTTCCTAGCGCAAAACCCATCTGGCTAAGCTGTAAAAACAGCTCCAAGTCCCTAAAGGCTTGATTTCGCCGCCGCATGATACGCAGCATCGCCTCGCTCGTGTGCTGAAGCGCGATGTGCAGATGCCGCTCTAGCCAACTCTCTTTTAAAATCTCGCGAAAGCTCTCGTCTATCTGGCTAGGCTCTATACTGCCCAGCCTTATGCGCTTTATGCCGCCTATTTTACCGAGCCTGCCTAGTAAGCGACCCAGGCTTGAGCCCGTATCCTTGCCGTAGCTGCCGATGTTTGTGCCTGTTAGTACTAGCTCGTTGTAGCCGTTGTAGGCTAAAATTTTAGCCTCTTTTAAAATTGCTTCCTCGTCCATACTGCGCGCCTTGCCGCGAACGGCGGGGATGATGCAGTAACTGCAGGCAAAGTCGCAGCCCTCTTGGATCTTGATAAAGGCTTTGGTGTGATTTTCGTAGTTCGTCACGATATTTTTGTCGATACTTTTTAAATTTCCCAGCTCGAAAAACGGATCTTGAGACTTTAGCAGCGCGTTTATATCCTCTTTTTTGCTAGCGCCTATCACGCCAAAAACCGCGCTTTTGTTAAACAGCTCCTTGCCCTTACTCACCGCGCCGCAGCCCGTTAGTATCACTCTAGCGCCTCGCTTTTTTATACCGTTTATATAGCTGCGCGCGCCGCTATCTGCGGAGTTTGTGACCGTGCAGGAGTTTACTACTACGATGTCGGCTTCGTTTTCGTCGCTAACGATATCGTAGTCTTTGACGTAGCTTTTCATCAGCTCGGTGTCGTAGATGTTCGTGCGGCAGCCGAAGGTTTTAAAAAACACCTTCTCTCGGCGCGGCTCTTGCGGGGTCAAATTTGAGCTTGATTTCATATTTCCTCGCCGCCTTCGCCTATCGGCTTTGACTCGCCGGCTCTTACGCGTCTATCCATGTAAACGGTCTGCGTAGGATAGGCGATCACGATGTCGTCGTGGCTAGCTATAGCCTCCATGATCTCCGCGCTTATCGTGCTTCGCAAAGATAGCGTGGCGAAGGTATTTGCCATATACCAGACCGAAATTTTTACGCCGTAAGGCTCGATAAAGGTAAATACGCGCGGCTCGACGTTTGGATTTTTGATGCTGTATTGATTTCGCAGCTTGCTCATTTGTTTTTTGGCGATTTCCGTGTAGCCTTTTGAGTATTTTCGCGCGATATCTTTGATGATGTGAGCGGCCTTTTTGTGATTTGACTCAAAGCTGAAAACAACGTCTATACCGTCCCAGACGGTCTTCATACTGTGGTGCGAGTAGTTTGCGATTAGATCGGTGAAGATATAGTTATTAGGCACGAATATAATTCGCCCAGCCCTGCGGTTTGAGTTTACGGTAACTATCGTAACATCCTCGTAAATAGTCATCCTAAGCAGCGAGATATCGATGATGTCGCCCACGACGTCCTCTCCGTCTTTGCGTACCTTTATGCGGTCGCCGACGTGAAAACTACCGCCAAAAACGATGACCGTCCAGCCGAGCATACTCATAAACATATCTTTCATCGCAATCGCGATACCCGCAGACGCAAAGCCTAGCACCGTGACGAGATAGGTTACGTTTTCTATATAGGCAAAAAGCAAAATCACGACGATTAGCGTGATATTTACGAGGTTTATAAATTTGTTCGCCGTGTAGAGGCGCTCGTTATCCGTGATCGTTTTTTTAATGATAAATTTAAACAAAAACGAAAGCGCGACCGAAGCGATTATAAAAATAACGATATCAAGCGCCTTTTTCATCTGCGCTTTTATATCCTCGCTCGTGCGGTTTATCGCCTCGTTTACTCGCTTTTCGTACACGCCGTAAGTAGTCTTTGCGATGTCGGCCGCCGCGTTAAATTCGGCAAGCTCCTGTCTGGTCTCGTTTAGCTCGTCTAAAAACTGCGCTTCGTCGCTTAGCTTTACGATTTGAGATAAAATTCGCTCTTTTTTGCCCAGCTCGTCCGCCGTTTTAGAAAGCCCTTCCAAACGGTTTTTGTATTCGTCTTTTTCGCTTTTAAGCTGTTTGATGTATGAAAAACCGGGGATTACCGCGACGGGATTGGTTATCTTTTGTAAAATTTCAATCTCGGGAGCCGTTATCATACTAGAAAACGGAGCTTTTTGAAACTCTTTTAAAAGCTCGATCTGCTCTTTTAGCGTGCTTTGCTTTTTTTGTAGCTCGAGCACTTTTTCCGTATTTTTGGCCTGTTTTTTTATCGCGGCTTCCGTTTCTTCTAGCTCCGCGCTTAGTTTTTGATAGGTGTTGTAGTTTGAGTAGCGAGTCGCCCAGACGTTATCGGATAGCTTGGACTCTATGGTATCTAGCGAGCTTTTTAGCTCGGCTAGCTGAGCGTCTTTTGCGCCGTAGTCGTCAGGGATATCGTCTACCGCCCAAACCGCCGCCGCAACGATTAAAATAAATAAAATTTTTCTCATTCAAACTCTCTTAAAACATCCATCACGAGCTCGCGCGGCACGTCTTTTCGTATCTCGTATGCGCCGATACCTCGCGGCAGGATAAATTTGATCGCTGAGTTTTCCGCCTTTTTATCAAGGAAAAACGCCTCGTAAAAGCTGCTTGCATTTGGCACCTTGTAGCTTATCGGCAGGTCAAATTTAACCAAAAGATCCGCCGCGCGCGCCTTTTGCTCCTCGCTCATAAGGCCTAGCTTCACCGCTAGCGCGTTAGCCATATTCATACCGATCGCCACCGCCTCGCCGTGTAGATATTTTTTATAATTCGTTTCGTTTTCTATCACGTGAGCGAAGGTATGGCCGTAGTTTAGCACCGCGCGAACGCCTTTTTCGCGCTCGTCGGCCTCTACGGCGGCGGCTTTTATCTGCACGCAGCGGTAGATCAAATTTTGCAAATTCGCCTCATCCGTCAAATTTGCGCTCTCCATCCACGAAAATAGTTTTTCGTCAAAGGCTATCGCCATCTTTACGGCCTCTGCGAGCCCTGCTGCAAATTCGCGCTTTTCAAGCGTCTTTAAAAATCCTGTTTCGCAGTAAACGGCGCTTGGTTGATAAAACGAGCCGATTAGATTTTTGCCGAATTTATTATTTACGCCCGTCTTTCCGCCCACGCTAGCATCCACTTGGGCTAGCAGAGTAGTCGGGATGTTTATAAATTTAATCCCGCGCTCAAAAATGCTCGCCGCAAAGCCCGCCATATCGCTCACCACTCCGCCACCAAGCGCGATGATCACGCTGCTTCGGTCGAGGCGGCTAACGAAAAGCTGCTCTAAAATCGCCTCGATAGTTTGCATATTTTTATACTCTTCGCCGTCGGGGACGCTGATAACGAATTTTTGCGGACAATCGATGCGCGAGAGTAAATTTTGCAGATAAAGCCCGCCTACCTTTGCGTTGGTTACGATTGCAACTTTGGCGCCGAATTTAAGCTCTTTTAGCTCGTTTATATAGACGCCATATCCCAGCTTGCCGTCAAATTTTATATCTATTTTCATCTTATTCTCCGCTTTTATTTTATCCAAAATAGCCTAATTTATCGGTATAAAAATTTGATAATTATCGCTAAGGCGCGAGTACAAACGGTTCATGTCGTTTGAAAACGCCGCAAACGGATCGGGCCTGCTTATTTTTTTGCTAAAAGGCACGAACTGAAGCAAATTTTGCTCGTTTTTTAGCTTTAAAATAGGATTTATATTTCTATCCTCGACTATCTCGACCTTACGTCCGAAAATTTTAGAAAGGCTATCAAAATGCTCCTCCGCGCCCTCGCCGCCGCTAAGCGCGCCGAAGTGATATAGCGAGATTTGCGTATCTAGCTGCGCGCAGCAGTCCATGATGACGGCTGATTGGTTTTCTATCTCATCGCCAAAACCGCTACTTAGTATCACGCCTTTTTTTATCTCGTCCGCGTCGCCTCGGCCGATAGTCGCTACCGGTCTTTTAAGCTCAAAAAGCATCCTTTTATGAGCCGAGAAAAATTTATTATCGGTTACTATTAGCCCGACGTCGTTTTTAAATACGTCGTCTTTTATCTGTTCTACGCCGCGACCGAAAAAATCAAACGTTACCGCAACCCTCTCGTCTCCGACCGATTTTAGCTTCTCGTAGGCTAAATTTAGCGTCGGATTTACGACTTTGACGTAGAGGCGTTTGCTGTTTAGCTTCTCGTGCAGTTTTAGGCTCTGTTCCAGCAGCCGTAAACAAGCCTCTTCGCCCATAGCGCGCATATCTAAAAACAGATAAGTGTTATGTCCAAATGGGCTTGGAAACTGCCCCGTTTCTTTTTTCACGCTTCTAAATACGCTTAAAAGCACGCTAGGTTCGCCCACTATCAGCAAAACGTCGTTTGGCAGGATCATTAAATTTGGCTTTGCGATCATGAAATTTGAGCCTCTATAAACCATCGCGATGCGCCATTTTTTTTGCGTTATGGAGCTGATATGACGGTACATAAACGAGCTTCCTACTGGCACCTTTACTTCCATTATTTCGCCTTGTCCAAGCCCCACGTTATCGGCTACTACGGGGATATCTGGCAAATAATCCATGAGCCTGGCCGTCACGATACCTCGCCCGTCTAAAACCGTTAGGTGCGAGTCGTCCTCCAGCCCGCCTAGCCCCCACAGATCAAGCATCAAAATTTCCGTTTTTTTACTGATTTGACGCAGATTGTTATAGACGCTAACCGTCTCAAAGCCGTCTTTTTGCATTATCATAAACTGGCTAAAATAGCCGCTAACTACCTGCTTAAGACGGTCAAAACTCGTCGGATCAAAGCGGTAAAAGGTAAAATTTTCTAAATTTACCCCTCCCAAAATCTCCTCGTCCATAGCGATAACCGTGTAGTGATGAGCGTTATTTCGCGCTACGAATAGTCTTTCTAAGAAATATTTAGCTACAATGCCGTCCGCAACTATCAAGATATTTTTCATTAAAACTCCAAATTTAAAGGGACTATTATATCAAAATGACTTTTAGTATAGATAAAACGGACGGTGCGGCGCGTGCGGGCACGCTAACGACCGCCCACTCGACGATCAAAACGCCCGTGTTTATGCCTGTTGGCACCGTGGGCGCCGTAAAGAGCCTAGATGCCGTGGATATGATGCAAATTCTGGGCGCCCAAATCATCCTAGGCAACACCTATCACCTCTACTTGCGCCCCGGCAGCAAGGTCGTAAAAGAGCTTGGCGGCCTGCACGGCTTTACTAAATTTAACCGCTCGTTTTTAACCGATAGCGGCGGTTTTCAGGCTTTTTCGCTAAGCAAAATCTCAAAACCGGACGAAAACGGTATCAAATTTAAAAGCCACATCGACGGTAGCGCGCACTATTTCACGCCGCGCTCGGTGCTAGATACCCAGTACGACCTAAACTCCGACATCATGATGATCCTAGACGATCTAGTAGCACTTCCCGCCGAAAAAAAGCGCGTGGAGCTAAGCATTAAACGCACGATAAAATGGGCGCGCGAGGCGATAGACTATCATAAATTTAAGCAAAATAACGGCGAAGGGCTCACGCAAAATATATTCGGCATAATCCAAGGCGGCACGGACGAGGCGGCGCGTAAATTTTGCGCCGAAGCGCTATGCGAGATGCCTTTTGACGGGCTTGCTATCGGCGGTCTTAGCGTAGGCGAAAGCAACCAAGAGATGTATGATACCGTGCAGGCCGTGATGCCATACATCGATGCGGCGCGTCCGCGCTATCTCATGGGCGTAGGCACTCCCGAAGACCTCGTAGAAAACGTAGCCCGCGGCGTGGATATGTTTGACTGCGTGATGCCGACGCGAAACGCGCGCAACGGCACGCTATTTACGAGTTTCGGTAAGATAAATATCAAGTCTGCAAAATTTGCAACCGACCGCGCTCCGATAGATCCCCAGTGCGACTGCTACGCGTGCCGCAACTACTCACGCGCCTATCTTAGCCACCTATACCGCGCAGGCGAGCTAACGTTTTTCCGTTTGGCAAGCCTACATAACTTGCATTATTATTTAAATTTGATGCGGCAGATGAGAGAAGCGATAACGGCGGGCGAATTTGAAAAATTTAGGCGAAATTTCTACGCCAAACGCGGTAAAGACGCGCCAAGTATATAAGGCAAAGCCGTGAGCGAGCGCGATATCTCGGGGTACTTCTACGACGAGGAGTGCGAGTACGTCTATCTAGTTACGGACGGCAGCGAACAAAACTATAAATTTATCTTTAAAGACGACAAAATTTACGCTCAGGACGGCAGCGAAAGCGGCTCGCAGGAGTTTATACGCGTAGTAAAAAAGATAACGAGCGAGTTTCGCGCCAAGATCGCCGAGCACTCCGCCCAGCTTGAAAGCTACGAGAAAATTTACGCGGGCAAGAGGGATTTTACTAAATTTATCAAAAAGCACGCGGTCTTAAAATACGAAATACGCAAATTTCAAAATAAAATTTCGCACTTTTACGAGGCTCTGGCCATCTGCCAAAACGAAAGGCCCGAGCTAAAAAAGCAGCTCAAAAACTACGTCTACGAAGCCGGCGTGCTAAAAAACGCAGCCTGCGAAAACGCCGCCAGGATAGACGATATCTACGCGCATATACAGAGCCTAAAAAACGACAAAATCAACCGAAACATCTACATCCTGACGCTACTTTCGGCGCTATTTTTACCGCTAAATTTTATCACGGGATTTTTTGGGATGAATACGAACGGGATGTTTTTAGGCGGCTTTCAAAACGGCACGGCTATCGTCGCCGAATCTATACTTGCGCTTTTTGCGACGCTGGCGGGACTGTTTTATTTTCTAAGTAAACGGCGGGAGTAAATTTGCAAGGCCATTTGCGGCTAGCTAAATTTAACTAACCGCCAAATTTGCTGCAAATTTAACTCACCTCAAAACCAAAACCGCAAATCAGGCGCACAGCCTAGCCAAATTTACTCTGCCCGCCCAGCCGTAGCTTTATATATACCGATTTCGTCTTGTAAGATTTTATACTTTTGTGCCAGCACGCCTGTTCTGCCTTCAAGTAGCGAATTTTGCGCCTCTAGATAGTTTTTTAGCTCGGTTTTGCCGTAGTCGTATTTGAGCTTGTATATGTCGCTGATAGAGCTTAGATTTCGCAAATTTTCGTTTAAATTTCGCAAGACCGCCTCGTCTTTTTGCAGATTTTTATAGCTCGCGTCGATCTCGTTTAGCGCGGTCGTTAGCGTCTGCGCGTAGTTTAGCTTCATCGCTTCAAACTCAAGCTCGGAGATTTTTAGCTTTGATTTGAGCTTGGAGTAGTTTAAAAACGGCAAATTTATCGCGATATTTCCGCTTAAAAAATTTAACTTAAGCCCCTCGCTAGCGCTATCTCCGCTACCGCTAAGGCCCGCGCCTACCGTGATGCTTGGATAAAAGCTTTTTTCGCTAACCTTGACCCCCAAAAGCGCCTCTTTGATACGAGAGATCGCGGCTTGCAAATCAGGACGCGCGCCAATAACGTAAAGCGGTACGTTTAAATTTATGCCTTGCGGCGAGATATCGCTCAAATTTCCGCTCAAATTTAACTCAAACTCAGGCCTAACATTTAGCAGATTTCTTAGCGTTTTTTCCGCCGCGTCAAGGCTCTTGGCCGCGTTTAAAATTCTATTTTTAGCCGAGATCACCGAGCTTTTTACCTGTTTTAGACTCAGCTCCTCTTCTTTACCGAGCTCAAATTTAGCCTTTATGATGGCTTCAAGCTCCTCGTAGTTTTTTAGCGTCTTTTCATATAGATTTATGCTCTCTTTTTGATATTTTGCCTCAAAATACGCATCTGCGACGGAGTTAATGAGTGCTAGGCGAGCGGCCTCTAGGTCGTATTTGGTCGCGTTCGCCTCCCACATGGCGGCGTCTGCGGAGTTTGCGAGCTTGCGCCACAGATCGATTTCGTAGCTTAGCGATACGCCGCTTTTGTAGCTCTCATTCCAGCTACCGCCCGTTTTTATATTTTTACCGGTTTGGGCGCCCAAATTTGCGTTAAAGCTAGGCACGAGATCGGCCTGCAAGACGCCTGCTTGCGCGAGGGCTTTATTTACTGCGATGGCTGATTTTGCCAGATCTATGTTGTTTTTTAGCCCTAGCTCGATCAGTTCATTTAGCTTGGGCTCGTTATAGCCTAGCCACCACTCACGCTCCAGCTTAAAATTCGCCGTCAAATTTGCGCCCTCTTTTAGCAAAATTTGCTCGTAGTTTTCGTTTATCTGCGTTACAGCGCAGCCGCCGAGTAAAAAGGCGGCTAGGATTATGGAGATTTTTTTCATTTTTATTCCCTTGAAAGAGCGTCGATAGGATTTAGCTTTGAGGCGCTGCGAGCAGGCATATAGCCAAAAATCACGCCTATCGCGCTAGAAACGACGAGCGCAACCACGATAGAAGTCTGCGAAAATATCATCTTGATATCGGGTGCGAAATTTTCCGCTAGGTAGCCGATACTAAACGACGTCCCAACGCCGATTAGTCCGCCGATAAGGCACAGTAGCACAGCCTCGATCAAAAACTGCTCGAGGATATTGCCCTGACGCGCGCCGATCGCCATGCGGATGCCGATCTCTTTTGTGCGCTCGGTGACGGAGACTAGCATGATGTTCATCACGCCTATACCGCCCACAAGCAAGGAGATAAAGGCGATACAAGAGATGAGTAACGTCATCGTCTTGGTTGCCTCCTCTATCGTTACTTTTATACTGTCAGAATTTCTTGTTTTAAAGTCCTTTTTGCCGTGCTTTGCAGTCAAAATTTCAGTTATGCTCTGCTCGGCGATTTGGGCATTTACATTGTCTTTTACCTTTGCTGTGATCGAGCTTATGTGCTTGTCGCCGGTTAGTTTATTGATGATTGCCGTGTAGGTCGTATAGACCTTTAATGTACTGCCATCATCAAAGCCCTTTTCTTTCTTTTGCAAGACGCCAATTATCTTAAATGGACGGCGGTTGATGAGTAGCGTCTCTCCAACCGGGTCGGCATTTTTGAAAAATTCATCCTTCGTTGCTTGGTCGATGATCGCAACAGAAGCTGAGTCCTTCACATCATCAGCGGTAAATTCGCGTCCAGCCTCCATCTTGTAACCCATGACATCAAGGCTATCTTCACTGCCGCCTCTGACGGTCGCGCTGGCGGATTTATTTCGATACGTCAAAGTCGCGGCGGTCGAGGCGTTTGGCGTGACGCTATCGAGATAATCTTGCTTTGAAAGTAGCGTCGCGTCGCTGATCGTTAGAGCCTTGATGCGCTCTGATCTGTCGCCAAAGCCCTTGCCGTTGTAGATGTCGATCGTATTTGTGCCGATACCGCGGATATCGGAGAGGATCTGCTCTTGTGAGCCCTTTCCAAGAGCGACTACGCAGATAACCGATGTGATGCCGATGATGATGCCAAGCATCGTAAGCATGGATCTAAGCTTGTGGCTAAGTATCGCATTTATCGACATTTTAAAGCTCTCGATAAACTGATCTTTATAAAAGCTAAAGATATTTTTTTGCTTTGGCGGCGTCTTTTCAGCCACGAAAATTTCATCCTTTTTTGTCGTATCGCTTAAAATTTTACCGTCTTTTATCTCGATGACGCGGTTTGCGTATGCGGCGATATTTGGGTCGTGCGTGACGATGATGATGGTGTGGCCTTGCTTGTGCAAATTCGTTAAAATTTCCATCACCATAAGCCCGCTTTTGCTATCTAGCGCGCCCGTTGGCTCATCTGCCAGGATGATCTCGCCGCCGTTTATGAGCGCCCTAGCGATCGAGACTCGCTGCTGCTGTCCGCCGCTAAGTTTGCTGGGTAAGTTTTGCAGCTTTTCGCCAAGACCGAGCCCTTCTAAAAGCTCGCCGGCCTTTTTCTCGCGATCTTTTTTAGAAACGCCCGCATATACGCTAGGCAAAGCCACGTTTTGCAGCGTAGTTAGCGTAGATAGAAGGTTATAGCGCTGAAATATAAAGCCGAATTTTTCCCTGCGTAAACGCGCCAGCTCGTCGCCTTCAAATTTAGATATGTCGCGCTCTTCTAGCAGATACTGTCCGCCGCTTGGGTTATCTAGGCAGCCAAGGATGTTCATGAGCGTGGATTTACCCGATCCGCTCTGTCCGATGATAGCGATAAACTCGCCCTTTTTTATGCTCAAATTTACGTCTTTTAGCGCGTCAAACACGTTATCGCCGAGTTTAAATTTCTTACTTAAATTTTTAAGTTCTATCAAATTTTTCAAGATACTACCTTAAAAGCCCATTTTTCTTTTCTCTTTTTCAAGCATTTTGCTGATCTCAGCCGCCGAATTTCGCTTCGTCACGACTTCCTCGCCTTCCTCTACTCCGCTTAGAATTTGAGTTTTTAGGCTATCTATTAGTCCCGTCTGTACCTCTCTTCGCTCAGCCGTATCTAGCCCGTCTTTACATTTTTTTAATACGTAAACTACGCTTTTTCCATCCTCTTTTTTGATAGCGATCGAAGGCACAATGACGGCGTTTTTTACGCTATCTAGGATGATGGTATTTTGCGTAGTCATGCCGATCCTTAGCGTGCCGTCAGGATTATCTACAACGGCCTTAGCGTAGTAGTAGATCGCCGAGCTGCTCGAGCTAGAGGTGGTCGAGCCTGAGCTTGAGGTAGTTTTGTATTTGCCGTTGCTTAGCGTGGTTAGGCCAGGGTCTATCGAGCTAATATGAGCGTGAAATTTACGGTTTGGCTCGGAGAGTATCGAGTATTCGACTTTTGAGCCCACCTTTATCTTCGTGATGTCGCCCTCGGCGATCTCCATTTTTAGCTGGACTTTGCTTAGATCGGCGATATTTACGATAGTTGGCGTAGTTTGGTTTGAGTTTACGGTTTGCCCCTCCTCAACCTGCACGGAGACCACGACGCCGCCTTTTGGAGCGGTGATTTTAGTATAACCAAGGTCGATTTGAGCGGTGTTTAGAGAGATTTTAGCCTGCACGATTTGCGCCTCGATCTCTTTTAGCGAGGCTTCGTTTGCGGCTAGGGTATTTTTGGCGTTTTCAAACTCCTCTTTCGAGGTTGCGTTTTTGGCAAAAAGCTCTTGCTCACGCTTAAATTTGGTCTTTGAAATCTCAAGCGCGACTTTGGCCGAATTTAACTTCGCTTCATAAATTCCAAGCTGCGCTTTTTTTGTATCTACGTTATTTTGCTGGGTCGCCGAGTCGATTTCAGCGATCATATCGCCAGCCTTTACGACATCTCCTAGTTTGACGTATAGTTTTTTGATCTGACCGCCGACTTGCGCGCCAACGTCGATTAACTCGGTAGCGTAGATCTCGCCGTTACTTTCGATGCTTTTTACCAGCTCGCCGCGAACGGCTTTTGAGGTTATAAACTGATCGACTTGCGGGATGTTAAAATTTTTATCGTAAAAATAGTAACCAACCCCTGCTAGCACGGCGAAAACCGCGATAAATTTGATAAGTTTTTTCATTATTTCTCGCTTTTTTAAATTTAACTCGAGATTATATACAAAAACCCGTTAAGGCGATGTTAAGTAATTCAATTAAATTTTATTTTTCTTTAATGCAAGCCGCCGTATAATCGGTTTTTTAAAATTTATAACTCGGATTACGCAAATGTTTACGCAATTATTATCTATTTTTATCATTATTGCTTCGGGCTATGGGGCGAAAAAATTTAAGGTCTTCGAGCAAAAAAACTCCTCCGTATTCATAAACTACGCGCTTTGCTTCGCTCTTCCGGCGCTGATTTTCGACAAAATTTACCACGTAAACATCGACACCACGCTTATCAACGTCATCGCCACGGGTTTTACCTGTTCGATGCTGGGCGCTGCGGCGATATTTTTCGCGTGCAAATTTTTAAAATTTAACAAAGCCACGACCGTGAGCGCCGTGCTACTGGGGATGTTTGGAAACACCGTATTTATGGGCATGCCTATCATTAAGGGCTTTTTCGGCGAGGACGCGATGAATGAAGTTATCTTTTACGATCAGCTAGCCACCTCGATCCCGATTAGCATTTTTGGGCCTTTTATCTTAGCTTTTGGCGCTCCGGCAAAGGTTTCGATCGTGCAAAACGTGATGAAAGTGGTCAAATTTCCGCCGTTTGTCGCGCTTATTTTAGGCTTTTTACTCCGCGGCGTTCCGCTTCCAAAGGTACTATTTGATGCGCTTACGCTTTTTGCGCAAAGCGTCGTTCCGGTTGCTCTTTTTGCGATAGGCATCGGACTTGGATTCCGCAGTATCAAGAGCTGCTATAAATCAACCGCAGTGGTAATCGCGGGCAAAATGCTGCTGGCGCCTTTTATTTTTATATTAGTCACGATAGTTTTTGGTGTAAATTTCGGTCAAATTTGGATGATCGGTATCTTACAATGCGCCATGCCGCCGATGGTGCTAGCAAGCGCAATGATCATGAAAGCCGAGCTTGATAGCCAGCTAGCAGTCGCCGCGGTTGCCGTAGGGGTCGCGTTTAGCTTCGTTAGTCTGCCGCTTTTATCTTATGTTTTTAGCTTGATGGCTTAAATTTCACGCTCGTTTCACGTTTCTTGGCTAAACTTCCATCATAAATTTTCTTAAAGGAGATGCTATGAAAAAGTTAGCTTTAGTTGCGCTTAGCGCGTTGTTCGTTACAGGTTCTATCTTTGCCGCCGAGATGAAAGGCGATATGATGGAGAAAAAAGATACCATGATGGAAAAGAAGGACGCCATGATGGAGAAAAAAGACGATATGATGATAAAAAAGGACGAAATGAAGGGCGACATGAAAGAGATGAAAGACGATATGAGTAAAAAGAAAGATGACATGAAGGATATGAAAAAGGATAAGATGTAATGACGCAAATTTTGCTCGTAGAGGACGATGAGACGCTAAGCGAACTCATCAGCGAGTATCTGAGCGAACAAGGCTACGACGTGACCGTTCGCGCCGATGCCAAAGCAGCTCTAGATACCGCCTACGAGCGAAATTTTGATATCCTCATCCTCGACGTCAAGCTACCTAAAGGCGACGGTTTCTCCCTTTTGCGCGAACTTAGGCGGCTTGGCGACGACACGCCTGCGATCTTTACCACCTCGCTAAACGCGCTGCAAGACCTAGAAATCGGCTACAAAAGCGGCTGCGACGACTACCTAAAAAAGCCCTACGAGCTAAAAGAGCTTTTGCTTCGTATTCAAATTTTAATCAAGCGCAAATTTTCTCACGTAAATGACGAATTTATCGAGCTTAACGACGGATATAAATTTTATCCAAGCTCCAAAACGCTCCGGCAAAACGGGCAAATCGTAAACCTCTCAAACAAAGAAAGCGAGCTTTTGGCGTTATTTTTGGAAAATAAAAACGCACTGCTGAGCAAGGAGACGATATTTGATAAAATTTGGAACTACGACGAGGAACCCAGCGAGCTGAGCCTACGGGTTTACGTTAAAAACTTACGCCGCATTTTAGGCAAGGACGCGATCATAAATAGGCGCGGCGACGGCTATATCTATGTCTGAGCGCTCCGCCATTATAGCTAAAATCCTCTCGCTTTATCTCATCACTAGCGCCCTATTTTTGGGGTATTTTTTTACAAACGACTATAAGATGAAAAAAGAAGCCCTCGTCTCAAACGAGGTCAAAAACCTAAAAGAGATCAAGATGGGTATCTACATGAAAGCGCGCATGGACGGGCTTGGCGCGGTAGAAAGCTTTACCGCCGAAAAAGACGTCAAAGCCTGCATCGTAGCTAAAAGCGGTCAAATTTTATACGGCGAGGCGGGCTGCGCTAAATTTGACGACGCACAGAGTGGTGCAGTCGTATCGGACGGCAAGGTGACGATATTTGAGGCTTTGCAAAACATGGATGAAGGCGGCGCGGACGAGCTAGCCACGGCAAAAATCGCGCTAAGCGGTAAGGACGTCACGAGCGAGCTAAATTTGCTTCGACTGCGTACGGCGCTAAATTTGCTTATCGTTTTAGGCGTCATCATGATAATCGCCTTTTATCTAGCAAAGACCGCGCTAGCGCCGCTACACGCCAAGATCGCCGCGCTAAATCGCTTTATAAAAGACTCTACTCACGAGATAAACGCGCCCCTTAGCGTCATACTTATGAGCATCGAAACGGCAGATAAAAGTAGCCTAAGCCAGAGAAATCTAAAGCGCCTAAACAACATCCAAACCGCCGCCAAAACGCTAAGCCGCACCTATGAGGACCTCACGTATTTATCCTTTGGCGCCGAGCGCTGCGCGCCTAAAGAAGAGCTAAATTTGAAAGATATTTTAAACGAGCGGCTCGAGTTTTTCGCTCCATTTTTTGCTAAACGAGGGCTTGATCTAAGGTTAAATTTAAATGACGCTCTCATAAACGCAAACGTCTACGAGCTAAAACGAGCGGTGGATAATCTACTAAGTAACGCCGCAAAATACGCAAACCAAGGCGGCTACGTCGCGGTTAGTTTGCAAGACGGCGAGCTAAAAATCTCAAATAGCGGCGAGGGGTTAAGCAAAGAGCAGCAAGATAAAATTTTCGAGCGATACACGCGGTTTAACGAAGACCAAGGCGGATTTGGTATCGGGCTAAATTTAGTCAAAAGAGCCTGCGAAAACAATGCTATCGCCGTAACCTGCGAAAGTGAGCCGGGTAAAGAAACAACCTTTACGCTTAGGTGGAAGTCTTAAATTTAGATTTTGCGTCATAAAAGCGGCGGTGCTTTTCTCCAAACTGGTAAATTTGGCTCAAATCACAAACACTCTCAGTCAAATTTTGATTAGGATACTTGTAGAATCGTCAAATTTGGCGGTAAAATCAAGAAAGTATAAAAGTAAATTTTACTCACCGCCGACAAGAGAAAGGTTTCTGCAACCTATCTCATCGCCCATCTCACAGCCCATTTTGTAAAATTTTTTTGCCGTTTTAGAATCAGCGGTTTTTACGCCTAGTGAGAACTGATACATACCGCCCAGATTTGAGCAGCTTTGCGCGTGATTTAGCTCTAGGCACGACTTTTCGTATAGCTTACGCGCCGCGGCAAAATCGTGCTCCGTACCGCGTCCGAGGCGGTAAAAGTTAGCCGCATTATAGCAACCGTACTTGTTACCGAGCTTGCAAGACTTCGCAAATATCGTCAAAATCTCGCTCTCCTCTTTGCTTTTTAGCTTTTGATGTAGCGAGCCTAGATTTGAGCAGGCGATACCCTCGTTATCGTCGCAGGCTTTTTGGTAGCACAGCTTAGCGCGCTCGTAGTCTTTACTGTTTTCAAATTTTACGCCCGTATCATTGCACTCTTTTGGGGTTTTACCGTCGCAGATGTGCTTAACTTCAGCTTGCGTAACCGGCTTTTGGGGTGCGGGAGTCGCCTTTTTTTGCGCTGCACAACCGCTAGCAAATGCCGCAACCAGCATAAAAATGATAACGTGCAAGATGCTTTGAAAAATAGCGCGTTTCAAAATTTAGCCTTAAGAGAAATTTGCCTTAATCTTACCTTACGTTCGCCAAAATAATGCTTAAAATAAACTTTAAAATACTCGGCTACAACCAAACTCGGTCAAATTTGTAACAGATTTATTGCTCGTTAAAAGAGTATTTCTAGCACGTTAAGATAAATTTACGCTTAATTTTATATCTAAATTCGGCGCCTATCGTAGTTCATAAATTTACAAATTCAGTACCGACAAAAAGCGCCAAATTTATATCATGCTCACAAACCAAGCCGCGCGGCAAAAATCCAAAAATCACTTAGAAACTATACGTAAAGCCTAGATTAAACGTTCTCGGGTCGCCGTAGACCATCTTGTTGTTTCCGATGCCCTCGAAGTATTTTTTGTTAAATACGTTATCGATATTTAGCTGGATGTCAAAGTTTTTACTTATCTTGTAGCCAAACATCAAATTTGCCAGCGTATAGGCTTTTTGCGTGATTTCATTTGCGCCGCTACCGACGTAAATTTTACTTTTATACTGCACTCCCGCACCTGCTCTAAAGTCCGCTATAGAGTATTTGGCAAAGAGATTTGCCGTAGTGCGCGAGCTTTCGGTGTCAAATTTCTTACCGTCTGCGTCCTTGGCGTTAAAGTGAGTAAGCCCAAGACCAAGGCTTAAGTTTTGATTTATCTCTCCGTTTACGTCTACCTCAAAGCCCTTACTCGTCACGCCTTTTTTAGCTTCGTACGCATCGGTCGTAGTGCCTGGGATCTTTTGCCCCGTTCTTGCGCCTAGTTTATCTTGAACGACCTTAAATACGCCAAATGAAGCCGATAGCGCACCGTCAAAATAATCCCCCTTTATACCCAGCTCATAGTCTTTGCCTTGGACCGGGTCTAAGTATTTGCCGTTGATATCCTTTACGGTTTGGGGTTTAAAGATGCTTGTATAGCTAGCATAAAGCGTGTGGTTTTCGCCGATATCGTACGTGACGCCTAGATATGGCGTGATTTCTTGAGTGAAATTTCTATTTCCGTTGCCGCCTGTTATGCGGTACTTATAGTAGCTCATCCTGGCTCCTAGCAAAAACTTAAGCTCGTCCGTGATAGAAAATTTATTAGCCAAATATACGGCCTTTTGCACCGTTTTATCGGCGTTGTTTTGATCGGCGTAAGGTAGCTTCGGGTCGTCTAGGTGTAGGTTGTTAAAATCTATCCTAGTGCGCGCCGCATAGGCTAGGCCTGCCGGAGTCGTGCGGCTATTCCAGTAGCTGCTGACGCTGTCGGAGCTTTTTTTATAGTTGTTGTACATAGCGCCGAAAACCGCCTCGTGAGGCAAGCTAAACGCTTCGTACGGCAGGTTTACGTAGGCGTCTACGTTATGGATATTTTCCTCGCGTTTGTTTGCATAGACGCTAAGTCCGCTAACATCGCCCGTACCGTCTAAATTTACCTTGCCGCCGTAGTAGAGTAGATTTGAGTCCGTGTTTGCTCGGCGGAAGGAGTAGGAGAGATTTAGGCTGGCTTCGTTTTCAAAATAGTGCCTAAAATCGGCATAAACGTCAAAAGTCTTGATATCCCACCTAGTCCAAGGCTGCGAGAAAATTTCATTTTTACTAAACTCGCGCCTAGAGTCGTTTTTGTAAAACGCCGGCATTCCTCCCCAGCGTATGCCGTGGCGCTTTAGCTCCTGATAAAAAGCGCCTAAGCTTAGCCACGAGCTATCCATGATATCCGCATCAACAACGCCGTAGATAGCGGTGTTTTTACGGTTATAGTAGTCCATATACGAGCGAGACTTCTCGTGCATAAACGACGCTCTAGCTCGCACGCTGCCGTCAGCAGTCACTGGAGTCTGCACGTCGCCCGATACGCCGTATCTATCGTACGAGCCAGCGCTTAGTTTGAAATTTCCCGTAAATTCTTTTGAATTTGCTCTTTTTCGGATGAAATTTAAACTAGCCGCCGGATTGCCGGCGCCCGCTAGTAGGCCGTTTGCGCCCTTGACGACTTCGACGCGTTCATATGGTAGCAAGCTCATATCGTTTGCGCCCAAGCTAAATCCGCCAAAGCTAGGCATCGAATCAAGCAAATAATAATCTATCTTAAAGCCTCTTGCCGTCGGGTAAACGCGCTCATCCCACTTGCTAAGCGTGACGCCGGGGATATTTCGCAAAAGCACCTGATAGTCGTTGATATTTTGATCCTTTAGCCTAGCCTCGGTGATGACGGTTAGCGATTGAGGTGTTTGGCGCGAGGTGAGGTCTAGCCTCGTGGTGCTTTTTACCAGCTCTTTTGCGTTGTATTTGACGTCGTCGCGCCTTTGTTCGCTAGTGACTTCGACGGCCTGTAGCGTCTCTTTGCCGGCTGCGTTCTCGCCGTTTTGAGCGGCTAAAATTTGAACGGACGCTAGCAAATTTATCGCCGCAACCGAAAACAAAATTTTATTTTTCATCTTTTTCTCCTTTTAAAATTTGATCTTTTTATCCATAAATAAATGCCCGAAACGCTAAGCGCTAACGGTGCCAAGCCGCATAAAAACCAGAAAAACTTAGTCGCGGCGTTATAATCACCGTAGTGAGCTCGCCTAAACGTCGATAAAAATTTATCCGTTTTGCTTACTAGCTCGATATCTTTTACATCGATTAAATTTGCGCTGTTTTTATCGTAAGAAACGGTGCTTGAGTACTGGCTATGCAGGAAGCTTTGCTGCGGTTTTTGCCCGTAAAGCGTGATATTTGCGCCATCATAAAACGGAAAACTAACGTAGTGCGTCTCAAATCCGGGCATATCCGAGGCCGCTTTTTGCACGAGGGCGTCGATAGAGATATTTTTGTCGTAAATTTACGGACCGATTACGAATTTAGAATTATCAAAGGGCGGCATAAACATAAACCTAAGCTCCCACCAAGCCCCGCTAAGCGCGACCGCAAAGATAACGGGCGTAGAAAAAACGCCGATAAATTTGTGCGAATCGCTCATAAAAACCACCATGCGCGCAAACCGAAGGCGCAGTAAATTCGTCCAAAAGTTTCGGTAAATAACAAAGCCGCTGATCGAAATAATAAAAGCAAAAATCGCCGTTAGCCCAAGCAAAATTTGACCGCTTTTTTCAAGGAGTAAATTTTCGTGAAGCTCGGTTATAACGCCGATAAATCCGCTATCATGCGGCACTAGGCCGCTTTTTATCTCGCCGCTAAATGCGTCTAGATACACGCACGCCCACTCTTTTTGGCCCGCACCGTGAGGCAGTAGCCAAATTTTGTCCGTTTTTTGGGGATCTGCGTCGATATTCCAGCCTACGATCTCGTGATGCGGATACTCTTTTTCTATTTTTTCTCTTAGCTCGTCAAATTTTAGCCTCTTTTTATCGTTGCCGTCTGCTACATAGATGACGCCTGGCATTAAGATATTATTTATCTCGTCTTTATAAACCAAAACAGAGCCCGTAAAGCAAACGATAACTAGCGGAATGCAAAATATGAGTGAAATATAAGTATGAATTTTATACATCGTCTTTTTGTCAAGTATATTCACGTTTAAAATTCGTCCTTTTAAAATTTACTCTAAATCGGCGCGGATTTTAGCATTTTAAAAATTAATAATTTCTAAAACTATTATCAAATAAATAAGGAATCTATATTTTGCGCTAGATATTTAAAAACAGGGTTTAGCAGAGGCAGACGAATGCAAAACGACAAATTTGTTACGTTAAATTACGGAAATTAATTTAATGTGGTCTCAAAGCAAAATCAGCTTTTTAGTTTAAACAAAATCAGCGCCCAACGCTCAAGCAACCGCCGAGCGCAAATTTGATACAGGTCTCGCCAAAAGCAAACTCAAATTTGAGCTCTAAATTTCCTCTCTTTTATAAATTTTACTCACAAATTTATCTATCTTATATACCGCGCCAAAGAGCGCAGGCACCACAAGTAGCGTTAGCAGCGTCGAGCTAATGAGCCCCGAGATAACCGAGATCGCCATCGGGGAGTTGCCCTCGTATCCAGCACCTCTGCTAAGCGCAAGCGGTAGCATCGCAAATATCATCGCAAAAGTAGTCATCAGTATCGCTCGCAGTCTTTTTACGCCCGCGCGCACGATGGCTTCGTTTAGCTCCACGCCCTCGTTTGCGTAGCGATTGGCGAAATCCACGACCAAAATCGCGTTTTTACCCACCATACCAAAAAGCAATATTGCGCCGACCATGACGAATAGGCTAAAGGAGTTTCCGCTAAGATACAGTCCGACCGCTACGCCTCCAAAGGCAAGCGGCATCGAGATCATGATGATGAGCGGCAAAATAAAACTCTCGTAAAGCGCGGCTAGGATCATATAGATGAGCACGACGCTAAGGCTGATCGTAAAGACAAAAGCCGCATTCGTGTCGTTCATCATCTCGATAAAGCCCGTCATCACATAGTCGTAGCCCGCGGGCAAAATTTGACCGATATTTTCATCGATACCCTTTTGCACGGCGCCCAGCGGGACGTTATCCACGTTTGCGACGATCCTGATCTGACGCTGTTTGTTAAAGCGGTTTATCACGGAAAAGGTCTTGCTCGTCTTAAACTCCGCTACCGCGCTTAGGCTTATACTCTCGCCGTGGGCGTTTTTGATCTTTAGTTTTTGTAGCGCCTGCGCGTCCTTGCGGTACTCGTCGTCAAACCTCAGTATCATATCGTACTGTGCGTCGCCGTTATCAAAGCTACCCAGCCTGTTTTGCCCAAAGGACGCGTATATCACCTGCGCGACCGCGCTAGGATCGACGTTTAGGCGTTTGGCTTTGTCTTTATTTACGCTGATTTGTAGCTCGTTTATCTTGTCTTCGTTATCGCTACCGACATCCGTCGTGCCCTCTATCGCGCGCACCATGGCTATGGCTTTAGGTAGGATTTCGTCTAGCTTTTCTAGGCTATCTCCCGTGATCGTTAGCTGCACCGGCTCGCTGTCGCTGCCCGTATCGACGTATGGTATCTGCAGGACTTTGACGCTGAGACCTTCAAATTTAAGCTTTTTTCTATACTCGTCCATTATCTGCGTTTGACGCTCTTTTCGCGACTCAAAGCCCTTTAAGCGGACGTAAATTTTAGCCTTGTACGCGTCTTTTGAGTCTGTGTAACCCGCGATCATATACGAGTACTCGACGCGCGGATCGCTATCTACCTCGCGCACGACCTCGCTAGCTCTAGCACTCATAGCTTCTACCGAGATGCCCGGGCTTGCTTTTAAAAATATCTCAAACTGCCCCTCGTCCTCGACTGGCAAAAAGTCCATACCGACCTTACCGGCTAGGCTCATACAAAGAGCCAGCATGCCCAAAGTGAGTATAACAAACGCGGTTTTAAACCTCAAAATAAGCTTCAAAAGCCGCTCGTAACCGCTCTCGAGCGCCTCAAAAAACGGCTCCGTCACGCGGTAAAATTTACTCTCGCCCTTGCCTAAAAATCTCGCCGCGAGGCTAGGTATCAGCATAATGCAAACCAAAAACGACACCACGATACCGCCGCTCACGCTCATACCGAAGGAGTTAAAATACTGCCCGACGATGCCCTCCATAAAGGCGATCGGCACAAACACGCAAAGCAGCACCGCACTGATGCTAAGCACGCTAAAGGCGATCTCGCGCACGCCCTCAAAGCTCGCTTTTAGCGGATTGCTCTCGCCCTCTTGCATCTTTTTGGAGATATTTTCCACGACCACGATCGCATCGTCGATAAATATACCTATACCAAGCGTGAGAGCCAGCAGCGTGAGGCGGTTTAGATCAAAGCCCAAAACGTCGATGATAAAAAACGTCCCCACGATACTAGCCGGGATCGCGAGCGCGGCGATGATAGTCGCGCTAAAGCTTCGCAAAAAGAAAAAGACGATGACGACCGTGAGCGCGACGCCCAGCATCATGTCAAATTTGACCTGATTTATGTGCTTTAGGATACTCTCGCTCTTTTCATAAACACGCTCTACTTCGTAGTTTGCGCCTAGTCTTGCCGTTAGATCGTCCGTTTTAGCTTTGAGCGCGTCTATAGTCTCGATCGTGTTTGCACCGCTTACTTTTATAGCATCAAGCAGCACTCCGCGCTTGCCGTTATATATCGCTACGGCGTCGGTGTCGTGATGAGATAGCTCTATGCGCGCGACGTCTTTTAAAAACACGTCTTTTTGCAGGCGTATCTCCTCTAGCTCGTGCACGCTTTTAGCGTCAAATTCGCTCTTTAAAAATATCTCAAACTCGCTGTTTTCGAGCTTTCCTAAAGGCACTTTTAAATTTTGCGATTTGATTATATTTATGACCGAGGCTGCGGTTAAGGCGTATTTATCGAGTTTAAAGGGATCAAGGTAAATTTTAATCTCAGGCTCCAAAAAGCCCTTGTCATCAACCTTGCCAACGCCTTTTACGCGTTGCAAAAACGGCTTTGCCTCGTCTTTTACCGCTTGCATAAGCGTGGTTAAATTTTCGTCCTTGCGGCTAACGAAAAAGCTCGCCACCTTGCCGCTGTCGCTGTTGATTTTTTCTATCTCGGGCTGGGCGTCGAGCTTTGCCTTTGCGACCTTGTCTCGCACGTCGTTTGCGGCGACGTCTATGTTTTTCTTGAGATTAAACTCGACCAAAACGATGCTGAGGTTGTTAAATGTATATGACCTGATCTTTTTGATACCGTCTATCGTCGAGACCTCGTCCTCGATCTTTTTGGTGACCCTGCTCTCGATGAGGCTCATATCGCCGGGCGCATAGGTCGTGATCTTAATCAGCGGAATGACGACCTCGGGAAAGAGATTTACCGGCATCCTAAGGAGCGACATCGCACCGAAAAATACGAGCGCGATGAAAAACATCAGCGTCGTAATCGGGCGATTTATGGCTAATTTATACATTTTGCGCCTTCGCAAAAACGGGCTTTTGCGGCGATTTTATCAGCCCGCCCTGCTCCATAAAAAGCGTTTGGCATTTATCGGCGAGCAAAATTTGAGTAGCGTTAAATTCGGCGTTTAAATTTATGCCGCCTGCTTTGCGCGATAAATTTAATCCGTCGTCCGCCCCTTTTGTCAAATTTACGTTTTTCGTGGCGGCGTCAAATTTAATTACATTCGCTAAATTTGAGCTCAAATTTACCTTGTCTTTCGTTTGCGACGTCAAATTTGAAAACCGCGCCGCGCCGAAACTAGTTTTTTCTACGTCGAATTTCGCGCTCGCAAGTCTGCCGTTTTCAAAGCCGTCAAATTTAAGCCCAAGTGTTTTATTTGCGTCCTCTTTTTTAGGCTCGGCGGCCTTTTTATCGCTCGTTGCGTCCACGTCCTGCGCGCTAGAGACGATATATCCCTCGCCAAAAAGCCCCGGCATCAAATTTTGCGTCTGCACTTCGGCGTAAATTTTGCCGTTTTTCGTGTCGATAGTCGGGTATATGAGGCTGATTTTACCGCGTCTTTCCTCATTTTCGCCGTCTATTTTATAGACGAATTCGCTACCTATTTTTACGCGGTCTTTAAATTTCTCATCAAAGCTAAGCTTGAGTTTGACGTCGGGATACGAAAATACCGACATCAGCTTTTGCGCTACGCCGCCCACACCCTCGCCGACCTCGATGCTCTTGCCCGATATCGTCCCGTCAAAAGGCGCGAGTAACCGCGTGTCTTCAAGCCGCTTTTGCGCCAAATTTAGCGCCAGATGCGCTCTGTTTTCGGCTAGTGCGGCGTTTTTGAAATCAAATTCCGCATTTTCAAAAGCCTGCTTCGAGCTCACGCTTTGAACGAGCTTAAATTTATCCAGCACGCTTTTTGTGTGGGCTTTTGCCGTCTGCGCGCTCTCTAGGTCGTTTTGCGCGAGCTTGACGGCTAGCTTTTCGCTATCGTTTTCAAGCTCTAGCAGCACGTCGCCGCGCTTTACCGCAGAGCCTATTTCTACGTTTACGGTCTTTACGATACCGACGGCCTTTAGCGCGAGCTGCGCGTCTTTTGCCGCTGCGACGTCAAAGCTCGCGTAAATTTTATCCTGTGCGCAAAGCACAACCGCCGCGCTCAGTAAAAAAAGTAAAATTTTATTCATTTGCGCTCCGTTTTTTCGATATTTTCGGCGATTTTGCCGCCGCGCTCATACAGATACTCCGCCTTTTTGATTTCAAATTTACTCTTGCTTAGCTCCAGCGCGCTGCCTGCGCTAAAGCTCTGCGCGGTCGCGTTTAAAAACTCGACGTACCCAAGCAGCCCGGCCTCGTACTTTTTGCTGACGGCATTTAGCGAGGTTTGCGCCGAGTTTAGCGCGCTTTTGCCGGCAGCTATCTTTTGCTCGAGCGTCTTTAGGTCGTTTTTGATATTTGCCAAATTTAGCTCGTTTTGCAAGCGCTTTTGATCCAGATTTAGCTTCGCTTGCAGCGCACTTATGCGCTTTATCTCGCGCCGCTTTTTGTTCGCGCCAAAATCAAACGCCTTCCAGCTAAAGCCCAAAATCAGCTCGTTGGTGTTTAAATTCGGCTTAAAAAAGTCGTCAAAATAGGGCTCCAGTGCGCTTCTATACTGTGCCGGCAGCAAATTTCTATCGTAATGAGTACGCATAAAAGTGTATGTGTTTTTGATGAAAATTTGCGGGTTCATCTCGGACGCAGTTATCTTTTCATCCTCCAAGGCCGCAACGAAATTTAGCCTAAGCGCCTCAAGCTCCGGCTTTGCGCTTTTTGGCGGCACGGAGTTTTCATCGTCCAAAAACGAAATCCTAGAGCCCGCCACAGGCTCGATATCTCTGCCCGTTAGCGCGTAAATTTGATTTTTTATCTCGTTTTGATTTTGAGTGATTTCGAGGCGTTCGGCGAGCGCCATGGCGTATCTGGCGTTTACCGCTTCATACTCGCTTTCGTCGCTAAGCCCCGCGCGGTAGTATTTTTCCAACCTATTTAGCGCGTTTTTTAGATAGTTTATCTCGCCTTCTTTTGCCAGCGCGAGCTCGCCCAGCGACAAAAAGCTAAAATAAAGCTTGGTTGCGTTAAGCGCAAGCAAATTTTGATAATCCTCGTTTTTTAAAATTTCAGCCGCGCTAAGGTGCGAAAGCGAGCTTAGCAAGGCTTCGCGCTTGCCGCCGTCATAAACCGCAAGCTCCAAAATCGCTCTTGCCGTGGCGGCTCTTTGCGGGCGTAGGACGTTTATATCGCCGCTTAAAAAACTATATCCGCCGTCGATCGTAAGGCTTGGCATATACGCACTCTTTACGGCATCTTTTTGCAGCTGCGCTTTTTGCGGTTCGTAGTTTGAGATTTGAGCCAAATTTGAACTCTGCGCGGCCAAGATCAGCTCGTGTAAATTTCCGTCAAATTTAACCTCCGAACCTCCTAAAACAATGCAAAAACTCAAAAATATATAAATTTTTTTCATCTAAAGCCTTCCCTATTAGCTCTGGGCGGCGCGGGCTAAATTTTAGCTGGTTTGCGCCGTCTGAAGTCTGGCGCCGTAAGTAAAATAAAATGAAAATTTAAGCGGCGCGCGGAGCTTTTTTAAGATTATAGCGACAAAAAACCTAATGAAAGCTTTTAACGAGGTTCATGACGAGCAAATTCCACCCGTCGACGAGCACGAAAATAAGTAGCTTAAACGGCAGTGAAATCATCGTCGGCGGTAGCATCATCATACCCATCGCCATGAGCACGGAGCTAACGACCATATCGATGACTAAAAACGGCAGATAGAGCAAAAAGGCTATCTCAAATGCCGTTTTCATCTCGCTGATCATAAATGCGCTCATCACGACCGTGAGCGGGATATCGTCGAAGCTTTGCGGATTTGGCATATTTCTGATACGCAAAAACAGCGCCAGATCCTTTTCGCGCGTATTTTTTATCATAAACTCGCGAAACGGCTTTACGCCGCGCTCAAAGGCTTCTTGGTAGCCGATTTGCTCGCTTAGATAGGGCTGCACGCCCGCTTCGTAGGCCTGCTTGCCAACAGGCTCCATGATAAAAAACGTAAGCACCATCGCAAGGCTAATGAGCACCGTAGAAGGCGGCATCTGCTGCGTGCCCATAGCTTGTCGCAAAAACGAAAAAACGATAATGAGCCGCAAAAAGCTCGTCATCATAAAAACGAGCGAAGGGGCGAGCGTGAGGACGGTGAGGACGAGTAGGACGTTTAGCGAGCTAACCAGCTGGGTCGGCGTAGTGGGCGCGCTTAGGCTGAGATTTACGGTCGGGATCGTGACGTTATCCTCGCCTATCGCGACCGCCGCAAAGATAAAAAACAGCAAAAACGTCAGTTTTTTCAAATTTACTCCTGCGCGTCCAGTATGCTTTTTTGCGTTTTGGCTTTATCGTCTAAATTTAACGAAACGAAGTGGATCTCGACCCTGCGGTTTTTCTCCCTGCCCTGCTCGGTGAAATTCGTCGCAAACGGCTCAAATTCGGCCTTTGCGGAAGCAGTTAGCTTTTTAGGATCGACACCGTCTTTGATAAGCTCGCTAACCACGCTAATAGCTCTAGCCGATGATAGTTGCCAGTTGTCTTTAAACTCGGCAGAGCCCGGTTGCTCGCTGTCGGTGTGCCCGATCACGTTTGCTACGACGTCTGGCGGCAGCTTTGCTATCACCATCGCGATACGTTTTAAAAATAGCAACGCGTCGTCGCTTTGCAGCTGGGCGCTATCTTTTGCAAAGAGTAAATTTGCCGGTAGCCTAATCACAAAGCCGCTCTCGCTCTCCTCAAAGGTAACCTCTGGCGAGCCGCTAGCGTGCAAAAGCTCGTTAATAGAGCGCAGGGTTTGCTCGAAATTTGATTTCACGCCCGTGCGCTCTTTGTTCGAGGTGGCGTGGTCGTCTTGGTTTTGCTCGGCGCTGACGTCCGGTTTCGCGCCGCCCTCAAGCACGCCCAAAGCCCCGCTTAGCGAGCCTATCGCGGCTTCTAGCTTCTTTGCGTCCATCGTACTCATAGAAAGAAGCAGTACGAAAAAGCAAAGCAACAGCGACATCAAGTCGCCAAACGCCGCGAGCCACTCGGGTAAGCATTTGGGGCAGTCGCCCGGATCGATTAACTTTTTAGCCATTTTTACTACTTATCAAACTGACTGACGCGGTCTTTAGGCGGCAAAAACGATAGTAGCTTCATCTCGAGCGTCCTAGGATTATCGCCTGCTTGGATAGCCATTATGCCCTCTAGCATCAGCACTTTTGCCGTGCCCTCGTCCTTATCGCGGATGCTTAGGATGTTTGCCACGGGCGAGCCAAGGATGTTTCCTATCATCGCGCCGTAAAGCGTCGTGATGAGCGCAACCGCCATAGAAGGACCGATAGCTGAGGGATCTGACATGTTCATAAGCATCGCAACCAGGCCGATGAGCGTACCGATCATACCCATCGAGCCCGCAAAGCCCGCGATTTGTTCGAAAATTTTGATATTATCGCCATGCCTCGAGCTAGCCTGCTCCATATCTATCTCAAGCAACGTCCTGATAGCGTCCGGTTCGTTGCCGTCAACCGCCATAGATAGGCCTTTTTTTAGAAACGGATCAGTTTCGTTATTTGCATCGCTCTCAAGAGCTAGGATACCGTCGCGACGAGCTTTTGTGGAGTACTCGACCATTTTTTTTACGATTTCTGGGAGATTGTAGGTTTTTGGTTTTACCGCGATGCCGTAAAACGTGCCTAGCTTTTTTATCTGCTCCATCTTAAAGCCGATCATCAGCGCGCAAATCGTACCGCCAAAAACGATCAAAACCGAGGGAATATCGATGTAAGCTCCGATTCCGACGCCCATCTGCATGGAACCTAGCAAAAGCACCATAATAACTATCCAACCGACGAGGCTACCTAAATCCATCTTGCAACTTTCTATTTAAAAATTTTAGTTTGTATTTTAGTTTTTTTTAGTTGAAAAAACAGTTAAACTTAGATTAGCTTTTTGCAAAAGGCGTTCCAAATCGATGTAAAATTTTTTAAATTTTGCGTTTTTGGTCATATTTCGTTTTTTTGGCACTTTTATTGACCAAAATTTGAATGCTTGCTTTTACTAAAATTTGATTTAAAAAACGAAGCGAAATTTTAAACAAAAACAAAAGGTAGCGTCTTGCGGCGAGCGTAAATTTTGATAAATTTATAGCTCGCACGCGTAAAAGGCAAATTTAACTAAGCCTTTTTTGGCTTAAACGCCCTTTTTGCCGTCATATAAAAGCCGCTAAAGATAAAAAGCGCCATCAAAAGCGAAACGACCGACCACAAAATTTTACCCGCAAGCCCGAAAAAATACCCCGTATGCAGCTGATAGTTCGTGCTCTTTACCATGCCTACGGTTATGCCCTCTGTCTGCTTTTGCTCGGCCATCTTGCCATCTTTTACGTTCACGGCGGTCATTTTCGGACGAGCGGTGCTAGGCGCGTCAGGTTCGTAGTATCTGACGTTTATCTTATCTCCGGCTACGAGCATTAGGCTAAATTCCTTATACTCTATGCCGCTTGATTTAAATATCTCGTAAGCTCTCTGCACATCGCTAAATTTATACTCGGCGCTCTTTTTTCCCTCTGTTTTTGCGGGCATGCCCTCTTTGCGCTCGGCTTCTTTAGGCAAATTTTGCGCGCTAACGAAAAGCTCAGTCACCGCGCCGTTATACCAGCGGTACGACCACATGAGCCCCGTTAGACAGACGACGAGATAAATCACCGCGCTTAAGGCGCCTAAACTCGTGTGCAGGTTGTAAAAAAGGGCATATTTTTTGAGTTTAAAATTCGGCTTTATCGCCTCGGCAAATTTGCGTTTTAATCTTGGGAAATGTAGCCAAACGCCGCTTATCACGAGCACTATCATCGCTACCGTACTAGCGCCTACGATCTGCTTGCCGACCTCGCCAGCGGTTTTATTGCCAGTTAGCGCAAAGCCTAAATTTCGGTGCAGCGACATTACGGTGCGAACAAAGGCCACTCCATAGTCCTTGCCGATGATCTGCGCGGTATAGGGATCAACCAAATAGGCATCGCTATTGCTAGCATAAATTTTGATCGCTTCGTTTTCATTTTTCGGCAGCACGAGCCTTGCTGGCTGTTTAACGCCCGTTTGCTCGCTAAAGCTTTGCAAGATTTTTTCCGTGCTTAGCATTTCGCCCGTTTTTTCGACCTTGACGGAGTTTAAATTTATGATCTCCTCAAGCTCGTGTTGATACGACAAAATCGCGCCCGTAACGCCTATAACGAGTAGCGGAACGGCAAAAATAATCGATAAAATCAGGTGGAGATTAAACAAAAACTGATTTCTTCTTAAAGCCTTTTTTAAAAATGAAAGCAAGTTGCATCCTTTAAATTTGATTTTGATTATATTCAAAGGCCGTGATTATATAAGTTAATGCTTAAGAAATTGTTAAGTCCAAAAAACCTTAATCCCGCATTTAGCAAATTTGAGATAAAATCGCTCAAATTTAAACAAGGAAAAAAGATGAGCAATATCGGCGTAGTGGTGCTTGCCGCGGGGCTTGGCACGAGGATGAAATCAACCAAACCAAAGGTGCTTTTCGAGCTTTGCGGAGAGCCGATGATTATCCATATTTTGCGCAAGGCTTATGAGATCAGTAGCGACGTGAGCGTGGTTTTGAGCTATCAAAAAGATCTCGTCGAAGCCAAAATCAAAGAAATTTTCCCTCAAACTAAAATTTACGAGCAAAATTTAAAGGATTTCTCAGGCACTGCGGGCGCGCTAAAAAACATCCCGCTAAACAGCGAAAAAACGCTGATTTTGTGCGGAGATATGCCGCTTATAAAAACCAACGACCTAATCCGCCTAAGCGCGGGCAACTCAGACATCGCGCTAAGCGTTTTTGAGGCAGCAGACCCCTACGGATATGGCCGAGTAATCATAAATAACGGCAAAGTAGAAGCCATAGTCGAGCAAAAAGACGCAACCGAAACGCAAAAAATGATAAAGAGCGCAAACGCCGGCTGCTACTGCTTTAAAAGCGAAGTTTTACGCGAGATTTTGCCTCTCATCGGCAACGAAAACTCGCAGAAAGAATTCTACCTAACCGACGCGATAAAAATCGCAAACGAGCGCGGCCTAAAATGCTGGGCCATCAGCGTCGAAGAGCAAAATTTCATGGGTATAAACGATAAATTTCAGCTAAGCATAGCAGAAAATTTGATGCAGGACGAGATCAAGAAAAATTTGATGAAAAGCGGCGTGCTAATGCGTCTGCCTAATAGCATTTACATCGATGCTAGGGCAAAATTTGAAGGTGAATGCGTCATCGAAGAAAACGTAAGCGTCATCGGCGAATGCGTCATCAAAAACTCCGTCATCAAAAGCGGCTCGGTCGTAGAAAGCTCCGTCGTCGAGGACTCGGACGTCGGCCCTCTAGCGCACCTGCGCCCAAAATGCGAGATCAAAAACACTCACATCGGAAATTTCGTCGAGCTAAAGGCAGCCAGGCTAAACGGCGTCAAAGCAGGCCACCTAAGCTATCTGGGCGACTGCGAGATCGGCTGCGGCACAAATGTCGGCTGCGGTACCATCACGTGCAACTACGACGGCAAAGCCAAACACAAAACGATCATCGGCAAAAACGTCTTTATCGGCTCGGACACGCAGCTGGTTGCTCCCGTAAAAGTCGGCGACGACGTGCTAATCGCCGCGGGAAGCACCGTAACTAGCGACGTACCCAGCGGCGCGCTAGCCATCAGCCGCACGAAACAAGTCAATAAAGAAGGCTTTTTTTATAAATTTTTTAACGACACGAAAAGCGACGAAAATGCTAAAAAATAAAAAAATTTTGCTCGCGGTTTGCGGCAGTATCGCGTTTTATAAAGCTTATGAGATTTTATCCGCGCTAAAAAAAGAGGGTGCGGACGTGCGGGTTATGCTTAGCGAAGGAGCGCTTAAATTTTGCTCTGAAGCGGGCTTTGAAGCGCTGTGCGAGCATAAAATTTTAACCTCGCGCACGGAAAGTTGGCAGGACGGGCTAAATCACATCGCCTACGCCAAAACCGATCTAATCCTCATCGCGCCCGCGAGCGTAAATACGATAAACAAGCTTGCAAGCGGCATTTGCGATAACGTCTTCATGCAGACTCTGATCGCTAGCCCCGCTCCCCTACTCATCGCGCCCGCAGCCAACGACAAAATGATAAATCACTTCGCCGCGCGCAAAAATTTCGAGTTTTTAGCGGAAAACGGCGCGAGATTTATCGAGCCGGTAGAAAAAACCCTAGCATGCGGCGACATGGGTAAAGGCGCGCTGGCAGACATTTCTACGATCATCTACGAAACAAAAAGAATGCTAACGGAGCCAAAATTTAAAGGACAAAAGGTGATCGTAACGGGCGGCGCCACGAGCGAAAAGATCGACGACGTGCGGGCGATCACGAATTTTTCTAGCGGCAAGACGGCAAAAGCGCTGGCGGACGCATTTTACTACGCAGGTGCGGACGTGACGCTGATAGCTAGTTTTGAGGCGGCAAACGCGCCCTATAAAACGCTCAAGTTTCAAAGCTCGGCGGAGCTAAAAGAGCTGCTACGCGCAAATTTGACGGACGCAAATTTACTCGCGATGGCGGCTGCGGTTAGCGACTACGTTCCAAAAACCAAATTTGAAGGCAAGCTAAAAAAGCAAAACTTAGGCGCAATTTGGACGCTGGAGCTAGTGCAAAACGATGACGTTTTGGGCTCTTTGGCGGATTTTAAAAACGTCAAAAAAATCGGCTTTAAAATGGAAACGGACGCCGCAAACGCCATGCAAAACGCAAAAAATATGCTTGAAAAAAAGAGCCTCGACGCCGTTTGTCTAAACGTGCTGGGCGGCGATATAAATTTCGGCTCGGATAGCACGCAAATCACCTTTATAACGCATCGCGGCGCGCAAAATATCGCGCTAACGTCCAAAGAGGACGCGGCGCGGCAAATCGTAAATTTAGCAAGCAAGCTATGATAAATCCCGTCTCACGAGTGCAAAAAATCGCAAGCGGCGGTGCTGGCACGGCTCTAAATGCGAGCCTGCCCATCAGTATCAAAGTCGCCGAAAAGACGGGCTACAATCGCTACAATCTCAAAATGGGCAACAAAATCCTAAGCACGAAAAGTATAAAAAGCCTCGACGTGGACGGCGAATACTGGGGCGAGATCGCAAGCGGCACCGAAAATATCGTGATAAGAAATCTCTTTAAAAAGCCAAATTTAGCCTACGCCGCACCCGACGGACTGGCACTCATAGAAAGGCTGATAAGCGAGCCCGATCTAAACTGGTTTTATGAATATATCTTTAACGGACTTAGCGCGGCGGACTCGCGAGAAATCTTTGAAAATCTAACTCAAATGCTGCTTGCGCTACAAAAAAATATCATTAATATTTCGTTTGTTTATAACGGCATAAAAGGCGTTTTTCAGATGAAATTTGACGGCGCTAAAACGAGTCAAATTTACCTTATTTTTTCAAATTTCGCTCCGATTATTTTTACGCTAAAAGGCGGGCAAATAATCAGCGCACAAACGCCGTTTGACAAGGTTGCTAGGCTCTTGCGAGACGAGTTTAGCTGCGAAGCGCAAACGACTCAAAACATCGCCGCTTTCTTTGATCCAAGCGGCAAAATAATTGACTTTAAGGGCTAAAATGAACGAGCTAAATCACCTCGCGATCATCATGGACGGTAACGGCAGATGGGCCAAGCGCCGCGGTTTGCTACGCACCAAAGGGCACGAAACGGGCGCGAACGTCGTGGAACAGATGTGCGAGTTTTGCATCGACGAGGGTGTGGCGGTACTGAGCCTTTACGCATTTAGCACCGAAAACTGGAAGCGCCCAAAGAGTGAAGTGGCGTTTTTGATGGAGCTTTTGCATAAATTTTTGCTCTCAAAACGCGATAGTTTTATCAAAAACGGTATCAAATTTAACGTTATCGGCGACGAAAGTCCGCTAAGCGATAAGCTAAAAAACGAGATTAAGGAGATCAAAAACGTGACCGCACAAAACTCGCGGCTAAAGCTAAATTTGGCCCTAAACTACGGCGCGAAAGATGAAATTTTAAGAGCATTTAGGAGATTTTGCAAAAAAAACGGCGGCGAATTTGACGCCGAAAAATTAGCTAAAAATTTGAGCGAAGATAGCTTGCAAGAGTGCCTCGATGAGCCCGCACCCATCGATCTTCTCGTGCGCACGGGCGGCGAGCAGAGACTGTCAAATTTTATGCTTTGGCAGGCTAGCTACGCCGAGTTTGCCTTTACGTCCACGCTTTGGCCCGATTTTACGCGCGAGGAGCTAGCCGGGATAACGGCCAAATTTAAGAAAAAAGATAGAAGGTTTGGCGGACTTTAAAATTTGGCGATTTTAGCTACCGTCGTCTTTTTAAATTTACGTCGTTTTATTTGATTCGCTCGCCAAAAAAGTGCCTTTAAATTTGACAAATAAAAGCCTTGCCGCAATGCCGTTTTGCATAAATTTTGAACCAAAATCTTTAAATTTAAAATCATTCAAGGCAATATTTCGCTAAAATCGCCTTTAAATTTTGTGTTTTATGCTTTTTGCGGCGCAAATAACGAGTCAAATTTTAGTTCAAATCAGCGTGGCAAATTTGCGCAAACATTGCTTAAAAACGTCGCCGCTAGCCCAAGACAACCGCAAGCAGCCAAATGCATTATAAATTAAATTAGGAGAGTTATGATTTTCGCCGTTGTATTTTTTATTTTATTATTTTTTATCTTGGGCACCGTAGTCGGCAGCTTTAGCAACGTCCTGATCTACCGCATGCCGCGCGGCGAGAGTATAAATTTCCCCGCCTCGCACTGCCAAAGCTGCAAAACTCCGCTAAAGCCGTATCATAATATCCCTATTTTTGCGTGGTTGTTTTTACGCGGCAAGTGCGCTTTTTGCGGCGAAAAAATCAGCTTTCAGTATCCTCTAGTTGAGCTTGCTAGCGGCCTGCTTTGCGTGCTTGCGTATTGCGTTGAGACGCACGGACTAGAGCCTCTTACGGACGGCTTTTACGCCGTGATTTTTAAGGCGGCGATGCTTGGCGTCTGCTTTATCTTGTTGCTAGCGCTTAGCCTCATCGACTTTCGTTACAAGGCTGTTCCCGATCCTCTACTTTTTGCCAGCGTCGCTTTTTCGCTACTTTACGGTTTTAATCTACCCGCCTCTTTTGACTCTGATGAGCTTTTGCGCGCCTTTGATTCGTTTATAAACGCTGCGATTTTTATGTTTGCATTTTGGCTACTACGCGCGGTCGTCAGCCTAGCTCTTAAGCGCGAAGCCATGGGCTCTGCGGACATTTTTATCGCGGGCGTTATGGGTGCGATTTTGGGTATAAAGCTTGGTCTCATGGCGATCTATGTCTCGGCGCTACTGACGCTGCCCGCATACGTCATCGTGCGAAAACGCGGATACGAGCTGCCTTTCGTGCCGTTTTTGAGCCTTGCTACGCTCATCGTTTACGCGCTTAAGGAGCAGTTTATCTACATCTTGGGGCTGATTTATGGATAGGGCGGCACGTTATCTTTTCTCAAACTTCCTAGGTACGTTCGCATCGCTATTTGCGACGCTTTTTCTCATCATGTCGATCGTGTTTTTCATCCAGATCGCGCGTATCACCTCATACATCGAGATTACCTTTATAGAGCTTTTTAAACTCTATATGTTTATGCTGCCTAGAGTACTGCTTTTTACCGTTCCTATCGCGTTTTTCGCATCGCTTGCGCTCATGTTTTTCAGACTTTCGCGCGAAAACGAGAGCATCGTGCTTTTTACGCTCGGATATTCGCCCGTTAGGATCGCTAAATTTTTCCTCATCGTTAGCGGTGCCGTTTCGGCCTTTTTAATCGTCACTGCGATAGTGCTGATCCCTACGGCTGCGGAGCTAAACTCAAATTTCGTCTCATACAAAAAAACCGTCGCCAAACTAAATTTAAAGACGACCGAATTCGGACAAAAATTTTCCGACTGGATGGTCTTTATCCAAAACGAAAAAAACGACGAGAACGGCACTCTTTACGAGGGCGTGACGCTTTATTCGCCAAAAGAAGGCGCGCATAGGTTTGTTCTAGCTAAAAACGCTCGCCTAACCAACAACAACGCTGTGCTTGAGTTTACGCTATCGGAGGGTAAAATTTACGATATCAGAGACGCCTCGTGGCATAAAACCGACTTTGGTACGATGAAAATCAGCACCGCCCAAGAGGACAGCGTCGCGCAAACTAAGTCGTTTGTACAGTATTGGCAAGCAATGAGCGAGGATAAAAAGCGCGCCAAAGACTTCGCAACCTACGTTCTCATCGCGCTTTTCCCGCTAGCTACGACGCTTTTTGCTCTGAGCCTAGGTATTGTGACCTACCGCTACGAAAAGGGCTTTGTGTATTTTGGGATATTTGGCGTACTGTTTGGCTATTTTACGCTCATCATGCTCTTGAGCTCGCGCGTTTTTATCGCGATTGCGGCGATATTTTTGCTATTTTTTATCGCCTCAATTTTTAGCTTTAGGGCTAAAATTTTAAAAAGATACTAAGTGCGCCTTAAGCTCGTTTTTAGCTACGATGGGTCGAAATTTCAGGGCTCGCAGACCCAGCCGCACGAAAATGGCGTCGAGGACGCACTGGGCGCTGCTCTAGCGCACGTAGGGATCTTTAGCAAGATAATCTCCAGCTCGCGCACAGACAAGGGCGTGCACGCAAACAATCAAGTCGCCTGCGTGGAGTGCGGCGAGCATTTTAAGGACTTTACGCGTCTAAAATCACTCATCAACCGCCACGCTCATCCGGCCATTCACGTCAAATTTATAAGTCGCGTTAAAGACGACTTTCACCCGCGATACGACGCCACGGCACGTGCATACCGATACGTCATAAATCACGGCGAGTTTTCTCCTTTTTTATCGTCTTACGAGACTTTTTTACAAAAATTTGACCTGAATTTAGCAAACGAGCTGCTCGCGCTTTTTGTCGGCGAGCATGATTTTAGCGCGTTTATGAAGCTTGGCAGCGACGTCAAAAGCCCGGTGCGGCGAATCAAAAAAGCGTTTTGCTACGAGCGCGGCGAACGAACAATTATCATCTTTAAAGCAAATGGCTTTTTGCGAGCCCAGGTTCGCCTCATGGTCGCTAGCGTTTTAAAGGCGATTGAGCTTGCCAAAAGCGATAAATTTAGACAAACGCATGAGTTTAAATTTGAGCGCGCCGAGGCGGCAAATTTGGACACAAATTTAAACAAAAACAGCCGCGATAACATCCTGACAAAAAGCCACGAAAGCGTAAATTTGGCCAAATTTGAAAGAAACGCAAATTTGACAGCCGAACATGCGGAGTGCGTAGGCTCAAAATTTGACGCTAAAAACTCAAATTTAAACGAAGTCGCAAACAACTGCCAAGATGAAAATTTCCTCAAAGCAAAAGAGCTTTTGCGCCAAGCTATCTACGAGCAAAAGCCGATTACGCGTATCCCCGCGCCGCCAAACGGTCTTTATCTAAACCGAGTTTTTTACGAATGAGAAATCAAAAAATAAAAGAAGCTATCGCCGCCGTAACGCAAAAGCAAAAGGCCCTACGCAGTATTTACGTCCAATTTTTAACCGTAAACTCCGTTGCGTTTGTTTTTGCCGGTGTTTACGCGCTACTTACTACTTATCGATCCGTCGCTTGAAGTCGTAGGCATACTGCTCGTCATCGCACTGTTTGTACAAGCGGCGCTAGCAACTTTTATAGCAGATATTTTATATAAGATAAACGGCGAGGAGCTAAACAAAAATGCAATGGCAGAGTACAAGCGGTTTTATAAAAACGTTTTTATAAACGCTGTCATCAAAAGTATCGACGGTAAATTTAACTACGAACCCGCTCAAGGCATCTCAAGAAACGAGTTTTTGAAAGCTCAAATTTACAGAGAGCTTGAGTTTAGAAACGAAAATACGCAACTTCAACCAATATCTACGTGATTTCTTTTATGGCGATTAAAGCGATGTTTGATATTTATATGGATTTTAAGGGTACGGTTTTTGTCTGCGAATTTTATAAAACCTTCAAAGGCGTGACGATTTTGGCGGATAAAAAGACTATGAATACGAAAATGATAGGCGAAAAAGAGGTGCTGGACGATACGGAGTTTAATAAAGAATTTCGCGTGTTTACCGACGACAAAATAGAAGCGCGCTATCTTTTGAGCCCCGGTTTTATGCAGCGACTGCATGATGTGAAGCTAAAATTTGACGGAGCGGTATCGCTGAGTGCGGCGTTCATGGATGATAAATTCTATCTCTTTTTAAACGGTGCAAAAAACCGTTTTGAAAGTTCACTATTAGACCCGCCGCCAAGCCTCGCGGACGCACAGGTCATAAAAGACGAGATCTCGCAGCTGCTACGCATAATCGACGAGCTAAATTTGAGCCTTGACGTTTATAAATAATTTTGCTTTTTCGGCGGTAAATTTCGCCAATGATGAGCTTAAAATTTGAGCGTAAATTCGGTCGGCAAATTTAAATATACCGCAATTAAACGCGCAAAACTTCGCAACGCCGTGCAAAGCCTGTCGCCCCCCCCCAACGGACGCCTATTTTCAAGTTTAATGGCGCTAAGCTAAAAATAAATACAGCCAGCGCTTGTCTACAATTGAGCCAAATTTACAAAATATCCCTCTGTCCTTTTGCGTTCATCGGGCTTAGCACGCCCATTTGCTCCATCTGTTCGATGATCGTAGCAGCGCGGTTGTAGCCGATTTTTAGGCGGCGTTGTAGATAGCTGATCGAAGTTTTTTGCTCGCTTAGCACGATCTCTTTAGCCTCTTCATATAGCTCGTCTAGCTCGCCTGCTACGGCGCCGGAGCCTGTGCCTGCACCGCCGCTAGCGCCCTCCTCGGCTAAAAATCTCTCGTCGTAGACCACCTCTTGTTGCGCTTTTAGGAAATTTACGATTGTGTCGATCTCTTTTTCGCTCGCAAACGGCGCGTGCAGCCTGATGACGCCGGGGCTTCCCGGAGGCGTAAATAGCATATCACCGCGTCCTAGCAGGCTCTCCGCACCCATTTGATCCAGAATCACCTTGCTATCTATACGCTGGCCGACGCGGTAGCTGATGCGGCTAGGCAAATTTGCCTTGATTAGCCCCGTCACGACGTCCACGCTCGGGCGCTGGGTAGCTACGATGAGATGTATGCCGCTGGCTCTAGCCATCTGCGCCAGGCGCCCGATGTATAGCTCCACGTCCTTGCCGCTAGTCATCATGAGATCAGCCAGCTCGTCGATGATCACAACGATGTATGGGAACTGCTCGCCGCCCTCCTCTTTCATTTTTTCGTTGTAGCTTTCGATATTTTTGGTGCGCGTGTGGCTCATGATCTTGTAGCGGCGCTCCATCTCGGCGGCCATGTTTGATAGCGCGGTTATAGCCTGCTTAGCCTGCGTGATGACAGGCGTGAGTAGGTGCGGGATGTCGTTATAGATGCTAAACTCAAGCATCTTTGGATCTATCATCATCAGGCGCAGCGTCTGCGGGCTGTTGCGATATAGCAGACTTAATAGCATCGCGTTTATGCCTACACTCTTGCCAGATCCCGTCGTGCCCGCGATTAGCAGATGCGGGAGCTTTTTTAGATCGGTGATGAAAGGCGCGCCGACGATATCCTTGCCCAGCGCGATAGTCAGCGGGCTGCTCGAGTTTTTAAAAACTTCGCTATCTAAAATTTCCTTTAGATAGATGGTTTCGATATTTTGATTCGGCACCTCGATGCCTACGACATCTTTGCCCGGTATCGGCGCCTGGATGCGGATAGTCTGCGCACGCAGAGCCATCGCGAGGTCGTCTTGCAGGGTAAGGATTTTACTAACCTTGATATGCGGCGCAGGACGAAACTCAAACGTCGTAACGATCGGACCCGTATAGGTGCGCACGACGTCGCCGTCTATTTTAAATTTGCGTAGTTTATCGAGCAGATCGGAGATCTTTTGATCGATCTCGGCTTCGTTTACGCTGTGCGAGCGTTTTGGCGGATCGTTTAGAAATTTAAGCGGCGGCAGCGCGAAATCTTTAGGCTTTTCGACCTTGCCTTTTTCCATTTGTTCGAGTAGTTTTTTGTTCTCAGCGACTTCGTTTAGTATCTCGACGCCGCTTATCGTGACCATGTTTTTTTCTTCTAAATTTGACCCGCTTTCATCCTGCGCATCGTCTTCATCGTCCGGCTCGTCTTCGTCGTCTAGCTTTTCGCTGTTTTCCTCGCTCAAATTTGACTCGCTTTGAGCTTTAGGCTTTTTGATTTGTCTAGGTTTTTTTTGCGATTTTTGCTTAATCTCGCCCGCGTTTTCAAATTTATCTTCATTGGCGCTTTGTTCGACGAAAGCCTTTTTTAAGATAGCTACGATGTTATCCTGTGCGATGAGACCAAAACTCAGCACAAAAAGCATCAAGATAAATACCCACATGCCTATCACGCCGGCGACGTCTTTTAGCGCATCATTTATACTGTTTGCGACCAGTCCGCCGTAGTTAGCGTCCGCACCTGATTGAAACATCAAAAACGCCAAAAATAGCAGTGCCGCTCCAAGCGCCGTCTGGACAAATTCGGCATTAAAGCCGTTAAAGTATTTGTAAATATAATATGCGAAAAATATAAAAATAAAAGGATAAACGTAAGCTATAAAGCCAAAAAGCTTGAAATTCCAAAGCCCTATAGCGTTGCCGAAGCTCCCGACGAAATTTGCCGCGGGTGCGATGGTAGCAATCCCAAAAAATATCAAAAAACAAACGACTACGACTAAAACCGATTCTCTTAAAATGGTGCGTCCTTTTAAATTGAGTAAATTTAAATTTGCGGGAGAGCGAATTTTAGAGCCGAATCTATCAAATTTGGCCCCATTTTCGCTCCGCCCGCTTTGACAACGAAACTTTAATAAAGCGGTAGATTATAGCGAGTTTTTACATATAGTTTAATAACGAAAGCTGGTTTATCTTAGCCACGGACTGCAGCATCGCCTGATACGACATCATTTTTTGCATGAGGTTCATATATGTCTCGACGTGGTCTGCGTTTGTGATATCGGCCTTGACGGTTTTTACGTTTACCTCCATGACGCTAGCCTGCGTGTTGGTCTGTATTAGGGTATTTGTTTGATTTCCAACTTTAGTGCGGATTTTGTTTACGTGATCGGCGATGTGATCTAGTCTCTCGATCGCGCCCTGGATACCGGAGTTTCGCGGATGTTCACTCTCACTATCGGCACGGTATTGACCGCTTCTTACAGCCTCTATCATCCTATCCAGGTCATCAAAAATATCCACGCTCGGGCTATCTATCTCGATACCGTTGTTTGCCGAAAAGTTCCATAGTGAACCGTCTCCTTGCGTGGTTGCAGGCGTCGTACCGGTGCTATCTCCGTAAAATTGATCAGAATTTACCTCGTCGTAAATTCCGACTTTTATCGGCGTGACGGCGTTTTGCTTGTCGGTTACTTTTATGCGGCCGCGGTGATCCATATTTGCCTCTACGCTACCTTGCGATTTTGCTATAGCTTGTTTGTAGGCGACATAATCAGCCTGGGCACTACCGCCGGCGCCCGCAGGAACATTGTCACTAGCTACCATACCGATAATGTCGTTTAGCTGCCTAAAAGTCATATTTTTTGACTGCGTTTCTCTACCCTCGGTGGTCGGCGGGTTTGTAGTGTCGTTGTAAAAACTATCCCAAACCTCGGTAGTGTATGTGGTGCCATCAGGTCTTGTTATGCTTACCTGAGCATTACCTGATGTTGCAGGCGGTACGGCGCTACCGAAAATCACGTCCACTTTATAATCTCCGCCGCTTTTAGATTTGATCTGCATTTTTAAGGCTTGATCATTCATGTCGTATTTGTCTCTTTCGCCGAGATATAGCTCTTTTGAGCCCACGACTTGGCTTAGCGTCGTGTTATCGTCGGCAAATTTACCGCTACCGCGCTCTACTTGCGATACGGTGCCTATTAGGTTTCTGCCCTCTTGTTTAAAGTTTATCTTGTCGTAGTCGTAGGCATTTGTAACGGCGCCGTCTAGGTCTTCGTATTTACTTTTAACAAATTCCGTGATTTCATAGTCGTCTGGGTTTGCTCGCACCATGGCTTCAAGCGGATTTGCGCCGCTAGTTAGGCTATCTACAGTGTCAAACGCGCTTGAGGCTCCGGCTATACCGCCAGCTAGAGCATCTGCATTTGCCACTTTTTTCGTCGCCGCTATCATGTGAAAATCAATAACCTGATTGCCCTTGCTTAGGTCTTTTACGTTGATTTGACCCTGGTTATTTATCGTTACTTCGACGACTTTATTGGTCGGAGTGTTGCCGTATTCGGTGCCGATTTTTTCTAGCAGGTCGTTTATCGAAGCGTCCGACGTCATCTTAAATTTACTCGTAAAGCTCGTGCCGTTTGGCTTTTTACCCTGCAAGAAAAACGTCGTATCCTGAAACTGTCTCACGCCCGTACCGGTAAAGTCTTGATTGGTTAGAGTTTTTTCGTCTTTTACGTATTTAAAACCGATTAGATCGCGCATTTTATGTTCGCTATCGATATAAACGGTTTTATTTTTATCGTCTAAATTTTGCGCTTTTAGCATTGTGTTGGAGGTGACTTTTTTATTATAGTCGCCGTCCTTGCCCAAAAATAGCTCATAGCCGTTTTGGTTGTAGGTCAAATTTACCTGAGCTCCGCCTACAGCTTTCATAGTTTGCGCATTGCCGAAATACTCATTTGTATCGCCGTTTATAGGTTTTGTGTTTATAGCGCTTCCGGCAAATAAAAACTGTCCGTTTATCGAGGTGTTTGCGATGTTTACTAGGTGATTTTTGATGCCCTGAAGGTCGTTTGCGATAGCTTCCCGCGATGTTTGCGAGTGGATTTCGTTAGCACCCTGAACTAATTTTGTTTTAAAAGTTTCAAGCTGCTGCTTAAATTCACCCAAAGCCTTATCTGTATTTTTTGAAAAGTGTTGCGCCTTTGACGTCGCCGTTTGCACCTGCTCAAGCGTCGCAACCTCGTAATCAAGCCTCATGCCGTCGTTATAGACGCTACTATCCTCAAAAGAATTTTGGATTTTTAGACCGCTTGAAATTTGCGTATTTAGCTTGTAAAGCGCTTTCATATTGGTCTGATAGTCGTAGTTATTCGTAAATTTCATCAGCTGATTTGTCATTCTCATCGCATTTTTCCTTAAATTTAATTGAACTCTTGCAAGCAAATAAAGTTCCACTCGTTATATCGTCAAATTTCAAAATTTATTTAGTTTTAGATATGATTTTGCCAAATTTAAGGAGAACAAATGAAAGTACTCTTTTCGCCGAGCGAAGCAAAAACCGCCGTAAGTCCAAATAAATTTATAGATAAAAACGCCTTTATTTTTCCAAATTTATATGAAAAACGGTATGAAATTTTAAAAATTTACGATGATTTTTTGCAAACGGCTACCGTTGAAAAAATCTCAAAACTTTTCGGCATTAAAAATTTGACCGATGAGCCGAGTTTGCGAGAAAGCCTTTTTAAAAAAGGCGCGGTAAAAGCAATCCTGCGATATGACGGAGTAGCCTACAAACACCTTGATTACCGCAACCTTGATAGCGCGGCACAGGAGTTTATAGATAAAAATACGTTGATTTTTTCAAATTTATTCGGTCCTGTGACGGCAGCGGATGCACTGCCTGAATACAAACTAAAGCAAGGCGAGCGGATAGACGGGTTAAATTTGGAGGAATTTTATAGGCAAAATTTTAGCAACGAGATAGATGAGTGGCTGGGGGATGACGATATTTTAGACCTTAGAGCCGAGTTTTACGAGAAATTTTACCGCATACAAAAACCATTTGCGACCTTTAAATTTCTAAAAAACGGTAAAGTCGTCAGTCACTATGCCAAAGCATACCGCGGGATAGTTTTGAGGCAAGTAGCGCAAAACGGGGTAAAAAACTTTAGCGAACTTTGCAAAACCGATATAGAAAATTTGCGCCTTATAGACATCAAAAAAACTGGACTAAAAAGCGAGTTTTTGGTGCAAATAGTCTAAAATTCGAGCTTTTTAGTCAAATTCGCGCAAAAATCGTTAAATTTTCGGCTAAAAACTATTGTATTTTTTATAAAAACGTTGTAAAATGCCCGCATATCACTTCTTATTAAGGATGGTT
>CAUPZP010000008.1:0-105253 GCA_963516105.1 uncultured Campylobacter sp.
GCTGATTCAGGGTCTTACAAATGCTCTAGGGCCGGAGTCCGGCGGTCCGTTTTGGCTATGCAATAAAAATGAAACTACCTCGATAGAAAAGTGTAATCAAAAAATGATAGAGGAATTCTTTAAAGGCGCTGGGCGGTAAAATTTGCAAATCCGTCGCAGCGATAGAAGAGGGGGGGCGGCGTGCTCGGTAGCGCAGTAAAATTTAAACAAAAAAAGCAAAGCGTGCATAAAGCGGCTAGTCTCGTAAATTTAGCGTAAGATACGAGGCGACGGATGACAAGGCTAAAAGCAAATTTAAAAAGCTGTATTAAATTTTGGCGCTCAAATAGCCGTCGCTAGAATAAATTTAAGCGGAGAGGGTTTAGTAAATTTATAAATTTTAGAGAGTTTCAAAACAGGTCGGCGAGCCGAAACGACTCGCACAAGGGTTAAATTTATCTAAAAACGCAACTTCACTATTCGTTTAATATCGAAAGCAGCTCTTTGTTGTCCTTGGTTTTTAGCATCTTGGCGTATAAAAACTTAAGCGCCTCTACGTCGTCCATCGTCGCGATCGCCGAGCGGATAGCCCAGATCTTTTGCAGTTCGTCCGGTTTTTGTAGTAGCTCCTCTTTTCTGGTGCCTGATTTTAGTACGTTGATGGCCGGGTAAATACGGCGGTCGGAGATGTTGCGATCTAGTACGATCTCGCTATTGCCAGTGCCTTTAAACTCCTCGAAAATCACCTCGTCCATACGCGAACCCGTGTCGATGAGTGCGGTAGCAATGATAGTGAGGCTGCCGCCGTGCTCGATATTTCGAGCCGCACCGAAAAAGCGTTTAGGTTTATGCAGGGCGTTTGCGTCCACGCCGCCCGTTAGCACCTTGCCGCTTGGCGGAGTTACGGTGTTATAAGCGCGCGCCAGGCGGGTGATGCTATCAAGCAGGATGATTACGTCCTTGCCCATTTCTACGAGGCGCTTGGCCTTTTCGATAACGAGTTCGGCGACGCGCACGTGGTTCATCGCAGGTAGGTCAAACGTCGAGCTAAATACCTCGCCCTTTACGCAGCGCTGCATATCGGTGACCTCCTCGGGACGCTCGTCCACGAGCAGTACCATAAGATGCGACTCCGGGTGATTGCGAGCGATGCCGTGGGCTAGCTCTTTCATAAGCTCGGTTTTACCGCTTCTAGGAGGTGCGACGATGAGGCCGCGCTGACCCTTGCCAAGAGGCGTAAAGAGATCGAGCACGCGGCCCGTTAGCTTCATCGGGTCGTATTCTAGGCGAAGTTTTTCCGTCGGGAAAAGCGGGGTTAGGTTGTCAAATAACGGGCGCTCTTTGGCCTCGATTAGCGGCATATAGTTTAGCGCTTCGATTTTTAGCAGGGCGTAGTATTTTTCCTGATCTTTTGGCTCGCGCACTTGACCCGTCACGATATCGCCCACGCGTAGGGCAAATTTGCGAATTTGAGAGTTTGAGACGTAAGCGTCGTTTGAGCTGTCGCTGAGGTTTGCGTCTACCGAGCGCAAAAAGCCGTAGCCCTCGCTCGTGATCTCTAAAATGCCCGTAAAAAGTATAAATCCGCCTTGTTTTGTTTGGGTTTTTAGGATCTCAAATATCAAATCTTGTCTGCGAAATTCGCGCGGATTCTCGACGCCTACGCTGTTTGCGATAGCGATGAGCTCCTCTAGGCTGAGCATTCTTAGCTCTTCGATTTTGTGTCCGTCGACGGGGATGTGAGTGCGCACACTCGGGTATTTTTTGGTTGTTTTTTGATTTTCCTGCGCGGAATTTGCAGGCTGGGTCGCGTTATTTTCCATCGTGTCCTCTTTAAAATTACGGAATAATTTTGTAGATAAATTTAAGTTTCAAAAGAAGTTTTTGAAAAACCGCATTTTATAAAATTTTGGCTTTGATGTCAAGAAGCGGTATAATACGCCAAAAATGAAAAGGAATCTCAAAATGATGGATTTTAAAGACGGTAAGCGCGAAAAAACGATAATAAAAACCGCGCTTATCGGTATAATTACAAATTTTTTCTTAGCCGGAGCGAAAATTTTTATCGCTATAGTCTCAAACTCGGTCGCGCTGATATCAGACGCCGTAAATAACCTTAGCGATGCGGGCTCAAGTATCATCACGATTTTTGGTTCAAAGCTAGCTAGCAAGATGCCCGACGAAGACCACCCCTACGGCTACGGCAGGACCGAGTATATCGGCGGCCTCATAGTCTCGGTTATCGTGCTGATGCTGGGGTTTCAGTTTCTAAAAACTTCGGTTGAAAATATTTTTGCACCTGAGCCTACTACTTTTACGATGCCGTTTTTGGCGTTTTTGTTTTGCGCGATATTCGTCAAATTTGCGCTCGGATTTTACTACAAAAAGATCGGCAAACAGACCAAATCTATCTCGCTTAGAGCCGTCGGGCAGGAGGCTTTGGGAGACGCGATCATATCGTGCGTGATCCTCGTCTCTGCTGCGCTGTCATACTTCGCCGATATCCAGATAGACGGTTACGCGGGCGCTTTGGCGTCGCTTTTTATTATCGTAAACGGCGTACTTTTGATAAAAGAAACCTTCGATAAAATCATCGGCCAGCGCGTGGAAAAGGAGATCAGCGACGAAATTTACGCCGCCGTAAATCGCTGCGAGATCGTGCGCGGCGCATACGACCTGATCCTGCACAACTACGGCGCGCAGCGATACGTCGGCTCGATAAACGTCGAGATAGACGAGCATTTGCCCCTTAGCGAGGTTTCGCAGAGGCTAAACGAGCTTCAGATCGAGATTTATAAAATTTACAGGATTTATCTGGTTTTCGGCGTTTATAGCGTAAATTTAGGGCAGGACGGGAGTCGCGCCTGCGTGGCGAATTTACTCTCGCGCTTTAGTAGCGTGCGCGGATTTCACGCGTTTTTCATCGATACTAAGAAAAAGAGTGTGAGGTTTGACGTTGTGGTCGATTTTGCCGAGAAAAATCTAAGCCGTTTGCGCGCCGAGATAGAACGCGAGATCTCGCTAAGCTTTCCGGGATATAAAATTTTCATCGTGATAGATAGGGAGTTTGCGTAAGAGCGATCGGTTTTATTTCGTTAAATTTGAGGTTAAAATTTAACTGGCATTTGAAAAGTGCGGGTTTTGCCTAAATTCTGATCAAATTTATAGTTACGTCTATGCGCGAGCAAAACACTTCAAATTTGTCGTCAAATTCGGACGCAAGCGAAATCCACGCCAAAGCTTGCAAAATCAAGCGAGGCTTTAGAAATTTTACGTATAATCTAAAATCTTAAAACGAAAGAAAAAAGTAATCGATGGGCAAATTTAAGTGCGCGCATTGCAGGGGCGAATTTGAGCGCGAGGCGCTGATAGAGCGCGGCGGGGAGCTGTTTTGCTGCGAGGGGTGCGCGGGAGTTTACGAGATACTTAACGCAAGCGGGCTTAATGAGTTTTACGAAAGGCTCGGCAAAACTACGCTAAATCCCGCTTTAAACGCGAAAAATACGGCGCAAAAGTCGCAAGACGATCTCGCGGCCATTTATCAAAACTACGTTAAAAACGAGAATGGATTTAACAAAATCTCGCTCATTATCGAGGGTATTCACTGTTCGGCTTGTATCTGGCTAAACGAGAAGGTTTTATTTGCACAGAAGGGAATTTTAGAGGTAAATATAAACTCGGTTAATAACAAAGCCCTCATCGTCTGGGACGAAAACGAGGTAAATTTGGCTCAAATTTTCGCCCTCATCCGCTCTATCGGCTATGAAGCCTATCCATACGACGCGCAGACCCAGGAGCACAGACTCGCGGGGCAGAGGCGCGAATTTTACGCGCGGCTGCTTGTCGGGATATTTTGCACGATGAACATCATGTGGCTGGCCGTCGCGCAGTACGGCGGCTACTTCACGGGCATGCGCCAGGACGTGCGCTCTATCATAAATTTTGCCGAATTTATCCTCGCTACGCCCGTGCTTTTTTACACGGGAAGCGGGTTTTTTAGGGGTGCTTGGGGCGCGATAAAAAACAAAACTCAAAACATGGATAGCCTTATTGTCACGGGCACGCTGGTGGCTTACATTTTCTCGATATACTCGATGTTTTCTAGGCGCGGCGAGGTATATTTCGACTCGGTCGCGATGATAATCACTTTCGTATTTATCGGCAAATATCTGGAAATCTTGAGCAAGAAAAAGGCCGCCGACACGCTTGATAATCTAAACTCGCTAAATTTAAACTCCGTTAGCGTCAAAAATGGCGACGAAATAACCCTAAAAAGCGCGCAGGAGGTGCGTGTGGGCGAACTCGTGATCGTGAGAGTCGGCGAGCGCGTGCTGCTAGACGGCATCGTCATAAGCGGTGCGGCGAGCTTTGATCTCTCTAGCCTTAGCGGCGAGAGCGCGCCAGCGTATCTGAGCGCAAAAGAGGGCGAAAACGAGATAAAAAGCGGCTCCGTGTGCGTGGACGGCACGCTGGTTTATAAGGTCGGCGCCGTCTTTAGCGAGTCGGTGCTAGCCCGTATCATAAACCTGCTCGAAACCGCCGCAGCCAAAAAGCCGCGTATTCAGGCGCTCGCAGACGCTATCGCGGCGAGGTTTTCGGCCGCTATCACGGCGCTGGCGCTAGCGACATTTGCGTTTTGGTTCTGGCGCACGGGCGAGCTATCCGCCGCGCTCATCGTCGCGATCTCGGTCGTGGTGATCTCGTGTCCCTGCGCGCTAGGACTTGCCACGCCGGTTAGCACGCTCGTCGCGCTTGGGGCGGGTTTTAGGCGCGGGATACTTTTTAAAGAAGCTCGCATCATCGAAAGTCTAGCTAAGTGCGATACGGCCGTGTTTGACAAGACCGGCACGCTCACGTCGGGGCGGCTTAAAGTGAGTAAATTTACGCACGCAGATAAATTTGACCCGAGCCTACTTTTTTCGCTGGTTGGCGGCTCTACGCATCCCGTTAGCCGCGCCGTGGGCGAATATCTGCGCGCAAATTTTAGTGATTTAAAACTTTTAGAGTTAAGCGGCTTTGAAAATATCGCAGCACGCGGCACGCAGGCTAAATTTGACGGCAAAAAGCTAGCGGGCGGGAGCGAAAAATTTATGCGCGAGCTAGGGCTCTATAAAGGCGAAGCGGTGCGCGCCACTAGCTATTTTTTTGCCGAGGACGGGCAGATAGCGGCGGTATTTGAGCTAGAAGAGAGCCTAAAAGAGGGCGCCAAAGAGTGCGTAGCCGCTCTAAAAAACGCTGGTATGCGGGTAGCGATGCTAACGGGCGATAACGAATACGCCGCAAAGCGCGTAGCAGAGGAGCTAGGCGTGGGCGAAACGGTCGCAAATGCGATGCCGACGGACAAGGCCGCTTACGTAGAGCAGTTATCGCAGCAGGGCCGAAACGTTCTGATGATAGGCGACGGGATCAACGACGCCGCCGCGCTCGCGCTCTCAAGCGTGGCCGTGTGCATGGGTAGCGGAGCGGCCGTGAGTATCGCAAAAAGCGACGTCGTGCTGATGAGAGACGACCCCGCCTCGCTCGCGGCTGCAGCGAGGCTCGCGCGCAAAACCTACCGAATCGTGCGGCAAAATTTGGCCTTTTCACTCCTTTATAACGCCGTGACGATACCGCTGGCGATAGCCGGCTACGTCGCGCCAGCCGTGGCTGCGCTATCGATGTCGCTAAGCTCGGTTGCGGTCGTGCTAAACGCGCTGCGGGCTAGGAGCGATCGATGAGCGGGGCGGTCGTGGCGATGATGATCGGGGTTTCTACGCTACTGGGCGCGTGCGGGCTGGCGGCGCTGCTGTGGGGGCTAAAGACCAGGCAGTTTGACGACGAGCGAAAGTTTTTGGACGGTACGAAATTTGACGACGAAGACGCGCTAAACGACGCCTATGAGCTAGAGCTTCGCCGTAAAGAAAAGGGCTATAAGCCGCCAAAGTGATGCGAATTTACGCACTTTTGACTCGTCTTTGCCGCTAAAATTCGGTTATTTTGGGTTACAAAATTTGCTGCGAAATTTAATTTTGAGTGTGGGCGGCATTTGCGTTTTAAATTTGACGGCGAGGATTTCTGAGTCGAATTTAGACCGTAAATTTAATCCGTTGCGGTTAAATTCGTCGTTAAATTTCGACTAACTACGGCATGATGACGGGCAAAAATTTGAGCATTGGATTTTGGCGTCTTGGACGGTAAATTTAGCGTGCAAAATAACAAAAGCGCGCAAGGCGTAAGCTTGCGGCGTAAAATCGGCTGCTCTTTGCTAGCAAGCCGGTTGCCAGTAAATTTAGCCTCTTATCGGCCAAATTTACTCAGTCTAGCGATGCTCCGTAGTCACATCAAGGCCTGGGCTTGACGCACCGGCCGGGTATGCCGCCTGTTTGGAGTTTGGGCGGCTCGGAGCTGTTAAATTTAATCGCTGTAATCACCGAACGGGCATGGCTTGGTTCTAAAATTTTGTTTTCTTACTTGCAAAAGCTTCGCTCTCACAAGCCTCTTTAATCTATTTTTAGCTTTTAACGATATTATTCCGCAAAATTTAACAAAGGAAACAACATGAAAACGCTAATTATCTTATCGCACCCAAATCTCGCCGTATCGCGCGTAAACAAAGCCTTATCGCAGGTAGCAAAGGCTACCGCGGACGTTGAAGTGCGCCATTTGGAGGGGCTTTACGGCCTAGATATTACGCGCATAGACGCCCGCGCAGAGCAAGACGCGCTAGCGGGTGCCGAGCGCATCGTGTTTTTGTACCCGATGCACTGGCTAAACGTACCGCCCATGCTAAAAGCCTATATCGACATCGTCTTTTCGCACGAGTTGGTGGGTTCCGGCGCGCTTAAAGGCAAGGTCTTGCAGCTTGCGCTAAGCGTTAGTACTCCGCTTGGCGAATACTCTAAACAAGGTGCTATTGGCTTTAGTCTGGATGAAATTTTAACGCCGCTTAAGATCACGGCAAACTACTGCGGGATGGACTTTGCCGTGCCGTTTATCAGCAGCGGATTTGAGCCTGGAGAGTTTGGCGATGATGCCGTAGATGCCGCAGTCGCGCGCTTTGGCAAACTTTTACGAGGAGAGCTAAGTCCTAACGAGTATCAAATTTAGTTTTGTCCCTTGCGGTTATGAGCCAAAGTTACGATAGCGGCGGTACGGGCGGCTTTATAACCGATGAAAGCGCGGCGTTTTGGAGTTAAATTTATATCCGCTCGTAAAGCAAAAACTAAGCGTATCGAGGCCGCACCTTAAATTTAGAATCACAAATCGTAGTATTAATTTTACATCGTCTCCGAGGCAAATTTGACCTATCGGAGACGCTAAATTTTGCTTCGTCGCCGCTAATATGCAAATTTAAAAGCCAAATCCGTTAATACCTTGCGCAAGGTTTAGGCCGCTTTGCGGTTCTATCTTAGCCTGCGATGTTAAACGCAAACTTATTTTAAGCTCTCTATATACTCGCTAACAGCCGCCATATCCTCGTCGCTTAGGTTTTTGGCGTGTAGATGCATGACCTTGCCCATGCCGAAGTTGTTGTTTGAGCCGTCTTTGTAGCTTTGTAGCGCTTTTACGCGGTCCTCTTTGCTGATGCTAGCTAGCGCAGGCACTTTGTTTGCGTATTTTACTTCCGCTTTTTCGCCGTGACAGGCTGCGCATTTTTTGTAAATAGCTGCACCGTCGGCCGCAAGTAGAGATAAATTTAGCGCCAAAACGGCGGTTGCAATGTGATAGATTTTCATCTTTCGTCCTTTTTGATAGAAATTTAGACGAGATTATAGCCCTAAAAGCTTAAAAGAAAAGAAATTTTATAAAAAAGTTACTAAAATGAAGCGCGAAATAAAAAGCAGAGAAAAATCGGCGGAAAAACTCCGCCGAAAAGGGTTATTTTAGAGTAGGGATGTACTCTGATAGAGCTGTGATGTCGTCATCGCTAAGAGGTTTTGCGATAGGTTTCATCATTGCAGAAGACTTAAATTTGTCCAAGCTGCCCTCTTTGTAACCTTTTAAAGCCTCAGCGATCTCTTCTTTTGAAAGCGTGTTAAGCGCAGGAACTTTGTTTAGATACACTTTTTCAGCTTTCGGTCCGTGACAGGCCGCGCATTTTTTGTAAAGTGTTGCGCCGTCAGCGGCAAATAGGCTACCCGCTAGCAATGCGGCTGCACCTGAAACAATGATAAGCTTTTTCATTTTCAATCCTTTTTGATAAAATTGCAGACGTATTATAGTCTTAAAAGCTAAATTTTACATTATTTTTTTATATTAGTTTATACCGCGGCGCTGGCGGCGATTTTCGGTTAAATTTAGATTTTTTTTGTATAATTTTCGCCATGGATAAAACAAAGCTTAAAACGCAGCCGCAAAAGGCGCTATTTCTTGATCGCGACGGCGTGATAAACGAGGATGCGGGCTATGTTTATAGGCGCGAGGATTTCGTTTTTAAAGAGGGCATTTTTGAGGCTTTGAGGGAGTTTGCCAAGGCTGGCTACGCGCTAGTCGTGGTGACGAATCAATCAGGTATCGGACGAGGCTACTACACGCTAGATCAGTTTGATGAGCTTTGCGGCTTTATGCTTGGCGAGTTTGAAAAAGAGGGCGTAAAGATAGAGAAAATTTACTTTTGTCCGCATGCGCCGGAAGCTGATTGCCTTTGCCGTAAACCAAAGCCGGGCATGCTGCTAGATGCCGCAAACGAGCTAAATATCGATCTTGCGCGCTCAATCATGATAGGCGACAAGGATAGCGACATGCAGGCGGGGCAGAGTGCTGGCGTCGGGATAAATTTAAAGCTGGACGACCGGCTAAAAAGCGTAGCGGACGCGCTGGAGTTTTTAAAAAAAGAAGGAAAAATATGAAAGATATAAAAAGGGTCGTAATAACGGGCGCAGCGGGCTTCATCGGCTCAAATTTGGCGCATTATTTCGATGAAAATTTAAAAGACGTAGAAGTGCTCGCCGTGGATAAATTTAGAAGCGACGAGAAATTTAGCAATGGTAATCTAAAAAGCTTTGGACATTTTAAAAATTTGCTCGGCTTTTCGGGCGAAATTTACGAGGGCGACATAAACTGCGCTAAAACGCTAGCCATGATCGAAAAATTTGCCCCAGACGCGATATTTCACGAGGCGGCGATCTCGGATACCACGGTAACCGAGCAAGGCGAGCTAATGAGGACTAATCTAAATAGCTTTAAAGACCTGCTAGATATTTGCGAAAAAACGGGTGCGCGCATGATATACGCTAGCTCTGGCGCCACGTACGGCAACGCAAAAAGCCCGCAAAGAGTCGGCGAATGCGAAGCGCCAAATAACGTTTACGGCTTTTCAAAACTAAAAATGGACGATCTGGGACGAAAATACGCTAAAAGAGGCGTCGCGGTCGTGGGGCTGAGATACTTTAACGTTTACGGCGCGAGGGAGTTTTATAAAAACAAAACCGCCTCGATGGTGTTGCAGTTTGGTCTGCAAATTTTGAGCGGGAAAAATCCGCGCCTCTTTGAAGGCAGCGACAAAATCAAGCGCGACTTCGTCTATATAAAAGACATCGTGCAGGCAAATTTGCTCGCTCTAAACGCTGCTAGCGGCGTGTATAACGCAGCTACCGGCACGGCAAGAAGCTTCCAAGAGATCGTGGATATCTTGCAGCGCGAGCTGGGGTCAAATTTGCCTTGCGAATACATCCCAAATCCGTACGCACGCTCGTATCAGTTCCATACGCAAGCAGACATCGAGCCGACCAAAAAGGCGCTGGGATATGAGCCTAAATTTAGCCTAGAAGATGGTATAAAAGACTACGCGGCCGAGATAAAAAGGATATATGAGGAAGAGATAAATGCGTGAAGTACGTGCTTTGGTCGTGGGCGATCTGATGCTCGATCACTACATCTGGGGCAGCTGCGAGCGCATCTCGCCCGAGGCTCCCGTGCAAGTGGTAAAGATAAAAAACGAAACCAAACGACTAGGCGGAGCGGGCAACGTGGTGCTAAATTTGCTTTCACTAGGCGCAAAAGTAGGCGTCATGAGCGTGCTCGGAGACGACGAGACGGGCGATGAGATCGAGCGGATATTGTGCGAGCAGGGCGCTAGGGCTGAGTTTATAAAAAGAGAAAAAGGGCGCACGAGCTCGATAAAAAGCCGCGTTATGGCGACGCATCAGCAAGTCGTGCGCATCGACAAAGAAAGCGTCGAAGCTGTAACGTGCGAGGACGAGCTGGCGGCAAATTTCGCCCGCGCGCTGGAGGGCTACGACGTCGCGCTACTGTCGGACTACGGCAAGGGCGTGCTGACGCCTACGCTGTGCCAAAAGCTGATAAAGGCATGCGCGGATGCGGGCAAACCCGTGCTAATCGATCCAAAGGGCGCGGACTACTCGAAGTACAAGGGCGCCACGCTACTAACGCCAAATAAAAAAGAAGCGGGCGAGGCCGTGGGCTTTAAAATAGAAAACGACGAGCAGCTTTTTACCGCGCTAAATTTGCTAAAAAACGAGCTAAATTTGACCCATTCGCTGATCACGATTTCAGAGGAGGGCATCGCGCTTTTAGAGGACGCTCAGGCGGTTAAATTTCCGGCTCTAGCAAAAGAGGTCTTTGATGTAACTGGCGCTGGAGATACGGTACTAGCGACGCTGGGCGTGATGCTGGGCGCGGGCGAAGGCATAAAAAAGGCGATCGAGACGGCAAATTTAGCCGCCGCGGTCGTTGTGGCTAAGGTTGGCTCAGCCACGGCTAGCTTTGAGGAGATAAACGAGCTAGTACGCCGTAAAAACGCGGCAGGATTCGAGGAGAAAATAAAAAGCGCAGACGAACTTGCCGCGACGCTGGCAAACCGCGGCGAAAAGAGGCTGGTTTTTACAAACGGCTGCTTTGATATCCTGCACGCGGGGCACGTGAGCTATCTCGCTAAGGCACGGGAATTTGGTGATATATTAGTCGTCGGGCTAAACTCGGACGCCTCGGTGCGCGCACTAAAGGGCGACACTCGCCCCGTAAATGCGCAGGCTGACCGCGCTACCGTGCTGGCGGCGCTTGGGGCGGTTGATTACGTGACGATATTTGACGAGCTAACGCCTCTAAATTTGATCGAAAAGCTGCGTCCCGATGTGCTCGTAAAGGGTGCCGACTACGAAGGTAAAGAGGTCGTAGGAAGCAGCATAGTAAAAGACGTGCGGCTAGTGGATTTTGTAGCCGGCAAAAGCACGAGCGCGACGATAAAAAGGATAAAAAATGAAGACTGAAGAGATGATAAAAAGCGAGCTAGAGGGACATCTAGCAACGATACAGGCAACCTTTGCGCTGGAAGCGGATATCAAAAAGGCCTGCGAAACGGCGGTAGCGACGCTAAAGGCGGGCGGTAAAATTTTACTTTGCGGAAACGGCGGAAGCGCTGCAGACGCGCAGCATATCGCAGCCGAGCTAACGGGTCGCTACAAAACCGAGCGCGGCGCGCTAGCGGGCATAGCTCTAACAACCGATACCTCGGCGCTCACGGCGATCGGCAACGACTACGGATATGAGTTTGTTTTCTCGCGTCAGCTGGAGGCTCTGGGCCGCGAGGGCGATCTGCTCATCGCGATCTCTACTAGCGGAAACAGCGGTAACGTCGTAAAAGCGCTCGAGCTAGCGCGAAAAATCGGTATCAAAACGATCGGGCTAAGCGGCCGCACGGGAGGCGCTATGAACGAGCTTTGCGATCTAAATTTGGTCGTGCCGTCAAACGACACGCCGCGCATCCAAGAGATGCATATAATGATAGGGCATATCATCTGCCAAGCTATCGACGATGCGTTTTAGGCTAAATTTTAAAGCATTTGTGGCGGCGGAGTCAAATTTGGCCCGCCCAGCTGCTCTCTAACTCCGCCTAGCGCGCAAGCAAATTTAATCACCCATGAAAACCCAAACTCCAGCCTACGCCGTCATCGATCTAAAGTCCTTTTACGCCTCGGTCGAGTGCGTGGAGCGAGGGCTTGATCCCTTTGAGGCAAATTTAGTCGTCGCCGACGCCACTAGAGGCGAGGGCAGCGTGTGTTTAGCCGTTAGTCCCGCGCTAAAGGCGCTTGGCGTAAAAAACAGATGCAGGCTGTTTGAAATCCCTAAAAATATCAAATACATCATCGCTCAGCCCAGGATGCAGTTTTACATCGACTACGCGGCTAAAATTTACGGCATCTACCTAAAATACGTCGCCAAAGAGGACATCTACGTCTACTCCATCGACGAGGCGTTTATCGACCTCACCTCGTATCTAAAATTTTACAAACTAGAAGCCAGAGCCATGGCAAAGATGATAATGGACGATATCCTAAAAACCACGGGCGTAACGCCTACTTGCGGTATGGGGACGAATCTATACCTGGCTAAAATCGCTCTTGACATCCTAGCCAAACACAGTGAGGACGGTATCGCATTTTTAGACGAAACGCTCTATAAAGTAAAGCTCTGGACGCATCAGCCGCTAAATGATTTTTGGCGCATAGGCAAGCAAATTAGGGCCAAGCTCGAGCGATACGGGATATTTTGTATGAAGGATATGGCAAACGCTCCTTTTAGCCTGCTAGAAAAGGTGTTTGGCGTCGACGCGCACATCGCGCTAGATCACGCAAACGGCATCGAGCCCACCACCATAGCCGATATCAAAGCCTATAAGCCCTCAACCAAATCATACTTTAGCTCGGAAATTTTACCTAGAGACTACGAGAGACTAGAGGCTCTAATCGTGCTAAAAGAGATGACCGATAGGCTGGCTCTAAAGATGATAAACGAGGAAGTGCGAGCCAGCGGGCTAACGATAAATATTAAATTTGCAGACAAAGACGAACCCGCGCAAAGAGCCACGGTAAGGTTTAAAATGCCTAGCAATATCGCTAGCGTGCTCATGAGCTCGGCCGAAGAGCTATATCTAAAAAAGATAAAAAACGCAGGTCTCATCAGACAAATCGGCATATCGGCAAACGACGTCGTGAAGGAAAGCAAAACCGAAAGAAGTCTCTTTGAAGAAGAAAACGCAAAAGAAAAAACGGTGCTAAAAACCCTAAACAAGATAAAAGAAAAATACGGCAAAAACTCCATCCTAAGGGCCATTGACCTGCTGCCAGAAGCCACCGGCCCAGATAGAAACAAAAAGATAGGAGGACACAAAAGCGGTGAATAAAGATAGAGCCAAAATTTTTAGCTCGTTTAATCCTCTCTCGACCCTAGAAAAAGCCCTAAAGGCGCAGGAGCGAGAAAAGAGCGAAAAGCTCGAGCTAGACGAATCAAAGATAGAAGAGATCCTAAACAAAATAAGCAAACTAAAGCCTGCCGACAAGGTAAAAATCACCTATCACGACGGGCAGTGCTACGTGAGCATAGAAGGGCTGGTCTCAAACGTAAATTTGATGGATAAAAGCCTAACGGTAGTAAAAACGAGGGTCAAATTTGACGATATTTACGCGGTTGAGGTTGTTTCGTGAGGCGGGATTTTGGTTGTTTTGCGACGCGCTAGATGATACGTACGGCACACAAAACGCTTAAATTTGCTAGCTTTAAAGGCATTTAAATTTTACTCTACCCGCGCTTTTCTTGACGGATAAAATGCTGCAAATCTTAGGCGCACTAAAAATCGGTTTAGTAAATTTGCCTTGATTAAGCCGCCTTGCGCTATCTCAAATGCTAGCTTTGCGTGCGTTAAATTTGGTCGCGTGCCTTTTTAAAAAGCATTTGTGCGCGAGGAGCTTTTGCTTATTTGCGGTTGCTCAAGAAAATAGCTGCGCGCTCGCTAAAACACCTAATCTCCTTGCGCTTTTGAAAAAAATTCTCGTTCTATCGCTTCTATGACGGCTTGCGGCGAGAGATCCTTCATGCAGGCGTGGGTTTTTAGCGGACAGACGCGCTTCATGCACGGCATGCATTCGAGATTTAGGTGCAGGATGCGGGCGTTTTTGTTGCGCCACGGACAGGTCTGCGTAAATCTCGTCGGCCCAAAAAGCGCTATCGTGGGCGTCTTATAGGCCGCGGCGATATGCATCGGCCCGCTGTCGTTCGTGACGAATATCCCGCCGCTTTGTCCGATGCCGCCGATCATCTCGCAAAGCTCGCACACATTCGTTTTGCCAGCTAGATTTAGGCACTCCGCGCCATTTTCGCGTAAAATTTGCTCGATCTGCTCACACATATCCCGCTCGCCCACGCCGCCAAAAATCATAATCTTAAATTTATCTTTAAAATGTAGTGCCACCTGCGCGAAGTAGGCAGGATACCAGCGTTTGGCGCTTCCGTAGCTAGCGCCCGGATTTAGCCCAAGCACGGGCGCGTCAAATTTACGCGGCTCAAAGTAAAGCTTTAGCTCGTCGTCCGCGCGTTTTAAATTTAACGCCGCTTTGACGAATTTTAGGTATTTTTGCACCTGATGCGCGCCGTCTTTGCTTTTTTGGAAAATAAGTTTTCGCCCCGCTCGCGCTCCGAAAAGCAAAATTTTACTCGAAAACGAGCTTCTAAAGCTAAATGCCGCGTCAAATTTGCCAAGCTTCCTTGCCTGCCAAAATAGCCGCCAGAGTCTAAATTTAGCCTTTTTGCTGTTATCCACGATGACGCGCTCGCAGTTTGGGTGAGCCTTAAAAAGCTCGCACGCCGCAAACGAGCCGAAAAATACGATTTTAACGGGCTCTCGTGCCTCTTTTTGTATTTGATTTTCTCGCTCGCTCGCCGTCAAATTTACGCTGCGATCCGCATCAAATTTATCGCTAAAATTTGCCGTGCCGTTTTTAAAAATTTGAATTTCTTGCGTTACGGAGCCGAAATTTTGCGACGAAAAGCTAAAATCTCGCTCGTCCAGGTCCTCAAATTTACCCGTCAAATTTCCCGCGCCAAACGCCGCGTGCTTTGCGATGGCTTCCACTGCGGCGCTTGCCATCACGGCGTCGCCCAGCCAGGTCGGCAGCTCAATCAAGATTCGCACGTACTATCTCCAGCGTCGCGGTCGCATTTTTTTCGATGCTAAACTCGCTAGCAAGCGCCAAATTTCGCTCTTGTAGCATTGCCAGTCGCTTGTCGTCGTTTAGGATCTCGTCAATCAGATCGCAGATGCCGTAGTCTTGCGGCGAGCTCATCACAAACTCCTCGGGCAGTATCTCAGCCGCGCCGTTTTGAGCGGTCGTGATAGCGACGCAGCCGTAGCTAAGCGCTTCTAAAACGACGTTTGAAAACGGCTCGTACGCCGTCGGAAACAAAAACAGCTCGCTACCTTCGTAAAATCTCGCCGTGCTTTTTTGCGCGCCCGTGAATACGGCGTTTAGGCCTAGTTCCTTGGCTAGATTTTTGTAGCGGGCGGCGTTTTTGTCGCGGCCCACGATCAGGCAGTTTACGCGGGTTTTGAGCCGAGCCGCGATGCGTAAAAACTCGCTCACGCCCTTGCGTTTAAAACCGCTTCCCACAAACAGCAGCGTCGGCAGGTTAAAATCAAGCCCGAATTCCTCGCAAAGAGCGAGCTTTGCCGCGCCTCTTTGCACGCGAGTAGGCAAATTTACGCCGTTATAGACAACTGCGATCTTTTCAGGGGCGATCCCGTAGGTTTCGCAAATTTGACGCTTTATGAAATTTGAGTTGGCGATGATTTTTTTAGCATTTTTAAAAGTGCGCTTTTCAAGGTATGGAATGACGAAATTTAGGGGGTTTGTAAACCAAAAAGTCTTGGTTTTCATATAGACTTTATGCACGCCGTCGCCCGCTCGGTAGATGTCGGCGCAGGTGACGCGCTCTAAACTAAAATAAATCTCGTCCGCACCCTTTTGCCGCTTTGCTTGCGAGTTAAAAAGCAGAGCTTTGATCCATGAGCTTAGCTTTTTGCTGCCGTTAAATCCGCGCGTCTCGCACGCAACGCCCGAGTCTTTTAGAGCTTTAACGAGCCGCGAGAGATACCTCTGCGCCCCGCCGATAGCGCCCGGATCGAGCCTTAAAAATACTATTTTTTTCATGTTCGCCTTTTAAAATTTAGCGGTATTTTATAAGTTTTTTGATGAATTTTAGGTTATGCCGGGCTGGCGTCGGATGAGGGCGCAAATAAGTATAAGCGTAAAATAGGTATAATCGCGCCAAAAAAGGAAAATAGTGAAAATTTTGCTCGTTAGAAACGATAACATCGGCGATCTCATCTGCACGACGCCAGCGATTGAAGCGCTGCGAAAGGCTCATCCGCGTGCGCAAATCGACATCGTGGTAAATAGCCTAAACGCATGCGTCGTTCGCGACAATCCATTTTTAAATAAAATCTATATCTACACTAAACCAAAGCACGTAAAAGGGCTAGCGGCAAAAGTGCGGGCGTTTTTGGGAAAATGTAAAATTCTGCTTCAAATTCGCCGCGAAAAATACGATGCAACCGTGATTTTTAGGAGCGCTTATTCGCCCTCAGCCGCGATATTTGCCAGAGCCGCTGGAGCTAAAACGACGATAGGCGCGGCAAAGCAAAACGAGGGCGGTTTATTAATAACACATAAATTAAATTTTAATCCGCCGCCTCACGAGGTATTGCTTTGCTATGAGCTAGCTGCACCGCTGGGAGCGAAATTTGATGGAGAAAAGACGCTTTACGTACCGAGCGTAAAAAGCGAGAAATTTAAGGATTTCGTATTTTTTCACGTATCCTCGAGGGTGGAGCAAAACCGCATGGGCGAGGCTAAAATTTTACGGATTTTGGCGTTTTTAAAACAAAATTTCGGACGCGTCGCCGTTAGTGCGGAGGACGTAAAATTTGGCGAAAAAGTAGCACAAGAAGCGGGAGTGGAGTTTGCCGAGACTAAAAATTTAGACGAGCTAGCCGGCTATATCTGGGCGGCTAAATTTGTCCTCACGCTTGACGGCGGCGTGGCGCACCTAGTTCCCGCGCTTGGCGTAAAAACGGTACTCGTGCTTGGTAAAACAGACGCTGCTCGCTGGGCTCCGATCTACGGCGGCGCGCCGTGCACCGTGCTACAAAGCGCTAGCAAAAGGGCGCAGGACGTAGCGGACAAGGAAATCTACGGGGCGGTCAAAAATATATGAAAAAAACGGATAAAATCAACATCCTAGAGCTTGAAAGCTCGCTAGGATTCGGCGGTCAGGAACACCGCACGCAGCGCGTCATAAACGGGCTAAATAAGGATAAATTTAAGGTATTTTACGCGCTAAATCCCGGCTCAAAAAGCTTTGAAAAGCCGATTGATTGCGAGTTTGTAGAATTTAACCTAAGTAAGGTTTATAATATTTTTGAAATTTTTAGAATTTGCCGTTTCGTGCGCGAAAAAAATATCTCGATCATCGCCACGCACTCGGGCAAGGACGGCAACATCGGCGCGATCGTCGCAAAGCTAACTGGCGCAAAGGTTGTACGCACCAGACACCTGCAAACTCCGATCAGATCGGCATTTAGCTATAACGTAAACGATAAAATCGTAGCCGTCTCAAATGCCGTAAAAGCCCAGCTCATCTCACAGGGCGTGCGGGGAAATTTGATAGACGTTATCTATACGGGCGTGGATACGGCGCGGTTTGATCCAAAATTTACTAAAGATATAAAAGCGGAACTAAATTTGAGCGCGGACTGCGTCGTAGTCGGTATCGTAGCGGTATTGCGCGCGGCGAAAAATCACCGGCTTTTGTTTGAAGCTTTTAGCGAGCTAAATCTGCCAAACACCGCTTTAGTCGTGGTCGGCGACGGTCCGCAGGAAGAAAATCTAAAAAAGATGAGGACGCCAAACATCTACATGCTAGGCCCCCGCACCGACGTGAGCGAGTTTTTGGGTAGTTTTGACGTTTTCGTGCTGCCCTCAAAGATGGAGGCGCTAGGCACGGCGCTACTGGAGGCGCAGTCTTGCGGAGTGCCTTGCATCGGTAGCGACGCGGGCGGCATCGGCGAGGCGATAAGTAGCGGCGAAACGGGACTTTTGTTTAAAAACGGCGACAAAGAATCGCTCAAAGCGGCCTTAAAAACGCTGATAGAAGACGCGGCGCTTAGGGCGAAATTTAGCGTGAATGCGAGGGAATTTATCGTGCGAAACTTCTCGATAGAGACGATGGTTGCGCAGACGGAAGCGATGTATGAAGCTCTTTGAGAGCGCGGCGCGGCTAATTTTGCGCTTTAAAAGCGTGCGCAAAACGCAGCTGGTTACGCAGCCCATCCAAACGGTTTGTTTTTTTAGCAACACCGCGCTTGGCGATACGATTTTTAACACGCCCGTTTTTCGCGTTTTTCGGCAAAATTTCCCGCACGTACGCACGGTTGTGCTGCTAAATCCATCTACCGCGCCGCTTTTTAAAACCGATCCGAATATCGACGAAATTTTACTTTATGACGGCAAAAAGGGCGGCTTTTTGCGCGCTTTATGGCAGCTAAAAAAGATAAAACCGGACATCATCTTTATCCTGCACTCAAACGAGCCGCAGGCTACGCCTCTAGCTGTTCTTTGCGGGGCGAAATACGTATTTAAACTACCAAACGCGGGCAATAAATTTAACGCGTTTCACTCAAACGCGCCGGAGCCTTACGGAGATGAGAGGTACGTAGTGCTAAACCGCCTCGAGCAGCTTAAATTCGTAGGCATCAAAAGTCGCGACACGAGGCTAAATTTGTATCTGCGCGATGAGGATTTCGCCCGCGTCGATGAAATGCTAAAAAAAGACGGCAAACGCAAATTTATCGGCTTTCAGATGGGGGCTAGCACGGTTTCCAGGCAGTGGTTTTGGCAGCGTTGGCGGGAGCTGGCGGGAATTATTTTGGAGCGCACGGACGCCGTCATCGTGCTAACGGGCAGCCCCGCCGAGCGAGCGATGACCGCACAGTTAGACGAGGAGTTAAGAAGCTCTCGCGTGATAGATGCGGCGGGCAAGCTTAGCCTGCGAGAGGCCGCGGCGCTTATAGCAAGGCTTGACGCGCTTGTAACGCCAGATACCGGTCCGCTGCACGTCGCAGCCGCGCTAAAGACGCCTACGATCGGGCTTTTTGCCGTCGCTTCGCCCGTAAATTCAAACCCCGATTTTGACAAAAATATCCATAAATTTATCAAAAAGCCGCGCACCTGTTCGCCTTGCATCGGCAAAAACTGCAAATTTCAGGAGTGCATGCTGCAAATAGGGGCGGATGAGGTCTGGGGGATGCTAAAGGAAATGATTTGAAAAAGATTTTGTTCGTCGATACGGGGCGCGAATACGGCGGCGGGACGAAGAGTTTTTTGTATCTTTTACGGGGGCTTGCCGCGCAGCAAAAATACGAGCTTTGCGCGTTTTTTGAGACTGATTACGAGGCGGGCGGACGCAAAATCTCGCAAATAATAGAAGAAGCCGGAGCTAAATTTATAAAATTTGAGCCCAAAAAACAGCCCTCAAAGCTAAAAAAAGAGCTTTTGCGCACGCTAGGCGGGCAAATTTTGGCAAAATTTCTCTATAAAAAAGACTACGACTACGCGCTTTGCTTGCTACGGCAGGTGCGGCCCGATATCCTTCATCTAAATAATCATTTTTCAACCAACCTCGCCTACATCGCCGCCGCAAACGCCCTAAATATCGCGGTAGTGCAGCATCTGCGTAAAAACTCGGCCGTTGAGCCTTTTAAGCTTGAGATTTTAAAGCGGCTAAAATTTACGCCCGTTTGCGTTTCAAACGCGACTTACGATTTTTACGCCGTGCAGATAAAGATGCCTAAAAACGTGGTTTATAATCCCGTAGAGGCGCCTATTTTGAAGCGGGAAAAATCTGAAGCGGGTGAAAATTTGAGCCATTTGCAGACAAATTTAAAAAATAGCGGCGACGATAAAAACGCTGCCCTAAAAGTAAAATTTGACGCCGAAAAAATAAATATCGTAATGCCTGCAAATTTCTTGGCGTTAAAGGGGCATGAGCTAGTTTTTGACGCTCTTGCGGGCTTAAAAAGAAGCGACATAAAAGTCTATTTTGCCGGCGTAGGCGAGCTAAAAGCTGGCGCGAAAGCCAAATTTGACGCGCTGATAAAATCAGGCAAGGCCGAGTATCTGGGTTTTGTTTCAAAGATGGACGAGATTTACGCCGCGTGCGACTACGTGCTTGGATTTTCTAGCGACGAGGGGCTACCTAGAGTCGTCATCGAGGCGCTTAGCTGCGGGCTTGGCGCGGTGTATTCGGATATCGCTGTTATAAGGGAGATTTATGAAATCTCCTCGAAAAAGCAAGATTTTTTTATAGTTCAAAGAAGCTCGGACGCGCTTTTAGCCTGCTTTGACGATTTGCGAAAACCCGGCTCAAAAAGTCCCGACGATGCCGCTATAAAGGCCTTTAGCATAGAAAATTATCTTCGCGGGATAGATAGGATATATAGCGAACTTTGACGAAGGCCTCGATGTCTGCGAGGTTTTGCTCGCTAAGCTCGAAAAACGCGCTCGCGTCGATACCGCGCACGGTTTTAAACACGGAGCTAACGGGCGGTAAATGCGAGCTGATCACGAGCGAGTCGGCGACGCCTCTTTGCTCACTGGCAAAACAAGGCCCCATCAGGCAGATCGTGGGCGTGCGCACGCTGTCGGCGACGTAGTAGTTGCCGGTGTCAGAGCTCGCGTAAAGCTGCATCTGCGAGAGATAAAACGGCAACTCCTCAAGCTTGATTTTACCTATCAAAGAGATTATTTTTAGCTCGTTTTGGCCAAATCTTTTCACGTAAGTGTCGCAAATTTGCGAGCTCAAATTTGACTCGTCGCTAATGCCATTTTCGCTGCAAATTTGAGCCTTTGATTGCTCGCCGTTTGTATTTTCAGGGCTACCGTAAATTTCGCTCGCATCGTCGCTAGCCGAATCCGCGCAAATTTGTCGGTCGCTTAAATTCTCCTCCTGTTTTTCGTCCGTATTTTCCGCGAGCAGGTTTTTTAGCAGTGCCGCCTCCTCGCCTACGCCAAAAATATAAACCTCGCAGTCAAATTTAGCGAAAATTTCAAATATTTTTTCCCAAGTATGTTTTGGCGGCGTTTTCATTTTATTACCCGCGCTTAGACTCACGCCGATCTTAAATTTATCGCTTTTTACGATATTTTCGCGCGGTATAACGAGCGGTTTTTGCAAACATTTTTCATATTTTAGCTCGTTAATGCCCAGCGTTTTTAGGTAGGTTAGCAGCGTGAGATCTTGCAGGGTATGCGGCACTTTTTGCATACCGAGCGCGAGCAAGCCAAAGTCGCTGGAGGCTGCGTAGTGATGCACGGCGATGATGTTTTTAGCTAGAGTACAGCGCGCTAAAAAGAGATTTAGATTGTTTGGCATCAGCACGTAGACGCTCTCGTAGTTGCGTGAAAAAAGCTTGAGCGCGAGCTCTAGTTTGGAGGCTTTTTTGCGTTTTACGTCGTTTATCGTAAATATCTTTTCTATTCGTCGGTCGTGTTTTGCAAAGGCTAGATTTATCTCGTCGATTAGCACGTCAAATTTACCCAGCTTTTCAAAGATCACGGTAGAGTTTGCGTAGTCGCCGATTTTAGCGGTTTGGATGAGTAAAATTTTGCCTTTTTCGCCTTTAAATTTTAGCTTTTTCATCGCAAAAAGATATGGGTAAATCAGTAAATAAATGAGAAAATATATCAAAATTTAGGCCTTTATTGTTTATAAAATTTAGCCTAAATTTAGCATAAATTTATAAATTTACGGCCGGTTTTTGAGCGATTGCGAGTAAAATTTAGCCAAAAACCGCTTACTGGATTTTAATGATTTTATCGTTATAATGGGCGTTTAAAATTTAAGGAAAAAAATGACGAAACTGCAAAACCGCCTGCAAAACGCCGCTTTATACCTCGTTTGCGTTTTTATCGCTTGTGAGCATATGCCGCGTATGACGGCGGCGAAAAACATCTCGCTTTATCTCGCGCTTGTCTGCGCGATCTGGCTTTATTTCACGGATAGGAGGCGATTTGCCGCAAGAGTCGGTGTAAATTTTAGCCTTTCTCGCATGCCAGCGTTTTGCCTTATCGCATTTACTTTTTACGCGTTTTTGATCTCGGCTTTTCCCTACGCGCCGCAGTTTGATTCTCTGGGCGATGCGGCAGGGGAGTTTGGGCGCGGATTTGCATTTTTACTCATCGTCTACGTCTCGGCAAACGGCGAGGCTGGTCAGTCAAAAGCCTTTTTTTACGCGCTGATAGCGGCCTTTGCAGTTATTAGCATCTACTACGCTGCACCGCTTTTTAGCGAGTTTGAGAGGCTAGGCAGCGCGGGCGAATTTGACGCGCGGGTCGTACGCCGAGCGTATGCGGACTACGTGGATAGATTTTTGCCTTTTGCGCTGGCGGGAGTTTTTATTTTTAGGCGGGTATGGGCGCGGATTTTGGTAGCTTTGCTTTGCCTTGCGGCCGTGGGACTTGACGTTTTGAGCGGCGTTAGGGGCAGCTGGGGAGCGATACTGGTTTGTTTTGTAATATTTGGTTTTTGTTTGTATATCTTAGGCGGCGAGGCGAAGCGTAAATTTAAACTCTTTGCTGTTATTTTTGCCGTTTGCGTCGCGGGTGCATCGGCGGCGGTTTTGAGTTCGCCCACGGCGATGTATAAATTTTTCCAGATCGGGATAGTGAGCGAGGCAAATCTCGAAAATGAGAGCATGAGAGAGCGCCTTGCGGGACTTAGCTTTAGCTCGGGGCGCGACCTAATCTTAAAGGAACGCTTGCCGCTACTTTTTGCGAGTCCGCGCGCGATAACCGGGCTTGGATACGGCAAGGAGCAGTACGACGCCTTTTTGCGCGACGAGGCGGACAAAGGCGCGCAGATCTCGATGATGCAGACGAGGCCGAGCGGCGAGCGGTACTGGTTTAACGACGAGCCGTTTTTTATCGGGCACTACTACTACTACGGCGCGGTCGGTACGGCGCTGCTGCTTGGCGGTTTCATCTCGCTTTTGGCGCATGCGTTTAGGCATTTTTTGCGTTCGCGCGAGCTGCTTTTTGCTGCGATTTTTATCTCGCTAGCGTGTTATTTTGGCGTGCGCGGGCTGTTTGAAGCGATAAATTTACGCATACTTTATATGTTTTATATGCTAGGATTTTTCGTCTTACTGGCGGCAAATTCGCAAGCAGGAGCCAAAGGAGGCGGCGTTGAGCGTTAGCGTTTTAATGTATCATCATGTTTTAAAAAAGGGCGGATTTATCGCTTCTAGCGTAGAGGATTTTTCCTTGCAGATGCGGTTTTTAGCGGAGGCGGGCTATAAAACGCTTACGATGAGCGAATTTATCGCCTATAAAAAGGGCGAACTGGCCGTACCTAAAAAAAGCGTCCTTATCACCTTTGACGACGGTTGGAAGGATAACTACGTCTACGCCTACCAGGTCTTGCGCGAGTTTGGGCTGCGAGCGACGATATTTTTAGTGACGCAGTGGATCGAGCGCGCGAGCGAGCGGCGGGGCGAGTTTATCGAGCTAACTCACTCTGAATACAAAAAAGCAGCCCCCCAGCGCCCGCAGGACGTGTTTTTGAGTCTTGACGAGATAGCGGCGATGCGGGACGTTTTTGACTTTCACTCGCATACGCACACGCATTTTGACGAGTATTTCGGCGCGCTCTCGCCTGAGGAAAATTTCTCGCGGTGCCGCGAGTTTATGCGCGCAAATTTGGGCATCGAGGATAGGCTTTTGTGCTGGCCGCGCGGCAAATATGACGAAAATTTGATCCGTCTAGCTAGGCAGGTCGGTTACGAGGCGTTTTTCACGACGCAGCGAGGTATAAATAGACCCGACGGCGACCTATCGGCTATCAAGCGCATCGCCGCCAAAAAGGACGCCGCGTGGCTAAAACGCACACTTTTTATCTATCAAAACGACATTTTGGGCGGGATATACTCAAAGATAAAAAAGTAAAATTTGCTCTAAATTTAAGACAAATTTGGCGGCTAGGTCGTCAAATTTGCCTATCGTCTAAGCTCTAGCAAAAGACCCCTGCAAAATTAAATTTTAAAACAGCGATACCAGCTTATAAACACCTAAGTTTAATCACAATATAATCATAATGAAAATAAAACAACAAGGCAAATTTTGAACTTAAATTTAAAACAAAAACTCTTCGGTAGCAAACTTAAAAAGACAGTTTGGTCGGTAGTGCTTTTTACGGCGATACTTGGCGCCGCATTTATCCGTATAATCCCCGATTATTCCACTTCACGAGGCTTTGTAATAGTTTCTCTCTCCGACTACGACAAATACAAGCAAGGATACTGCCTGAAAGAGGATAGAATTTTACCCAAAGAGGAGCTGTATAAAAGAGTAGCAGGGGTATATTTGGACTATGACGTAAAGCTATATTGGATGATTGATAATTATAGGTTGAAAACCTTCGGTAGTCTTTGGTCCAGTAGATACGAGGTTGCATACTATGAACTAGAAAATATAAATTTATCGAATTGTTTTGAAGTATTAGAAAAATATTACCAAGAGGGAAAAACGACCGAGCAGATACTGATGAAAGAGTTAAAGGCTAAAAAAACCGATCCAAAGAAATATTTAAAAATAAATTTGAATGATATGAGCGTTGGATTTGACAGACCGATAGTTATGGTTGACGGTGGCGAGAAAGAAGTCACAGGCACTTTGTTCCTTGATAAATTCGCTATATTTAACGGCAATTATATGCAATTTAACCATTCGGAGTATCTGTGCGATACGAGAGAGAGGAAATTTTATTATCGTGAAGAAATACTATAAAGAGAGAAAAAATGCCGTAGTCGGTATTGGAAAAGGGTTTAAATTTGATAACTGCGGCAATATAAATTATCCGCTGGAAGAAAATTATTTGGGCGGTAGAGATATAGAGATGCGCTAAAAGTTTTATATAAATTTCATTAAAGATTTTAAAATAAAAATTTCATACAAAACTTTAGAAGACTTAAGATGATGGACGTGAAACAAAGGTATAAATTTCACAGGGCGGCGAGATATCTGCTCGCTTAGCGGGTGGTTTTCTTGCTTGATTGGTGGGTGGCGTCTTTGATTTTGGCGGTTCTGCCTTTTGCGGGCGTGCTAAGGATTGCCGTTTTTGCGGCGATATTTGCGATTTTGGCTTGTGCGCTGCTTTGGTATCTGCTCAAAAGGTATAAAAATTTTAAGCTAAGTAAGCTATTTGTAAAAAATCCAAATCTTAGTTTGCCGCTTTTTACGGTAGAGAATTTATCGCTAGGCGCTTTTTGCGGCGGGTTTTTGGCATGCCTCGCGGCGGGGTATTTTTGGGGCGAGCGTGCCGCCGACTGGACGTGGCATTTGCATTTGCGTTCACGCCCGTTTGTCTGATCGTTTTCGTGATCTCGTATATGTTTAATGAAAAGAAGGCCTAGGTGTCAAATTTAAGCGCCAAAATTTATAAAATCAAGAAGGTCAAATTTGACGGCCAGCGTTCATATCAAATTTGACTTTATGACAAACCCGGCCGATAAATTTGATTGCCAAATTTAATCAAAGCTGCCAAATTTACCGCTAGCGGCTCAAATTTACTCGTAAAATTTAGCTAAACGGCCGTATGTTACAAAGCGCGCTTAGTTTCGGCTCAAATTTTCCCTGATTTTGCTCTTTATCGCCTCTAGCTCCTCGCCCTCGAATCTCATCAGCGTCCGCTCCACGCCGTGCTTTATCATTCCATCTTTGTCGCACGGTACGAAGTCCCAGTCCTTTTGAAACACCGCGTGCTTGCCCATGGTTTGGTTGCCGTTGCGCTGCGTGTAGCCGTTTTCATTTAGATCGTTATCCCACGGCCCCCACTCAAACGCCCCGCTAGGCCCAAACAGCGCGATCACCGGCACGTCGTTGGCCGCGGCTAGGTGCATGATCGCCGTATCCACGCCGATAAACATCGCAGAGCGCTTCGAGAGCGCGGCGGTTTGCTTTAGGGTGAGCTTGCCGCCCAGATTTACGGGGCTAGAGGAGCACAGCGCTAGCACGTCGTCTAGCTTTTTTAGCTCGGCGTCGTTGTTGTCGGCCGTTAGCACGGCTCGCACGCCAAGACCTTCGCAAAAGTCGATTATCGCGGACATAGTTTCGTCGTCCGCGCACTTAAACATCCAGCGGCTAGTTAGATGCACGTGGATAAATTTAGGCGGCAAATTTAGATGACTGATGCACTCTGGATCAAAATACACGCTCACTTTTTTGCCGCTAGGCTCGTGTCCTAGCGCGGCCAAGGCGTCTAGATTTCTATCCACGGTGTGGCGCAGACCGCCTATTTTTGGGGCTTTATGCGTGATTATTTTATTTACGGTCTTGTTTTTGCCCTCAAAGCCCACGATGGTTTTTATCTTGGCGTATTTGGCGACGATGATACCGCGGTCGCCCGTCGTGGTCTGCACGGCGATGTCGTATTTTTGCTTTTTGATCGCGCGGATAAACTTTAGCTCGCGCCAAAGTCGTTTGAAAAAGCCGACCTCTTTTATGTTTGCGCGGTCGTAGACGTGGATGTTTTGGATGTTCGGGTTGCCCTCAATCATCGCTTCGGTGCCCTTGTTTAGCGCGAAATCTATCTGCGCGTCAGGGTAGATGCGGCGCAGGTTTTCGATGAGCGGAGTCGTCAGCAGCACATCGCCGATGTTTCTAAATTTCATAACTAGGATTTTGATTTTTTTATCTTTCATTTTACGTACTTCCAAAATGTGTATTGCGAGTAAAGCCTTGCTATCACGTAGCCGCGCCAGCCCTCGCGCCAGCCGCCTTTTAGGAAAAATAGCTTAAAAAACGTCCATGCGGGATTTAAAACGGCCTTAAATTTGCTTGATTTTGCGCCCTTTGCGCCCAGACTCGAGTAGCGATTTTGCTTAGCGATAAATTGCTCGATGCTATCGTAGGCGTAGTGTTTGAAGTGGTTTTTTAGCCTGCCGATTTGATTTTTGGTCGCGGTTAAATTTGCGCCGCCAGCTTGGATTTGTCCGCCGGTTTTTGCCGCGCTTTTTAAAACGACCTTTTCGTGTATCTCACGCCCGTCAAATTCCGCCCGCGTCTTGTCAAAAAGCCTAACCGTACAGTCCGGGTAAAGCCCCATAGTGCGGACTTCTTTGCCGAAAAATATATTTGCGCGAGCCACCTCGTATGCGCAAAACTCGGGACGCTGTAAAACCTGCAAAATTTCCTCCCGCAAAGGCTCTAAAATCACCTCGTCGCTATCTAGCACGAAAACCCAGCGATTACGCGCTAGACCCACTCCCAGCTGCTTTTGCGCGCTAAATCCCAGCCACTTTTGCTTGTGAAATTTGACGTTTTTAAACCCAGCGCAAATTTGCTCCGTAGCGTCCTGCGAGCCGCTATCGACCACGACGACTTCGTCTGCGAATTCGCAGCTTTTTAGCACCTCGGCGAGGTATTTTTCGCTATTAAGCGTGAGGATTACGACGCTTAGCATCTATAAATTTCCTCGTTAAAATGCTTAAATCGTTTGTGAAACCAAAAGTACTCGCTAGGTTTCTCGCGTACGGCGGCCTCTGTGGCGTCTGATTGTGCTTGCGTAGCCTTTAGTACGGCGTCTTCTTTATCAAAATCCCTAACGTCAATCGGCGGGAAAAAGCAAATTTCACTGAGGTTTGCCCCTTTTTCGCGGATAAAGGTGGGTACGATGAGCGCGTCCGTTTTTTGCGCAAAAATGCTAACTGCGGGCGTATGTAAAACCTTTCGTCCGAAAAATTTGATCTCTACGCCCTCGTCTTTGGCGGTATTTTGATCGACTAGGATGCCGACTAATCGGCGCGCCTTAACCGCTTTTAGGATTTGCTTGGCGCCGCCCATTTTGTCGATGAGCTCGATATCAAAGCGAGTACGGTTCGCCTCCAAAATGCGTTGCATGACCGCGCTATCAAGCGCACGCCCGACGATGCTAACGCCACCAAATTTCGCCGCCATCGCCAGCGAAAAGAGCTCCCACTGCCCATAATGCGCCGTTTGCACGATGATTGGGCGGCCTGAGGCGAGCGCATTTTGAAAGATTTCTAGGTTTTTAAATTCGACCTTTTCTAGGATTTTTCCCTTGCTCACGTTTTGATTTTTTATAAAATTTACCGCAAATTTGGCGTAGTTTTGGTACGTGTCTTTGATGATTTGTTCTTTTTGCTCGGCCGTGAGCTCGTCCGCGTAGGCGAAATTTAGATTTGCTCTGATGATTTTTGTGTGCTTGGCGTCAAATTTATAAAATAAAAACGCGATGAAATTTAAAAAAGGATTTAGCAAAAACGCGGGCATAACGGTAAAGATAAATTTAAAAAATCTATAAAGCCAAAGGTAAAATAAATCACGCATCAAGTAGCCTTTTTGCCGCGTTTGCGATAGCCTGCGGCGCGATATCTCGCACGCAAAAGTCGCTTTTGTCTATCTTTTTGGCGTCTATTTTTTTGCCCGCATCAAGCGTTAAATTTACGGGCGTCGCGTAGGCGTTTCGCTCTGCAGGTCGGTTACCAAAAAGCGTGATAGAGGGGCGATTTTGCGACCAGGCGATATGTGTCACGCCGCTATCGTTGCCGATAACTAGATCGCAGCTTGAGATAAAGCTCACGAGCTCTTTTAGGCTCAAATTTAGAGTTTTTGCGTTTGAGTTTTTGATCAAATTTAGGGCTTTTTTCTCCTCGTTTTCGCCGTTAAAGCAGACGAAAATTTCATTTTGCGAATCGTCTAGCAGCGCGATAACATCGCTAAATTTATCGTAAATTTTACTCGGTTCGCTAGCAAAAGGAGCGATCAAAATTTTCTTTTTCGAGCTATCAAATTTACTTTGCTGGGCGCTAAAACAAGGCTGCTTGGCTAAAATCTCATCCTCACTAAAGCTAAACCCCAGAGCAAAAGCCGTAAGGCTCAAATTTCGCAAGATGATATTTTGGGCGTAGTCGTAGTTAAATTTATGCCCGTAAAACAGTGCCGCGAGTGGCTCTTTCACGCTAAATTTATCAAATCCGTAGCTGTTTTTGCCAAGGAGTTTCGCAACCACGGCGGATTTGAGAAGCCCTTGCAGGTCGATGACGTAGTCAAATTTACCCTCCTGCTTAGCAGACGCGATCAGCTCTAGGCTTTTTTTGTATTCGCCGTTTTTTAGCGGTAGCGATACGACGCGCGAAATTTGCGGACAAAGGAATAAAATCTCGCTAAATTTAGCGTCGGCAAACCACGTTATTTTCGCTTTTGGCAGGTGTTTTTCGATAAACTGCAAAATAACTACCGCGTGGACGATGTCGCCCAGGGCGGAGAGCTTGATAACGGCGATGTTTGGGGCTGGGTTTTTATTCATTTATCGCTTTTATAAAGATTTTTAGCTATCATTTTAGGCAAAAATAGCTAAAAAAGGTTTGAAATGGCTAAAAATTATATCTGCGTTTTTGACTGCGAGACGGTGCCAGACACCGCGCTTTTGCGTAAAATTTACGGGTATGAGGGAAGCGACGCGGAGGTGGCGAGGCAGGCGTTTGCCGCGCAAAAAGCAGCAAGCGGAAGCGAGTTTTTGCCCGTGATGTTTCACCGCGTCGTGGCGATTTCAGCTGTGATGGCGGACGAGTACGGTAAATTTTTACGCGTAAGCACGATGAAAGGCGCAAATGAGCGCGAAATCCTAAATAAATTTATCGGCTTCGTAAACTCGCACAACCCGCGCCTAGTTAGCTTTAACGGGCGCGGCTTTGATCTGCCGATGATTTTAACGCGCGCGATGAGGTATAACGTCTCGTTTCCGAGCTTTTACGAGGTCGAAAACAAGGAGCTTGGCAAAGGCAAATGGGATGGCAACTACCGCGACCGATACAGCGGCAAATTTCACTTTGATCTGCTTGACCACGTGAGCGAGTTTGGCTCCGTGCGCGGGCTAAAGCTGGACACGCTTTGCGCGAGCTTAAATTTACCAGGCAAATACGACGTGCACGGCGATCAGGTGATGGAGCTGTTTTTTGACGGCAAGATAGATAAGATCAATGAATACTGCGAAAGCGACGTGCTAAACACTTACTGGCTTTTCCTAAAATACGAGCTTTTACGCGGAAATTTGACGCTGGATGACTACGCGGACGATATCTCGGTGATGAGTGAGTGGCTAGCGGCAAACTGCGCGCAGATGGGCTATACGCCGGTTTTTTGCGAGGCAGTCGAGCGCGAGCTTGTGCGCCTTGAAACGCAAAACTACGAGGATGAGCCAGAATTTGACGAAGACGAGCAGATCGGGACAGAGGAGTACTACACCGAAGAAAATATGCCAGAGATAAATTTGGACGAGCAGTGAGGGATTTTTAAATCCGACAAATTTTCCATATGCGCTGTTTTTGCAGGCACGGTCAAATTTGACGCGGTTTTGCGAGCGATTAATAAATTTGGCTTTTACTAGTCAAATTTTATTTCGCTTTAGCGGCTACGGCGTCAAATTTGATGAAATAGGCGCAAACTAACGCCCGCAAAATAAAGCCAAATCCGCAAATTTGACCGCTCCTAAATCAAATTTGACGAAAGACGGCACGAAAACAATCCCGCAAACGTCGAATTTATAGACAAAACACCTAGCAAATCAGTATTTTATCTCCTGCGCGCCGTATCCCTCTACCGCGCCAAAGAGCTTAATCGCGTCTTTTAGCGGATATTTGTTGCCAAACATCGATACTTCGCTTTGTCCCGTCTCGATTTGATTTATCCCAAACACCCTTCTTAGCTCGTTTGTAAACGAGTTTGGATCGTAGTCCACGCTCTCTTTGTATGAAGCGTCCAAAAATCCTTCCAAGTACGCCTTATTTACGGCTTTTCGCAGCGATTTGTCGTCCTTTAGCTCCTCGTTACCGACCGCCTCGTCAAAGAGATCCACATCTGCAAAATCTTTTGCGAATATCGTCTCGAAAAGTCCGAGCCCCGGCAGGATGACGTCGGCTTTTTTGTTGAGGAAAAAGCGGTTGTCGTTTACGCGCACTTTTCGCCCTTTTTCCATGGCTACGGGGCTATCGATGCGGGCGCGTTCTATTGCCGCAAAGGCCGAGAGACCGATGATGTTGCGGTGGACGATGACGTCTGCTTTAGTCATGACCTTAAATCCTTGGCCGCCGTCGCCAAAGTCGGCCGTTCGCGGCCACGTAAAAAGCATGGTGTTGTAGCTAAAGTCGATTTTGACGGCATCGGCTTGATTTTTCACGCCCCAAATTTCGCAGGCGCTGATAGCGTTTGCGACAAAGACGTTGTTTGCGATATTTACCTCGCCGTGAGCGCCTAGTCTAATCGCCGAGTTGTTGCCGTTGCTAAAGACACTATTTCGTATCGCAAGCTCTCCGCCGCCTAAAAATTTACCGCCCAAAAGCGGCTTGGCGGCCGTGATGACGTTTGTAGTCTTGCCGTTTTGACCGACTCCGGGCGGCAGGACTAGCATGCCTGTTTCTACGCCTCTTAGCTTGCCTCTGCTGGCGTCATAGGCGTTTGAGTCGCCCTTATCAAAGATAATGCCGTCAAAAACGAGCCTCTCTCCAGGCGCTGCGACGACGTCTAGCTCGACTAGCGGATTTGACGAGCCCGTACCGTTAACGGACGCAGGCGGCATGATGCGGGTTTGGTACTTTAAAACATCGCGCGCGGCGAAGTCCTTGGAGTAGCCGCCGTAGATCTCGATGGGCTTTTTGACGATGATAAAGCCTTTGTCTCTTAGCCCGTAGTAGTTGCCCTCGGCGACGTAAATTTTATCTCCGTCTTGGGCTATTTGGGCGGCTTTTTCGATATTTTTTAGCGGCGCTTCTTTGGTACCGACGTTTGCGTTGTCGCCCAGATCTTTTGAGACGTAGAGCTCGGCTGCGTGTCCGAGCAGGGCAAATGCGCTAAAAAGGCAGGGCAGAGCGGCTTTTTTGATACTAGGCATCGTCGTCTCCTCGTGTAAATTTAACTAGTTGATTATAGCAGTAAAATAGTAAAAAATTTAAAAGTTCGTTTAAGAATATCCGCTTAAATTTGCAAATTTAAGCGCTAAATTTAGCCCATAGCCGCGCAAATTTGCTCAAATTTTACTTGCCGGCGCGCAGGCTAACGGCGAAATAAATGAGATTGTGCTAAAATAACGTCAAATCACAAAGGAAAAAGCATGAAAATTTTAGTAACCGGAACGGCGGGATTTATCGGATTTCATTTGGCAAATGCCCTCGTAAAAAGAGGCGACGAGGTCGTCGGATACGACGTGATAAACGACTACTACGACGTAAATTTAAAGCTCGCGCGCCTAAAAACGGCAGGCTTTGACGTGAGTGAGGTTGAGCAAGGCAAGCTGATAAGCTCAAAAACGCAACCGAATTTAAAATTTATAAAAGCCGATCTAGCCGACGGCGAGACGATGAAAAGGCTATTTGAGAAAGAGAAATTTGACTGCGTCGTAAATTTGGCCGCTCAGGCGGGCGTTCGCTACTCGCTAATAAACCCGCAAGCCTACATCGACAGCAATGTCACGGGATTTATGAATATCCTTGAGTGCTGCCGCCACAACCAAACCGCAAACCTAGTCTACGCAAGCTCGAGCTCGGTCTACGGCCTAAACGAAAATATGCCGTTTTCTACGCACGAAGGCGTAAATCACCCGATCAGCCTCTACGCCGCGACTAAAAAAAGCAACGAAATGATGGCGCACACGTACTCGCATTTATTTGGCGTGCCGACTACGGGACTGCGATTTTTCACGGTTTACGGTCCGTGGGGACGCCCTGATATGGCGCTGTTTTTGTTCGTCGATGCCGCGCTAAAAGGCAAGAAAATCGACGTCTTTAACTACGGCAAGATGAAGCGCGACTTTACCTACGTGGACGACATCGTAAAGGGCATCATAAAATGCATCGACAACCCTGCCAAGCCAAATCCCGAGTGGGACGCAAAGCATCCCGATCCCGCCACCTCTAGCGCACCGTTTAAGGTCTATAATATCGGCAATAATAGCCCCGTAGAGCTCATGGACTACATCAAGGCCGTCGAGATAAAAATCGGCCGCGAGATAGAGAAAAACTTCCTCCCGCTTCAAGCCGGCGACGTACCTGCGACCTATGCGGACGTGGGCGATCTGGTAGCGGACTTTGACTACAAGCCAAACACTAGCGTAAATGACGGGGTGGCTAGGTTTATCGAGTGGTACTGCGAGTTTTACGGGGTTAAAATTTGAGATTTTTCGCACTCTTGCTGGCCGCCTTTTTAAATTTTGCTTTGGCGGCGCAGAGCGAAAACCTAAGCAGCGCGGGTGTAGATACCGCTAAAAAGGCTAAATTTGAGCTTTTAAAGCTTAGTGAATACAAAGGCCAAAACGTCGGCGGCTGGCTGGCTAGCGAGAAACTAGACGGCGTGCGCGCCTACTGGGACGGGCGAAATTTGCTATCTAGAAACGGCAAAATTTTAGCCGCGCCAGAGGGCTGGAGCGCGTATTTTCCGCCGTTTGCACTTGACGGCGAGCTTTACACTGCGCGGGGCGAATTTGAAAAAATACAATCAACAGTGATGGATAAAACGCCGAGCATTACGGCGTGGAGTGAGATCAAATTTTACGTTTTTGACGTACCAGAAGCTAGCGGCGGGCTTTTAGATCGCCTTGGGGAACTTGAAAATTTCATCCTAAAAAATCCGCAGGCAGGGCAAAATTTAAAGATAATCAAGCAGGTAAAAGTAAAAGACAACGCCGAATTTGAGGCATTTGCGGAGGCTGTCATCGCAAAAGGCGGAGAAGGTGCGGTCGTGCGCGAACCAAACGCGCCATACGAGCGAAAACGAAGCAAAAACGCGCTGAAATATAAAAAATTTAAAGACGCCGAGTGCGAAGTAACGGAGGTAAATGCAGGCACGGGTAAATACGCCGGGCTCATGGGCTCGGTAACATGCAAGGCGCTTAGCGCTGCCGGCTCAAACCCGGACGAGCAAATCCCGTACGGAGTCAAATTTAAGGTAGGCTCGGGCTTTAGCGACGAAGAGCGCGCAAACCCGCCTAAAATCGGCTCTATAATAACATACAAGTATCAAAATTTAACCGCAAAAGGGTTGCCTAGGTTTCCGATATTTTTGCGGGTTAGAGAGGATTAAATTTGGCTGTTTTAGGACAAATTTGCCCGATTGTTTGCTTTAAGAAGGATGCCGTAAATTTACGCTAAGTGCGTGATAGGACGGCTAAATTTGGCGTGCGGGCTTGGCGGTGCCGCATTTTTTATTTTACCTTTTTATCTTTTATGATAAAATCGGAAAATCTAAATTTCAAAAGGTAAATTTATGAAAATTTTAATAACAGGCGGAGCGGGATACATCGGCTCTCACGTGCTAAAGGCGCTTTTAAAGCAAGGTGGACACGAGATAACGGTCGTTGATAATCTCTGCAAAGGCGCAACCAAGGCGCTTGATGCGCTCGAAAAAATCGGTAAATTTAAGTTCGTAAAGGCAAATTTGGAGGATGATTTAAGCGGGATTTTTGCGGAGGGCAAATTTGACGCGATTATTCATTTTGCTGCATTTATCGAGGTCTTTGAAAGCACTCAAGATCCGCTAAAATACTACCTAAACAACACCGCAAACGTCGCTAAAATTTTGACTTATTGTAAGCAGTACGGCGTAAATAAATTTATCTTTAGCTCCACGGCAGCGGTTTACGGCGAGCCGCAAGATGATAAAAATGCGGGCGAGGTCGATGAGCAAACCGTGGCAAATCCGATAAATCCCTACGGCCGAAGCAAGCTGATGAGCGAGTGGATCATCAAGGACTATGCCGCTTCAAATGAAAATTTCAAATTTGCGATTTTGCGTTACTTTAACGTCGCGGGCGCCGACGAGGAGGGCCTCATCGGACAAAACTATCCAAACGCCACGCATCTAATCAAAGTCGCGACGCAGACGGCTCTGGGTAAGCGCGAGAGTATGGGAATTTTTGGCAGCGACTATCAGACAGCAGATGGCACCTGCGTGAGAGATTACATCCATGTGAGCGACCTAGCGGACGCGCATCTAAGCGCGCTAGAGTATCTAAGCGAGCACGAAAAAAGCGAAATCTTTAACGTCGGCTACGGCCGCGGCTTCAGCGTAAAAGAGGTTATAGAAACGGCTAAAAAAGTAAGCGGGGTTGATTTTAAGGTTATTAACTCGCCTCGCAGGCAGGGCGATCCAGCGCGCCTCATCGCAAAGCCTGAAAAGATAAGAAATTTAACTAACTGGCGGCCTAAAAGAGAGGATCTAGCGCTCATCATAAAAACCGCGCTTGAGTGGGAGAAAAGGTCGTGAGGATCGCAGTCGTAGGCACGGGCTACGTGGGGCTAGTTAGCGGCGCGTGTCTGGCTAAAATGGGCAACGACGTCATATGCGTGGACGTGGACGAAGCCAAGATAGACGCGCTAAATAACGGCGTTATACCGATCTATGAGCCGGGTCTTGGCGAGATCGTGGCTGAGTGCAGGGCAAACGGTGCGCTCAAATTTAGCGTCGATATAAAAGAGGCCTTGGCGCACGCTAGCGTGCTGTTTATCGCGGTGGGCACGCCTATGGGCGCGGACGGGCAGGCTGATCTACGCTACGTGCTAGAGGTCGCAAAAAGCATCGGGCAAAATTTAACCTCGCCGCTAATCGTCGTGGATAAATCAACCGTCCCCGTGGGCACGGCGGAGAAGGTTAGCGAAGTGATCGCGGGCGAGCTAAAAAAGAGAAACCTGGACGTCAAATTTGAAGTCGTATCAAACCCCGAGTTTTTAAAAGAGGGCGCGGCAGTCGAGGACTTTTTAAAGCCCGATCGCGTCGTAGTGGGCGCTAGCAGCGAGTGGGGTCAAAGCGTTATGCGCGAGCTTTACGCGCCCTTTATGAAAAATCACGACCGTTTTATCGCTATGGACGTAAAATCGGCCGAGATGACCAAATACGCCGCAAACGCGATGCTAGCGACTAAAATCAGCTTTATAAACGAGATCGCGGGCATCTGCGAGCGCGTGGGGGCGGACGTAAATTTGGTGCGAAAAGGCATCGGCAGCGACTCTCGCATCGGGTATAGCTTTATATATCCTGGCTGCGGATACGGCGGTAGCTGCTTTCCAAAAGACGTCGAGGCACTCATCTACACCGCCAGACAAAACGGCTTTGAACCGCAGGTTTTAAGCGCGGTTGAGGCTAGAAACGCAGCACAAAAAACGGTGCTTTTTGAAAAAATTTCAGCATTTTTCGGCGGAAATTTGAGCGGAAAAACCGTGGCGCTTTGGGGGCTAGCGTTTAAACCAAACACCGATGATATGCGCGAGGCTAGCTCGCTAGTGCTCATAAAGGCGCTAGAAAACGCCGGCGCAAACGTCGTCGCCTACGATCCAAAAGCCGCAAACGAAGCTAAAAAATATCTACCTAACTCAAATTTAAAATTTGCTCCAAACAAATATGACGCGCTAAACGGCGCCGACGCACTCGCGCTGGTTACCGAGTGGAGCGAGTTTAGATCGCCTGATTTTATGGAGATGAAACAACGCCTAAAAAACGCCGTGATCTTTGACGGGCGCAATCAATACGACGCGAAAAATCTGGCAAATTTAGGCTTTAAGTATTTTCAAATCGGAGTAAAGGCATGAGGAAAATTTTACTTTTTATCGCGGCTTGCGTGCTGCCATTTGCGCTTTTGGCTGGCGAAAACGCGGCAAAAACCAAGGAAAATATTTTTGAGCTACCTATCTCAAAGATGCCGCCTGATTATTTTAAATACGAAGTCGCATTTTTTAAAGAGATGCAAATCGACTGCAACTTTGCCTTTTTACTCGGCGGGAAACTCGAGGAAAAAGAGGACGCGCGCGGGATTTATTACGAATTTAGCGGCGGGGATGAGCTGGCGCAGACGATGATGCTTTGTAAGGACGGAAAGAAAAAGAGGCGGGTTTATTATGAATTCACTGAAATTTTACCAGGCGTTAGCCCCGTTAAAATCATAACTCCGCAAGGCGTAGACGCGGAAATAAGAATGTATGAACGCGTAAAAACGATAGAACCAAAAAAATTAAAAAGGAAAAATAAATGAAAATAGCCGTTATCGGACTAGGATACGTCGGGCTGCCATTGGCGGCTGCATTTAGCGAGAAATACGAAGTCACGGGCTTTGACGTCAATGCCGCCCGTATAGAGGAGCTTAAAAGTGGGTATGACCGCACGCTGGAGCTAAGCACCGAGCAGATGAAAAAAGCGATAGAGAACGGCATGAAATTTAGCCTAAATTTGGACGATATAAAGGAGTGTAATTTCTTTATCGTTACCGTCCCGACGCCGATAGACAAAAACAAACGCCCTGATTTGACGCCCGTCGTAAAAGCCACGCAAAGCGTCGCTAAAGTGCTAAAAAAAGGCGATATCGTCGTGTATGAAAGCACCGTGTATCCGGGCGTCACGGAGGAGATTTGCGTGCCGCTACTTGAGCAAAGCGGGCTTAAATTTAACGAGGACTTTTTCTGCGGATATTCGCCAGAGCGCATAAATCCGGGCGACAAAGAGCACACCGTAACTAAAATCAAAAAAATCACTAGCGGCTCGACGCCCGAGGTAGCCGACAAGGTCGATGAGGTCTACCGCTCGATCATAACGGCGGGCACGCACAAAGCGCCTACTATCAAGGTCGCCGAGGCCGCCAAAGTCATCGAAAACACGCAGCGCGATATAAACATCGCCTTTATGAACGAGCTTGCGATGATATTTAACAAGATGAACATCGACACGAACGCGGTTTTGCAGGCGGCGGGCACGAAGTGGAATTTCTTAAATTTCCGTCCTGGGCTAGTCGGCGGCCACTGCATCGGCGTGGATCCTTATTATCTCACGCATAAGGCGCAGGAGCTTGGCTTTCATCCCGAGATGATCCTAGCCGGACGCCGTATAAACGACAATATGGGCAAATACGCCGCCGGCGAGGTCGTAAAACTAATGATAAAAAGGGGCGTTTTGATAAATTCGGCTCGCGTTTTGGTGCTTGGCCTTACGTTTAAAGAAAACTGCCCCGATATCCGCAACTCGCGCGTGATAGACGTGATCGAGGAGCTTAGGGATTTTGGTTGCAGCGTGGACGTCTACGATCCGTGGGCGGACGAAGCCGAAGTAAAGCGCGAATACGGTATCGCGCCTCTAAAAAGCTTTGACGAGGCGGACTACGACTGCGTCGTTATCGCCGTCGCACACGATAAATTTAAAGGGTTAAAATTTAGCAAAGCGCTCGTTTACGATATCAAAAACGTTTACGAAAACGCCGACGCAAGGCTGTAATGCTCGTAAATTTGATCAGCTCTATCGTCGTTTTTATCGTCTCGATGGGGATAAATTTTTTCCTCACGCCCTACATCCTAAAGAGCCTGGGCAACGAAGCCTACGGCTTTGTCGGGCTGTCTAACGCTATCGTGGCCTATGCTCTAGTCGTAACCGCGGCGATAAACTCGGTTAGCGGCCGCTTCGTCGCGTATGAGTGGCATAGAGACGATACCCACGCGGCAAACGCCTACTACTCGTCGGTTCTAGTCGTAAATATCTTTTTTTGCGTTCTGATTTTGCTGGGCGCGGGCGTTTTTATCTTAAATTTACAAAGCGTGCTAAACGTGAGCGACGCGCTGCTAGGCGACGTGCGGCTTACTTTTGCGTTTTATTTTATAAATTTTTGCGTCGGACTTTTTAACGGCGTCATCAGCGTATCTATGTTTATCAAAAACAAGCTCTACATCATCTCCGTTCGCAACGCCGCGTCTAGCGCTATTTTGGCCGCTCTCATCGTCGCGCTTTTTTATTTTTTTAGACCGATGATCGCCTATATCGCGATCTCCGCTCTAGTCGCGTCGCTCTTTGTGTTTTTTACGAGCGTTTGGGTTTCGCGCCGCATCACGCCCGAGCTTAAATTTAATCCGCGCGAATTTGACTTTGTGCGCATAAAAGAGCTGCTAAAATCAGGCGTCTATAATAGCTTTAACGCCTTAAACCGCGTGCTTATGAGCGGTATGGATCTGTTTATCTGCAACATCTTTTTAAGCGCGAACGCGACGGGAATTTTAGCCGTTTCAAAGGCGGCTCCGATCATTTTGGAGAGCTTCGTGGCGCAGCTTAGCGCGATCTTTGCGCCAAAATTCGTCGAGCACTATTCTAAATCAAATTTGACCGCACTTGTTGCGGAGGCTAAATTTTCGATGCGAGTTACGGCGTTCGTTATGAGCGTACCGGCGGCTATTTTCGTGGCTTTTGGACGCGAATTTTACACGCTTTGGTTGCCGTTTAAAAGCGCGGACGAGATAAGTTTAATCTATAATCTATCGATGATAACTCTGGTGCCGATTATATTTATCAGCTACGTTTTTTCGCTTTTTAATCTCGACAGCGCGACGAATAAACTAAAACGCCCCGCGATAGCAAACACGATTTTGGGCGCGGGCACGATTTTGGCGCAGATTGCGGTGCTTAAATTTACGCCTTACGGCATTTACGGTATGACGGCCGTCGGCGCCGCGCTTTATTCGGTGCGCATTTTGGGATTTGACCTTATAAACGCCGCGTTAAATTTGAGCCTGCCGCTTACTACTTTTTACGGCGTTTATTTTAAAAATTTAGCCGTTTTCGCAGCCGTTTGCGGACTGTTTTTTTGGCTGCGAAATTTCGTGCAGATTTCAAGCTGGGGCGAATTTGCCGCGTATTCGGCGGTCTTGCTTGCGCTCGGTTACGTCGTGAGCTTGTTTTTGATATTTGACAGGAGAGAGCGGGCAATCGTGATAAATAAAATCAAATCGAAGTTTAAAAGATGAAAAATTTAGTATTCGTTATTTCGCTAAAAAGCGACGAGGCGCGCCGAGAAAAGCTAAAAGAGAGGTTTAAAAACTACGGCGAATTTAAGCTCGTCGAGGCTGTGGGCGGCAGGGCGATGAGCGCCAAGGAGTACTACGGCTACGCGCTGCCTGGCCTTGAGGCTTACGGCAGGCTATTAAGCCCGTCCGAGGTCGGCTGCTCGCTCTCTCACGTGCGCGCTTACGAGGAGTTTTTAAAAAGCGAGGCCCGGTTTGCGCTCATTTTAGAAGACGACGTTATCGGAGACGATGACGGCGTGAAAAAGGCGTTTGAAACGGCTGCCAAGATGGATGAGGGTTCGGCTCTCATCTGCGGCGCGCAGGACGGGCTAGAGGGGCGATTTAGCGCATTTGGTAAAAAACTAGAAGATGATTTTTGGTTAGTCTCAAAGCGCTCTTACGGCACGATTTACCGAGCGGCTGCTTACGTGCTTGATAGGCGCGCGGCGGAAACGGTTTTGCAAACGCACAAAAAGGCGCTTTGCGTGGCTGATTTTTGGCGGATTTTGCTTTTACAAAACGGCTTAAAGATGTATTTTAGCGATATCTTCGCGCATCCAACCGATCTAACAGACTCAAATATCCAAGCCGAGCGAGTGCAAAGAGCGCAGGTAAAAGTCTCCCCGCTATCTCGCCTAAACAGTTTAAAATATGTCGCCGCAACGCGCCTTGAAGCGGCAATTTTAGGCTATGAGCGGATATTTAAAAGATAGAAAACTAAGCGATTATAAAGCTCAAAATTTATAAAATCAATAATTTTGAAGATTTATTAAATTTTCGCGTACCGATTAAAATTTGGAGAGAGAATGAAGGTTTTATTTATAATTTCGACCCTGCAAGCAGGCGGCGCCGAGCGCGTGATGAGCTTGCTAGCGAGCTATTTTGCGAAATTTCACGACGTAACGCTTTTAAAATTTGACACCAAACCGCCGTTTTACGAGCTAGACGAGAGGATAAAGCTGATCGATCTGCCTTTTCCGATGGTTAAAAAAGGCTTTTTCGCAAATTTAATCAGGCGCGTGAAAAAGTTTTTTTATCAGCGAAATTTGATCAAAAACGGCGGTTTTGACGTCGTTATCTCTTCGATGGATAGCACCAATATTAACGTGATTTTGTCGAATTTATTTATAAACAAGCCGCTTTTTATCAGCGAGCATTCAAGCGCCGATTTTTTCAAAGGGCGCGGCTGGCTATTTTTGCGCCGTTTGCTCTATCCGCTAGCTAGCGGACTCACGGTGCTAACAAAAGAGGACTACGAATACTATAGCTTCGTAAAAAATAAAACCGTGATGTACAATCCGATGTTTGAAGCCAAAAAACAGGGCTTGCCGAAGGAAAATATTATCCTTTTCGTCGGCCGTCTCATCTCGCTTAAAGGCTGCGACGTATTTTTAAAGGCCATGAGCCTAGTCGATAAAGAGCTATTAAAAAACTGGAAAATCGTGATAGCAGGCGCTGGCGAAGAGAGGCAAAGGCTAGAGCTGATCGCGCACGAGCAGCTTCATCTAGATGCCGAGTTTATCGGGCAAACAAGCGACGTAGCTTCGCTTTACGAAAGGGCTAAAATCCTCGTTTCAAGCTCTAAAACCGAGGGTTTGCCAAACGTTTTAATCGAGAGCGTATTTTTTAACTGCGCTAGGGTGGCGACTGCTACGAGCGGCGCAAAAGAGCTTATTGAGGACGGCAAGGACGGATTTTTAGTACCGATAGACGACGTAAAAGCGCTCGGAAGCAAAATCGAACTTTTGATGCGCGACGAGGGGCTAAGACAGGAGCTTGTAAACAATGCCAGCGAGCGTGAAAATAGCTTTAAAACCGATCAAATTTATCAAAAATGGATGGATTTTATCACTCAAAATATAGAGGGCTAAAATGCTAAAAGTAAGCATAATAATCCCAACCTACAACCGCAAAGAGCTTTTTGAAGCCGCCCTAAAAAGCGCGCTAGCTCAGGACTACGAAAACAAAGAAATCATAATCAGCGATGACAACTCAAACGACGGCACACGCGAGCTCGCGCAGAGTTACGTCGCTAAATTTGACAACGTAAAATACATCTTAAACCAAACCTACGATCGCGGCCCAAACGGCAATAAAAACAACGGCTTTGACCACGCTAGCGGCGATGCTTTCGTGATTTTAGACGACGATGACCTGCTGATAGAAGGCGCTATAAGCAAGATGGCGGCCGTACTAGAGCAGGGGTATGCTAGCGTCTGGGCGAACTGTTACTTTGAGATTGACGGCGATCCGACGACGAAATTTTCGGGATTTGGACTAAATAAAAGCGGGGAAATTTCACCGCAGGACTACTACGACGGCAAGATAACGGGCGAGTTTTTGATAATGTTTCGCCAAGATGCCATCGGGCAAAGACGCTTTGAAAAGGGGCTTTACGGTAGCGAAAATACGCTTTGGATCTATCTTTTCGACCGTCCCGCTTACTACCTGCACGACGCCGTGCGCATTTACCGCTTTCACCGCAGCGACAGCGTCACGATAAACTCGTTTAAACGCCCGCTTTGCATAATGAAAGGCTACGCGATGACTGCGGAGCTTATTTTGCAAAAGATTGCCGAGAAAAACGCGCAAGCAAGCAACGCAAATTTGGCTGAGCCAAAATTTCGCGTAAACGATGCTCATATCGCGATTCTCTATAAAATGGCGGCGTATTATGCGAAATTTGGCGGCGAATACAAAAAAATGTACGAGTATCTTTTTAAAAGCCTCAAATTTAAATTTACAAAAGAAGCGCTGGCGATGCTGATTTTAAGCCCGTTTCCAAAGTCTATGATTTTGTTTTTAACTAAAATTCGCGTTTGGATATACAAAAAAACGCACGGCGAATGAAAAAATTAGCCGTTTTTCTCTACTCTATGGGGCCGGGCGGCGCGGAGCGCGTGGTTTCAAATTTGCTTCCCGCTCTGTGCAAAAAATACGAAGTTCATCTCGTTTTGATGAGCGAGGTGGTGGCCTACGAGATACCAAGCGCGGTAAAAATTCACTTCCTCGAGCGCTCAGATCCCTATGAAAGCGGCGTAAAAAAGCTTTTTCGTTTGGGACTTTTGTTTCCGTTTCTAGCCTTAAACTATAAAAAACTTTGCGACGATTTGGGCATTGACTTGCATTTTGTCTTAATGAACCGTCCTTGTTATATCGCGCTTTTAGCAAGGATCGCCGGAGTAAAAGGACGGATGGTCATAAGCGAGCGCAGCTGTCCGTCGGTCATCTATAAAAGCGGCCTTAGCGGGCTGGCTAATAGAATTTTAGTTAAGGCGCTCTATCCTAAAGCCGATCTTATCCTTGCTAACGCGCAGGGAAATGCCGATGATCTCGTGCGAAATTTTGGCTGCGACAGGGAAAAGACGAAAGTGCTATATAACGCGGTTGATTTGGTTGCGATAAAAACTCTTGCCGATGAGCCGCTAGAGGATAAATTTAAGCCGTTTTTTCTAAATATCGGGCGGCTTGATAGCGGTAAAAATCAAGCGATGCTAATAAGAATAATCGCAAATTTAAACGACGAGCGCGCGACGCTTGGGATACTTGGCAAAGGGCCTTTGCAAGGCGAGCTTCAAAATTTGATCGACGAGCTTGGCGTAAGCTTGCGCGTAAAGTTGCTAGGCACGGATAAAAATCCGTTTAAATTTATCAAAAACGCGCAGTGTTTCGTCTGCGCTTCGCGGTTTGAGGGCTTTTCAAACGTACTTTTAGAGGCGCTTGCTTGCGAGAGATTTATCATCTCCACCGATCATAAAAGCGGCGCCAGGGAGCTTCTTGGCGACGATGAATACGGTATTTTAACGCCCGTTGACGACAAAAAAGCGATGGAGACTGCGATGAGGCGAGCGCTTGAGGATGAAAATTTGAGGCGAGATTATGAAAAAAAGGCGCATGGCTGCGTAGTAAAATTTGACAAAAACGCCGTCGCGGCGCAGCTCATAGGATATTTAGAGGGTGAAAATGGCGAGTAAAATTTTAGAATTCTCCGGCAAATTTAAATTTTCAAAGCAAACTTGCTTTTTGATGCTTGCGGCGTTTGTTTTTAGCGTGGTTTGCAGGCTGTACTGGGTGTATTGGGCGGGCGAATACCAGCACTTTTTCTGGAACGATCAGCTTATGATCAGCACAAACGACGGCTACGCCTTCGCCGAGGGCGCGCGCGATATGATAGCGGGCTTTCATCAGCCAAACGACCTTAGCTACTACGGCCGTTCGATGCCGACGCTTACGTATTTTTTGTATCAAATTTTGCCCTTTAGCTTTGAGAGTATTTTGCTTTATATGAGCGTGTTTTTTAGCTCGCTTATCGTTATTCCCGTGATTTTGATAGCCAAAGAGTATGAGATGTTGGGCATAGGCTTTGTGGCGGCGCTGCTAGCTAGCATCGCAAACAGCTACTACAACCGCACGATGGCGGGCTACTACGACACCGATATGCTCACGATCGTGCTACCTGCGTTTAGCGTCTGGGCGATGATACGCCTCGCGCAGAAAAAAAACGTAAACGACCTCATTTTTATCCCGATTTTTATCCTGATAAACGACTGGTGGTATCCGAGCTCGTACTCGCTAAATTTTGCGATGCTGGGCGCATTTTTACTCTATACTTTGATTTTCGATAGGAAAAACGCGCTAAACTACGAAGCTGTTATTTTGATGATAGTCGCGCTTACCTATATCGATTTTTACGCTAAAAGCGCTCTTACGGTCGCGCTTTATCTAGCGATGAGATTTCGTCCACAGATCTGGGATAAACGCGCTGTCGCGGCTTGTCTTGCTTTAGCCGTCGCGCTTCTAGGTTTTAGCGGTGGGCTAAATCAAATTTTATTTCAGCTTAAATTTTACATATTTCGCGGGGTTTCCGAGAGTAGCGAGCCGGTTTTTCATTTTTATAACGTAAATAAAACGATAATGGAAATGAGCGATTATTCGTTTGAGTTTGAGTCGATAAACGCCTTTGCTAAGCGTATCAGCGGGCATGTTGTTACTTTTGCTTTATCGCTCGTTGGAGTCGCGGCGCTTTGTCTTAAATTTCGCTCCTTTTTGCTTGCGCTTCCGATGCTGCTACTTGGGTTTTTGGCGCTAAAAGGCGGGCTTAGATTTACGATCTACTCCGTGCCCGTGATGGCGATAGGATTTGGGTATTTTGCGGCGCTTTGCGTGAGTTTTTTTAAAAAAGATAAAATTTTAGACAAATTTTGCACCGTTTGCCTGGCGGCGTTTTTTGCGTTTTTCTTTTTATATTTTGATAAATATTACAGCCTTTTGCACGGCAAATCTCCCGTTTTTGCGCCAAATTTTGATGGCGAGGCGAGCTTTGGCGTATATCTAGCCACGTTTGCGGCGGCGGCGCTTATTTGCGGGGCGGCTTATTTTATGGTCTCAGGCCTAAGCTCGCTCAAAAAGCACGCACTTTTGGAAAAAATTTGCATCTTTTGTATCGCCGCGTTATCTTTGATGCCGTGTCTTGAGCATATTTACGGCTACAAAGTCGGCACGGTCTTTGCCAAAAGCGAAGTCGAGAGCCTAGATAAACTGCACAAAATCGCGGGGCGCGAGGACTACGTGCTGGCGTGGTGGGACTACGGCTATCCGATCCGCTACTACGCAGACGTCAAGACCCTCATCGACGGCGGCAAGCACCTGGGCAGGGATAACTTCGCCGTGAGTTTCGCACTAGCTAGCAACCAGCGCATGTCGGCAAATATGGCGCGCCTAGAGGTTGAGTACACCGAGCGAAATTTCAGCGAGAGATTCGGGTTAAATTTGAACCAAATGATGAAAGACTACAACGCCACGAGCGTAAATTCGTTTTTGTATTCGCTAAATAGCAAGGATTTCCGTCCGCCGCAAAAAACGCGCGAGATTTATTATTATCTGCCTGACTCCATGATCGATATCTTTAGCGCCGTTTTGCGCTTTTCAAACCTCGATCTAAACAGCGGCGAGGAGTATGGAGCGATATTTTATCCGGGCAAACCTTACTCGGTGGACGGCGATACGATAAATATCGGCGGAGGGTTTAGCGTATCGGGCGACGCGTCTAAAGTCTATATCGGCGAGCGCGAAATATCCGTAAATACGTACTTTGAAACAAGCTACGACGAAAAGGATAAGCTGGTCGTCAAAAAGCACGAGATGGACGCAGACGGTAAAATTTACCTAATTTTTATGAAGGATTACAGGCGGTTTTTGGTGCTTGACGAAGCGGTGCTAAACTCGGCCTACATACAACTTTTCGTGCTCGAAAACTACGACAAAGAGCTCTTTGAGCCGGTCGTTTTAAACGGCGCGGTTAAAATTTATAGGCTGCTAAGATGAGGGCGGTAAATTTGATCAAGGCACAGGTGTTCGCTAAATTTGCGATAGAGGTTTTTTAAATGGCTAAATTTGGATTTTTGAGTCACGCTGATATGAGCATTTACTTCTTCCGCGCGCCGATTATGCGCGAGCTAAAGCGGCTAGGTCACGAGGTGTTCGCTATCGCGCCAAAGGGTGACTACACGGATAGGCTAAAAAGCGAGTTTAACTGCGTGATGTACGAGCTTGACCGCGCGAGCCTAAATCCTCTAACCGTGCTTGAAAACTCAAAAAAGCTCGCCGATATCTTGCGCTCTCTAAATTTGGACTTGCTACAAACCTCGGCGCACAAGTCAAACGTGTTCGGCACCTTTGCGGCTAAAAAAGCGGGCATAAAGCGCGTGATAAATTTAGTCGAGGGGCTTGGTAGCTTTTATATCGATAACGACTTAAAAACCCGTCTGGTACGCGCCGCGATCGAGACGCTTTATAAAAAAGCGCTAAAGATGAGCGACGGTTGCGTGTTCGTAAACGAGGCCGATCCTGCGTATTTTCTAGCTCGTGGGCTGATTGCCGAAGAGAAAATTTTTAAGATAAAAAGCGTTGGCGTGGATACGCTCAAATTTGACGAAAACAGCGTGCCGGCCGCAAATTTGGGCGAAGATCTGCGCGGTAAAAAGATAGCGCTGATGATAGCGCGCGCGATGTGGCACAAGGGCGTGCGCGAGTTTTACGAGGCGGCCGAGCTTTTGCGCGGGCGCGAGGACTGCGCGTTCGTCTTTGCGGGCGAAGGGTTTGAGGGAAACAAAAGTACGGCGGACGCTAAGTTTCTAACTGGCGGTGCCGTGCGGTATCTGGGCGCTAGAGACGACGTGCCGGGGCTTTTAAAGGCTAGCTATCTACTCGCGCTTCCAAGCTACAAAGAGGGCTTTCCGCGCACGGTTTTAGAGGCGATGAGTATGAGCCGCGCGGTCGTGGCTAGCGACGTGGCCGGCTGCAACGAGGCCGTGACGAACGGCTTTAACGGCCTGCTTTGCGAAGTAAAAAGCTCAGCCGATCTAGCCGCAAAGATAGAAATTTTGTTAAACGACGAAAATTTGGCTGCGCAAATGGGGCGAAACGGGCGGGAGCTTGCCGTGCGTGAGTTTGACGAGCGAGCGGTCGCGCGAAAATATATAGAAATTTATAGGAAATTTATCGATGTATAGGGCGTTTTTTAAGAGATTACTGGACATTTGCGGCGCGATTTTTCTCATAGTTTTGACGCTGCCGATCATGGCGGTCGTCGCGGTTTTGATCTATTTTAAGGTTAGTAAGGACGTCATTTTTACTCAGGCGCGCCCGGGTTTGCACGCTAAAATTTTTAAAATTTACAAATTTAAAACGATGAGCGACGAGCGCGGCGCGGACGGCGAGCTGCTACCCGACGAGATGCGCCTAAGCGGCATCGGCAAGATTATCCGTAGCCTCAGCCTTGATGAGCTGCCGCAGCTTTTTAACGTACTAAAAGGCGATATGAGCTTCATCGGGCCGCGTCCGCTTCTGGTCGAGTATCTGCCTCTTTACGACGCCGAGCAGGCGACCCGCCACGACGTGAGGCCGGGCATCACGGGGCTAGCGCAGGTAAACGGCCGCAACGCGATCAGCTGGGCGGAGAAGTTTAAATTTGACGCTAGGTACGTCCGCGAGCTTAGCTTTGCGCTGGACGCGAAAATCGCGATTTTAACGGTGCAAAAGGTGCTAAAACGAAGCGGCGTGAGTAAAGAAGGCATGGCCACGACGGAGAAATTTAATGGCCGCAACTAAAATTTACGTTTACGGCTTTAGCGGACACGGAGCAGTCGTAGCAGATGTAGCTAGGGCGTGCGGATATGGCGAGGTAGTATTTTTGGACGATGCTAAATTTGACGGTAAAAACGTGCTTAAATTTGACCCGAGCCTCGAAAAAGCGGACGTGATCGTGGCTATCGGGGATAATAAAATCAGACGAATCCTGCAAGAAAGAGTAAAAAACGCGGGCTTTGTCTTGGTAAATTTGATCCATCCAAGCGCGGTGGTAAGCAATAGTGCGCAAATAGGCGAGGGCGCGGTCGTGATGCCAAATGCCGTCATAAACGCACGCGCTGTAATAGGCGAGGGCGCGATAATAAACACGGGCGCGATCATCGAGCACGACTGCGAGATCGGCGATTTTGCGCACGTTAGTCCAAACGCGGCGCTAGCAGGCGGCGTGATCGTGGGCGCAAACACGCACGTAGGCATAGGATCTTGCGCTATACAGTGCGTAAAAATCGGCGCAGACTGCGTCATCGGAGCGGGCAGCGTCGTAGTACGAGATATCGCAGACGGTAGCGTCGCCTACGGTAATCCCGCTAAAATTAGACGAAATTTGGACTAAATTTTACTCACCTAGCTCTTTGCATTTTTGTATTTGTGAAGACATGCTTGGACTTTGCCAGTCGGTATATTTTGATATCTTGTTCCTTAAACTAAGAGTCATGCTTGACTGGCTTTTGCTCATTATCACTTCAAGTTCTTCATCCGAAAATTTATCTGCAACATAAGAAGATATGCACTCGCAAACTGCTCTAGCATTCGGTATTTGTGCTGTATAGAGGCATCCTTGCGTCATCTCTTCTGCAAAATTTTGCCTTACGTCACTACACCCTAAAAAATAAAAAGATACAAGCGATATGGTAATTAACTTTACTGTGCTTCTTGTTTGCATTGATACGCCTCATTTTCATCTATAAAGTCGCTTAAGCTGTAATGTAGCCTTTTTTGTTTGATGTATGCAGCGGTTTTTAGGTCTATCCTTTGCATCGCTTTTTTTACTATACATTTACAAAAAGTATCATGGTTAAAATTTTTCTCATCGTTAATCTCGCGAGTAATGGATTTGCAAGCTTGTGAAATTTCCTTTTCTATTTTGGCTTTATCGCTAAAAAATACAACGTAAATTCCAAAACATATACTTAAAATGACAGCTAGCGTTGCCATCGTTGCTGTGTTTTCTTTCATAATACGGCCTTTGATAAACAATTAATTTCATCTTGCTGCAAGATGTTTTTTTCTAAAAATATCGTCCTAATAATAGGCTTTATGTCATCTCTGTCTTTTGATAAAAGCTCTTTAATTTGTTGCTTACTCAGTGTTTTTACCTTTTTATCAGCCAAACAATTACAGGCTCGCTTAAAGGCAGGGAGCTTATTGTGTTCTAGCATACAAAGTTTGTAAAATTCGTCCTGAATAGTGCTTTCTTTGTTTGAACACCCAAAAGCAATCAAAGAAAGAAATATGCAAAAAATAGTTTTATTTACCAAAAATAGCCCTTATAATTTCGTATTCGGAAAATAAATCTGTCTGGAAAACAAAATTAATAATATTGCCAAGCAGAATAAGCGGCCAAGCTATCGCACCAGCCCATATGTACATAGTATTATTGTAAAGCTCATCTGGTATTATAAATTGCCTGTACAAACCATAGAATATGACAATGATCGTATATGTTGGAGTCCACCAGCCTACTTTTGCATTTTCATCTTGCATTTTTCTTCCTTTGGTAATTTGTTTAAAATACAAATTGAATTATAAAACTATTATTCTTAAATAATATTGAAATATTCAATTAAAAATAATAAAAACATAAAATAATTCAATAGTTTTTTTATCAGAAAAAAATTTATACAATCAGATATTTTTAAAATATAGGAAAACTAGTGCAAAAGCGAACCAAGCGCGATATGGCGTATTATCTTGATATCGATGCCGCCACTTTATATAATTGGCGTAAAAATAAGCCGAATTTATATCGTATAGTTATGCTTGGCTTTAAATTTGATGAACTGATAGAGAAAAGCAAGCAAACCTACGAAGAGCTACAGGCTTTTAGCGAGCTAATAGAAGCCGATATATCTTCAAAAAACAATTCTAAATAGTCTTTTATAAAAATAAATTAAATTTTGAATGCTAGAATTCGCCTCAAATTTAAAGAGGTAGAGATGCAAAGAATTTTCCTAAGTCCGCCGCATATGAGCGGTAAAGAGCAAGAGTACATAAACGAGGTTTTTAAGAGCAACTATATCGCGCCGCTTGGCGAATACGTGAATAAATTTGAAGCGAGCGTCTCAAACTATGTGGGTGCGCAGGATGCGTTAGCGCTAAATTCGGGCACGTCGGCGATCCACTTGGCGCTAAGAGTGCTTGGTATCGGCGCAGCAGACGTGGTGCTAGCCTCTACGTTTACCTTTATGGCGTCCGTTAGCCCGATACTTTATCAAGGCGCGACGCCCATTTTCATAGATAGCGACGAAAGCTGGAATCTAAGCCCCGAGCTACTAAAAAAGGCGATCGCAAATTCGCCTAAAAAGCCAAAAGTGCTCGTCGTCACGCACCTTTACGGTCAGGCGGCAAAGATGAAAGAGATCTGCGAGATCTGTGAGCAGGAAAATATCGCCGTGGTCGAAGACGCGGCCGAGGCGCTGGGCGGCTTTTTGAGCGGCAAGGCGCTGGGTACGTTCGGACGACTGGGCGCATATAGCTTTAACGGCAACAAAATCATCACCACAAGCGGCGGCGGCATGCTAGTGGGCGAAAGAGATCTCGTGGAAAAGGCGAGATTTTACAGCACGCAAGCTAGGGAGCCCTTTTTACACTACGAGCACAAAGACTACGGCTACAACTACCGCCTGAGCAACGTCCTAGGCGCTATAGGAACGGCGCAGATGGAGGTGCTCGAGCAGCGCGTGATAAAAAAACGAGAAATTTTTGAAAAATATCAAAAAGAGCTTCCTGAGCTTGAATTTATGCCAGAGATTGCAAATTCTCGCGGCAACCGCTGGCTAACGACCGCGCTCTTTAAAGAAAAAGGCGCGCACTTGCGCGTAATAGACGCACTCGCTAAAGAAAACATAGAAAGCCGTCCGCTTTGGAAGCCGATGCATATGCAACCGGTGTTTGAAGGGGCGCTAGCGTTTACAGACGGGACTAGCGAGGAGATGTTTGCGCGCGGTATCTGCCTGCCTAGTGGTACTGCGACGGGGGACGAGGAGTTTGCGCGAGTGGTAAAAATCGTAAAGGAAAATTTATAAATGTTTAAAGCGACGAAGCTAAAGCGGCTTGCGTTTTTTCTAACCTTTGATATCGCGATATTTGCAGCGTCGTTTTATATAGCGTATTTGCTTAGATTTAGCGGCGTGCTGCCTGATTATTTTAGGGGCGGACTGGTCGCAGGCTGCGTTACGATGGTGGTTTTAAAGCTATTTTTTATGTGGCTTTTTAAAATTTACAAGGTGCCGTGGAGATTTTTCGGACTAAACGAAGCGAGGAAAATTTTCCTCGTTCATCTTTGCGCGATAGTTTGCTTTTGGATCGTTTATTTTGCGATGCCAGCCGTTTTCAACCCGTTTCCGAGAAGCGTGGTTTTTATAGACTTTATTATCTCGTGCCTGCTAATAGGAAATTTAAGGATCGCCAAGCGTATGTTTTTAGACTTTTCTAAAAAGCCGCACACGGGCGAGCCTTGCGTCGTTATCGGCGCTACCTCAAAGGCGCTTCACGTTTTAAAGGGACTTAGACAGGGCTACATCGACCTTTATGCGGTTGGCGTGGTAGACGGCAGGAGCGATCTAGTCGGCACTTATTGCGATGGATTTTTGGTGCAACCAAAGAGCGAAATCGCAAATTTGATCAAAGAATACAACGTAAAAACCGCCATCATTGCGCTTGCACTCGGACAAGACGAGCTGGCGGAGCTTTTTGACGAGCTTACGGCTTATGGCATCCGTGATATCAAGATTTTTTCTATGTTTGGCACCGGTAAGGACGCTATCAAGGATATCTCAATCGAAGATCTGCTAGCTAGAAAGCCAAAAGACCTAGATAGTAGCGCGGTGGAGAAATTTTTAGGCGGTAAGGTCGTTTTGGTCACGGGAGCTGGCGGTAGTATCGGTAGCGAAATTTGTAAGCAGTGCCTCAAATTTGGCGTAAGCAAGCTAATCATGATCGATCACAGCGAGTTTAATCTCTATAAGATCGGCGAGATAACTCACAGCGACAAAACCGTGAGCAAGATGATAAATATCGTAAACGAGGATGATCTGCGCGCGGTATTTGAGGAGTTTAGGCCGCAGATCGCGATCCATGCCGCAGCTTATAAGCACGTGCCGCTTTGCGAAGCAAACCCGAAAGCAGCGGTCGTAAATAACATAATCGGCACTAAAATTTTAATCGATTTATCTATCGAATACGGCGTTAGCAAGGTAGTGATGATCTCATCCGATAAAGCCGTGCGCCCGACGAATATCATGGGTGCGACTAAGCGCGTGTGCGAGCTTTACGCGCTAAACTCAAATTTACCTGCTAAAACCGAGATCGTTGCGGTGCGTTTTGGCAACGTGCTAGGCTCAAGCGGTAGCGTAATACCGAAATTTAAAGAGCAAATCGAAAGCAATAAGCCGCTAACCGTCACGCACCCTGATATCACGAGGTACTTTATGCTAGTTTCCGAGGCCTGTCAGCTAGTGCTTCAGGCGGCCTCGATCGCAAAGGGCGGAGAGCTTTTCGTGCTTGATATGGGCGAGCCGATAAAGATCGCCGATCTAGCTAAAAAGATGCTGATTTTATCAAACAAAGAGCACCTGGGCGTCGAATTCGTCGGCCTTCGTCCGGGCGAGAAGCTTTATGAGGAGCTTTTAATCAACAAAGACGACGTAAAAACCGAGTTTCAGTCTATTTTCGTGACGCACTCTAGCAAATACGACGTAGCTAAACTAAATGAACAAATCAAAAATTTAACGCACGCGGACGATGTCGCGGCGGGGCTAAAAGAGATCGTGCCTGAGTTTAATCACGCTCTAAATAAGGAATAAATTTGACGTTACAAGATATACAGAGGTTTTCGGAGTTAAGATACAAGGCTAGAGCCTATATATGCTATCTTTTTAGTAAAAATTTGCCAAATAGGCTGCCGGGGGTAAACGCCGAGTCGATAAAAAGCGGCTTTGATAAAATGGCGCACGAGATAGAGGGCTTTGACGCGTTTTACGTGCTTGACGCAAACGGCGTGCAAATAGGCGACACCGTGAGTCTAAACGAAAAATACAAAGCCGGCGGCGGCGAAAACTGCAGCAATAAGTCTTATTATTACACCGCGGTGCGCGAGAAGCGCTGCGTGCTAAGCGACCCGTATCCGTCCTCGCTAACGGGCGAGCTGTGCGTGACGGCGTCCACTCCGATCTATGACGACAAAGGGGAGTTAAAATTCGTCGCGTGTATCGACGTTTCGCTCGAAAACATCCTAGCTATCGTCTCTCACGGCAAGCTAGAGAGCTACTTCGGCAAATTTTTAAAAACTGTTTACGCCGCGTTTTCGGTCGCGCTTTTTATTATAGCCTTGTTTTTGTTCGCCGACGCACTCAAGGGGCTTTTGGCTAACGATCTTTTAAATATCGAAGTAGAAAAGATGTTTGAGCATACGATCGTGCTGACGCTGGCGCTTGCGATCTTTGACCTGGTTAAAGCGATATTTGAAGAAGAGGTGCTGGGTAAAAGTAAACGCGGCGAGGATATGGAAAACAAGACGATGATTAGATTTATCGGCTCGATCATCATCGCGCTTGCGATCGAGGCGCTGATGCTCGTGTTTAAATTTGCCATCACGGCGCCGGACCACATCATAAACGCGATTTATCTCATCGGCGGCGTTGCGATGCTGATGGTAGCGCTTAGCGTTTATCTTTTTGCTACAAAGCAAAGGAGCTCGCATTGATCGGCATCATCGACTACGGCGCGGGAAATTTAAGGAGCGTTTTAAACGCGTTTGAGAGTTTAAATTTAAAGGCGAAACTCGTCGGTCGCGGCGAGGAGCTGGGTAAATTTGACAAGATTATTTTGCCTGGAGTCGGGGCTTTTGGCGAAGCGATGGATAAGCTAAAAGATAGAGATTTTATCCCTGCGATAAAAGAGGCCGTAGCTGACGGAAAGCCGTTTTTGGGCATTTGTCTTGGTATGCAGTTACTTTTTGAGCAAAGCGAGGAGTTTGGCGTAAATGAGGGACTTGGGCTCGTAAAAGGACGAGTGGTTAAATTTGACCCGTCCAAATTTGACGCGCCGTTAAAGGTGCCGCACACGGGGTGGAATACCATAAATTTTACCAAGCAAACACCGATAAATAAGGATCTAGCCGCTAGCGAGTATTTGTATTTCGTGCACTCTTATCACGTAGTTTGCGGGGACGACGCGGCGCTTGGCTTTACAGAGTACGGCTATAAATTCGTAAGCGCGGTGTGTAAAGATAATATCTTCGGCTTTCAGCCGCACCCCGAAAAGAGTCATGAAACGGGGCTAAAAATTTTACAAAATTTCGGAGAGATGTGATGGAAATTTTCCCTGCGATAGATTTAAAAGAGGGCAAGGCGGTTCGGCTTTTTAAAGGCAAAATGAGTAGCGCCAAAATCTACTCGGACGCGCCGTGGGAGCTAGCTAAAAGATTTGAAGATATGGGCGCAAAGTGGCTTCATGTCGTCGATCTTGACGGGGCGTTTGCGGGTGAAGCGGTAAATCTAAAAACCGTAGAAAAGATCGCAAAAGCCGCAAATTTACAAATCCAAATCGGCGGCGGGATACGCGATGAGGCACGAATAAAAAGCTACCTTGATAGCGGCATAACGCGCGTTATCTTGGGCTCGGTTGCGCTAAAAGATCCGAATTTCACTAAAGAAATGGCTCAAAAATATCGCGTAGCCGTCGGTATAGACGCAAAAGACGGCTTCGTCGCCGTGCAGGGCTGGGCGGAGGTGTCGCAGATGAGGGCGACCGAGCTAGCGCGCAAATTTGCCGGAGCCGGAGTCGAAGCGATAATCTGCACCGACATCTCAAAAGACGGCACCCTTAGCGGCGTAAACGTTGAGTTTACCTCGCAAATCGCAAAGGCAAGCGGCATAAATACGATCGCAAGCGGCGGCGTAAAAGATATCTCCGATATCGAGGCGCTAAAGCGCGCAGGAGACGTCTACGGTGCAATCGTGGGTAAGGCATACTACGAAGGGACGCTGGATCTAAAAGAGGCCTTTAAACTGGTGCGCTAAAATTTTAAAGTAAATTTAAATATAAAATTTGCTAGAATTGGACATTTTTTAAAAAAGGATACGATTGTGAAAATACTAGTAGTCGACGACAGCTCTACTATGAGAAGAATTATAAAAAACACCCTACAAAGGCTAGGACATCAAGAAATTTTAGAGGCCGAGCATGGAGTAGAAGCGTGGCAAATTTTGGGTCAGCACAGCGATATAAACGTGCTTATCACCGACTGGAACATGCCTGAGATGAACGGCCTTGAGTTAGTAAAAAAAGTCCGCGCCGAGGCAAAATACGTCGATATGCCTATCATCATGGTAACGACCGAGGGCGGTAAGGCTGAGGTTATCACCGCGCTAAAAGCAGGCGTCAATAACTACATCGTAAAGCCGTTTACGCCGCAAGTTTTAAAAGAAAAACTTGAAGACGTTTTGGGCTAAAAGAGCGTAAATTTGAAAGATAAATTTTACGAGCTCGAAGTTCTTTGTTCGCAGGAGCTTCGCGAGCTTTTCGAAGATCTCGTTTTTTCTTTGGGCGTTACTTGCACGCAGGAGACTGCCGGCGGATTTATCATCAGGGGCGAAGACGAGCTAGATGAAGTGGAATTTGGGCTGCAAGAATACGCAAAATCTCTGCAAAACGCGCTCGGTCGCGAGATCGAATTTAAGATAACAAAAAGCCAAAAAGAAAATAAAGACTGGCTAAACGAATACAAAAAAAACGTAAGACCGATAGAGATCGGTAAATTTTACATCCACCCAAGCTGGGAAGAGTCTAAAGACGGGTTTGAAAACATCATCATCGATCCCGCGCTTGCCTTTGGCTCGGGTCACCACGAGAGTACGAGCGCTTGTATAGAGTATCTGCAAAAATACGCCGCAAACGGTATGAGCGCGCTTGACGTGGGCTGCGGAAGCGGGATACTAAGCATCGCTCTAGCAAAACTAGGCTGCGTCACGGACGCCTGCGATACTGACGAGCAAGCAGTGCAAAGCTCGCAGAAAAACGCCGAGCTAAACGGAGTTAAATTTAATCAAATTTGGACCGGTTCGGTGGCAAATTTAGATAAAAAATACGACGTCGTCGTCGCAAACATCATCGCCGACGTGATACTAATGCTAAAAAACGATTTAATAAATTTGCTAAAAGAGGGCTCATATCTCGTTTTAGCAGGCGTTTTGGATAAATACGAAACGCGAATTTTAGAGGCTTTTTCGTCGCTCAAACCAGTAGAGAGTCAAACCAAAAACGAGTGGAAAAGCTTCGTATTTCAAAAAGCGTAAAATAATTTAAGGAACATAATGGATAACAGAAAAAACGATGATAAAAATTTAAATAACGGCGGAAATAATTTTTTTAATAAAAATCCGATTTTGATTTTCGCCATTTTTGCTATCGTGATAGTGGTGGCATTTCGCGGGCTTGGAGGCGGCGAGATGGACGGCACGCTACTAGGACAGAGCGCGGCCGGCTCAAAAAGCACCTCGTACTCCGAAATAAAAGAGATGATAAAAAACAAGCAAGTAGCGCAGGTGGGCATCTCAGAAACCTCGATAAAAGCCGTGGATAACGGCGGCAGAACGTACTTTGCTAAAAGAGTAAACGACCCGACGCTAGTGCCGATTTTGGAGGAACAAAAGATTCCTTACGGAGCGTATAGCGAGACGAACTGGTTTACCGAAATGCTCTTTTCGTGGATACTTCCTATTTTTATTTTCTTTGGAATTTGGATGTTTTTGGCTAGCCGTATGCAGCGAAATATGGGCGGCAGTATCCTTGGGATGGGAAGCTCTAAAAAGCTAGTAAACTCAGAAAAACCGAAGGTTAAATTTGCCGACGTGGCGGGCGTGCAGGAAGCAAAAGAAGAAGTTAAAGAGATCGTGGATTTTCTAAAGCATCCGGATAGGTATATAAATTTGGGCGCTAAAATCCCAAAAGGCGTGCTTTTAGTGGGACCTCCGGGTACGGGTAAAACCTTGCTTGCAAAGGCCGTCGCAGGCGAAGCGGACGTGCCGTTTTTCTCGGTTTCAGGATCGAGCTTTATCGAGATGTTCGTCGGCGTAGGCGCTAGCCGCGTGAGGGATCTTTTTGAAAATGCAAAAAAAGAAGCTCCGGCGATCGTCTTTATAGACGAGATCGACGCTATCGGCAAAAGCCGCGCAGCTAGCGGAATGATCGGCGGAAACGACGAGCGCGAGCAAACGCTAAATCAGCTTTTGGCCGAGATGGACGGCTTTAGCTCGGACGCGTCGCCCGTTATCGTACTTGCCGCGACGAACCGTCCGGAGGTGCTTGATGCCGCGCTTTTAAGGCCGGGTAGATTCGACAGGCAGGTGCTTGTAGATAAGCCTGATTTTAAAGGTAGGATCGAAATTTTACGCGTACATATAAAAGATATCAAGCTTGACCATAGCGTTAGTATCGAGGATATCGCGCGCATGACGGCGGGCCTTGCGGGAGCGGATCTAGCAAACATCATAAACGAAGCCGCGCTACTAGCGGGTAGAAAAGAAAAAGGCAAGGTCGAGCAGGCTGATTTACTAGAGGCCGTCGAGCGAGCTATCGCTGGTCTTGAGAAAAAATCTCGCCGCATAAATCCGAAAGAAAAGCGCATCGTGGCCTATCACGAGAGCGGACACGCACTCATAGCAGAGACCACCAAAGGCGCAAACAGAGTCACCAAGGTATCGATCATACCGCGCGGACTTGCGGCACTCGGATACACGCTCCACACGCCTGAAGAAAATAAATTTATGATGCAGCGTCACGAGCTGATGGCCGAAGTGGACGTACTTCTGGCTGGACGCGCGGCGGAAGAGGTCTTTATAAAAGAGATTTCAACCGGTGCGGGCAACGACCTAGAGCGCGCTACCGATATACTTCGCTCGATGATCTCGATATACGGCATGAGCGATATCGCGGGACTTATGGTGCTTGAAAAGCGCCGCAGTACCTTCCTAGCCGGCGGTCAGGCCGATAGGGACTATAGCGACAAGACGGCGGAAAAAGTGGATGAATTTATAAAAACCACGCTTGATGAGCGCTATAAGCACGTTCTTGAGACGCTGAGAACTTACGGCGACGCGATAGAAAAGATGGTTGAGGCGCTTTACGAAGAGGAAACTATCGAGGGCGCGAAGGTTAGAGAGATCATCGCAAACTACGAAAAAGAGCGCGGGATGCCTAGCAGGCTCGTAAATTTAGAAGAAAACAAAGAGGAACAAGCGTAAAGATATGCAAAACATCGGGCTAATCGCAAAACAGGGCTACAAATACGTTTTCGTTTTAGGGCTTTTGCTTTTGCTTGCGCTGATTTTGGGCGTATGTCAAATTTTATTTTTTGCGCTTTTTGCGCTTTGCGTATTTTGGTTTAGAAACCCCGAGCGAGCGCTAGGCAGCGACGATGCGTACGCCGTGCTTAGTCCGATCGACGGTAAGATAAAAAGCATAGATAAAATTTACTATTTTGACACGCAGTGCGTAGCCATAACTATCCGCAAGGGCGTGTTTGACGCGGGTGCGCTCAGAGCTCCTTGCGATATGGAGCTTTTGGAAGTCAAACAAAGGCACGGACTGTTTTTGTGCAACGCTATGGAAGCTTCTAAAAATTTAAACGAGCGAGCCTTGTTCGTCTGTAAAAACTCAAATAATAAATTTGCGATCCGCGTCATCGCAGGGCCTCTTAGTAAGGGCATCTCTTTTGAAAACTTCAGCCGACTAAAAGCGGGCAGGAGATTTGGCTTTTTAAGTAGCGGCGAGGCGATTTTGATACTGCCCGCAAACGCCAGAATAAGCGTCAGCGTGGGCGAAAAAGTCGTAAGTGCGGGGATCATAGGATTTTTTAGCTACGAGGAAAAAGATGCAAGACAATCAGCATAAACTTCAGTTAATGTACATTTTGCCAAATTTATTCACGGCAGCTTCGGCATTTTTGGGTATCATTAGTATTATCGTTTCCGTTCGCGGCTATATCGCGGCTAGCGCGGGGCTGGCCCAGGAGGCCAACGGCTATTTTTTCAAGGCTATTATTTACATCGTTTTGTCTCTTTTTCTGGACGGACTTGACGGACGCGTAGCGAGGCTAACTAAAACCACGTCTAAATTTGGCGTAGAATTTGACAGTCTTGCCGATATTATAGCTTTCGGCGTCGCTCCTGCGATGCTTTTTTACTTTACGGTCGGACACAGCTTTGGACGTTTGGGTTCGCTCGTCGCCGCGCTGTTTGTAGTTTTTGGCGCTATTAGACTTGCTCGGTTTAACGTAATGACCGGTACCTACGAGCCGTCCGTTTTTATCGGCCTTCCGATACCTACGGCCGCTATCGTTTCGGCATTTTGGGTCGGGCTAAGCTTGGAATACGACTTCACTAGAAGCGCCGAGTGGTTTTTGATGTTTTTGCAAATTTTGCTTTCCGTTTTGATGGTGAGCAATATCCGCTACCCTAGCTTTAAAAAAATCGATCTAAAAAAAGCCCATTTTCTACGCATATTAGTCGGCCTTACAGTCGCGTTTTCAGTTATCTATATCTACCCCATCGAGGCTGTCACGGCTTTAATGAGCGTTTATGTTTCTTACGGTATAATCCGCTATGTTTTTATGAGATTTAAAAACAAAAAAATCCAAAAGGAGAGCGAATGAACGGCAACATCAAATTTAACGCATTTTTCTCTCTACTTCTGCTGCTGCGCTAAGCAGCGACTCTTTCACACCCTACTAATCAAATTTAACCACACAAACAAAAACTCCAAAAAGGATAAAAAATGAACAATGATAAAATAATAATATTTGATACGACTTTGCGAGACGGCGAGCAAAGCCCCGGCGCCTCGATGAATACCGAGGAGAAAATCCGTATTGCGCGCCAGCTAGAGCGCCTAAACGTAGACGTCATGGAGGTTGGTTTTGCCGCGGCCAGCAAGGGTGATTTTGACGCGATACATCAGATCGCCAAGCAAGCCTCAAACGCGTCTATCTGTTCGCTCGCCCGTGCCGTGGACGGCGATATAAAGGCCGCCGGAGAGGCTATCGCGCCTGCTAAAAACAGGCGCATCCATACCTTTATCGCTACAAGCCCGATCCATATGGAGTTTAAGCTAAAAATGGCACCTGACGAAGTAATCAGACGCGCCGTGCGAGCCGTGGAATACGCTAAAACCTTCTGCGAGGATGTTGAGTTTAGCTGCGAGGACGCATGCAGGAGCGAGATGAGCTTTTTAAAAGAAATTTGCGACGCCGCTATAAACGCCGGAGCAAAAACCATCAACATCCCAGACACCGTGGGGTATCTATATCCCGAGGAGATTACCGCTCGCATAGGAGAAATGGTTAAATTTATAAACGGTCGCGCAGTCGTCTCCGTGCATAATCACAACGACCTAGGCCTAGCTACGGCAAACTCGCTAGCCGCGATAAAAGCGGGCGCCAGACAGGTCGAGTGCACTCTAAACGGCATCGGCGAGCGTGCGGGAAATGCCGCGCTTGAAGAGATCGTGATGGCGATAAAGACGCGCAGCGACGTATTCGCGCCGCTTTACACGGACATAGTTTATAAAGAAATTTATCCCAGCTCGCGCCTACTAGCGGGTATCATCGGCATCGAGCCGCAGCCAAACAAAGCCATCGTCGGCAAAAACGCCTTCGCTCACGAAAGCGGCATCCACCAAGACGGCGTGCTAAAACACAAAGAAACCTACGAAATCATCAGCGCCGAGAGCATCGGACTGGATAAAAACTCGCTGGTGCTTGGCAAACACTCGGGTCGCCACGCCTTTAAAGATAAACTAATCAGCCTTGGTTTTGAGCTAGAAGATAGCGCGCTAAACGAGGCGTTTGAGAAATTTAAGGCGCTTGCGGATAAGAAAAAAGAGATCTTTGACGACGATTTGCGCGCGCTGGTGACTAGCGAGATCATTAAGATCCCCGAAGTTTTCGAGTTCTTGACGCTAACGCAAAGTAGCTGCAACAAAGGCTTAAGTAGCGCAGCTATCACGCTTCGCCACGCAGACGAGATAAAGAGCGACGCGGCGCTAGGCAACGGTACGGCGGACGCGATATTTAAGGTCATCGACCGCCTAAGCGGCATAAACGGCGTACTAAAAGACTATAAGGTAAACGCCGTTTCGCAGGGCAAGGATGCGCTGGCAAACGTCGTCGTCAAGGTCGAATTTGACGGCAAGACCATCATCGGTCACGGACTTGATATCGATACGATGACGGCGAGCGCTAGAGCGTATATAGGTGCGCTAAACAGCTACGTAAAAATCACTGCGACAAAGTAAAAATTTGAGCGATTTTACTTCGCCCTCTAAGCAAATTTAAGGCTCGGATTCGGGCCTTAAATTTGTAAATTTAACCTTTAAATTCGGCTGGTTTTAAAACCAACAAAAATACAAAGCTCAAATTTAAACCCCTCGCATTTACCGCCGCGTCTTTAAAATTTGATATAATCAAGCCAAATTTTCAAAGGAGAAAATATGAAAAAAATCGCGTTTTTGTTGATGATTATCGGGGTATTTGCATTTGCTAAAAGCGAGGAAGCGCCGCAAAAATCTGAGCCGAAGCAGCTCGAGATGGTGCTCATCCTAGATAAATCAGGCTCGATGAGCGGGCTTGAGAGCGATACTATCGGCGGCTTTAACTCGATGATCGACAAGCAAAAAGAAGCGGGCGTGGACGCAAAGGTAACTACGGTGCTCTTTGATACGCATTTTAAGACCCTGCACGATAGAGCCGATATCAAGAAGGTCGAGAAGCTAACGAACAAGGACTACGTCGCTGGCGGTAACACCGCGCTACTAGACGCTGTGGGCGATACGATAAACAAAATCTCAAAAGTCGAGGACATCTACGCTAAAAACAGAGCCGTGCTTTTCGTGATCGTAACCGACGGGCAAGAAAACTCGAGCAAGGAGTACTCAAAGGCGCAGATCAAAAAGATTATAAGCGATAAGCAGGAAAAATACGACTGGGAGTTTATATTTTTGGGAGCGAACATCGACGCGGTTAGTGAGGCGCAGAGCCTAGGCATAAAGGGCACTAACGCTGTTAAATACAAAAACAGCAGTGAGGGCGTGCAGAAAAACTTTGAGGCTGCGGCCGAGATGTCCAAAGATATGGCGATGGATAAAAAATCAAGCTCGAAGTGGCGCGAAAAGGTGCTTGAGGATAAGTAAAATTTGAGTTGAAGCGCGGCTTGCTGCCGTGCTTTTGTAAATTTGCGGTTGTTTTTTAACCTGCGAGTTATAGAGCAGGGCGAAGTAGGGCGTTAAATTTGACGAGGCGAGTTGTTTTTGCTTTTGTCAAATTTAACAAAACTGCTTTGACGCTGTAAATATACAAGAATTATTAAAAATTATTCGGGCGACTTCGCGATAAATTTATCGCCGTATCGCCCAAATAAAACTACTTTTTCAGCTTCTCGTAATCAATCATAAAATCCACGAATTTGCTTTTAAAATTTGGATCTTTTATCAGTCCGTATTGTATCGTCGCAGCCTCGATGTTATCGATTTCTTGATATAGGTGTCCCAGCGCCACGCGGCTTTCCATCGCGTTTGGATCAGTGAGCTTAGATAGCTCCAAAAGTGCGGTAGCGTTTTGTGGGTGGTTTGAGCCGATGGCGGCCACGGCAGCTAGAAATAGCGTGCCAGCGTCGTTTATCTTAAACTCGTCGATTATGCGGTTGTAGATCTGATAGCTCTCCTCAAAATCGTTCGTAAAAATGTCGATGTAGGCTAGCGTCTGGAGCAAGTCGGCGTTATTAGCACCTTGTTTTAGTAGCGCTTTTATCTTCTCGCGTTCGTAGTTTAGCAGGCCAGAGATTTGCAAAAGCTTGATGTATTGCTCTTTGATGATGTTTGCGCCGTGGTAAAACGCCGCGTCGTTTAGCCGCTTGTCGTGGAAGTAAATTTGTATCTGCTCGACGTATTTTTTGATGCCCTCATCCTTGTAGTTTGCGATAAAATCAAGGATGTTCGCTACGATATCTTCAGGTAGCTTAGCCTTTAAAATTTGCGTCTTTTTAGCAAACTCCTCGCCCTTGTCGGTCATCTTTGCGATTATCGCGTCAAAGGCCAAATTTAGCGCTGTCTCTTCCTTTTCTTGCTCTAGCCAGCGCATGAGAGCGCCACTATTGTTTGCGATGAGCGCCATTAGAGCTTGGCTAACCGGCGCGTCTTTTGAGCTTGCGTCGTGGTCGAGATTTTCAGAAATTTCTTGCAGTAGTTTGGTGTTATCTACGGCATTTATATCGTTTGCGATAGCGCCTAGCACGCCAGCTAGATGATTTGTAGGGTCTAGATGATAGCTCATGATAAAGTGCTTTGCCGCCATGCTAAAGTTGCCCAGCTGTGCGTAGCTAAGCGCTAGGTCGTAGTGTAAAACCGAGTGTTCGGGATAGAGCGAGATAAGCGAGGCAAACTGCGCGTTGGCCTGCTTTAGCTTGTAGTTTAGGGCGTTTGCGATGGCTGATGAGAGCTCTAAATTTACCTTTGAGAGCGCGCCGCTAGCGTTTAGGTAGTTGCCCGCAGCGCTTGCGTCGTCTAAAAATAGGCTCACTCCGCCCTTTCTTATATAGTTTATCGTTTGGGTAGGGTCAAAAACCTTATAAGGCGCGAAGTAAAATAGCGTCTCGTAGCGTTTGGTTTTGTCAAAAAATAGGTCGTTTCTAAAGTGCGCCTGAGCTAAATTTACGTCAAAAAGCTCGGGTTTTAGTATCGTTTTGATCGGGAAATTTGCATTTAAAAATAACGGATCTTCGTGAAAAACAGCTTTTATTTCATTGGTCGCAGCTTCAAAATTGCCGTCTTTTAGGTTGATGATGGCTATCATCGAGTTTATTTTATTTGAGTCGCCGCCTTTGTTGAGTGCTAAATTTAGCCTATTTCTGGCCTTTTCGTATTGCCCGAGTCTTGCGTAAAGCATACCCAGAGCTAGATCTGCGTCAAATTCTTTTTGGGCTTCGAGCTTTTTTATCGCTTCGGCGTCGTCGCCGATAAAGCTTAAAATTTTAGCCGCGAGGTAGTCGTAGCGGTCTTTGTAGTAGCCGTTTTCAGTGTGCGAGAGGGCCGCTAGAGCCTCGACGTATTGGCCTTTATAGTAGTTTATGAGCGCGTAGTAGTAGTTGTATAGCGGAGAGTCTGCTTCTTTATATAAAAACGAGCTTGCGAGATTTATGTAGTAGTTAAAATTTTGCTCGTTTTTTAGCTCCAGTGAGCTAACTGCGGCATTTATGGCGCTAACGGCGACGTTTTCGTTATTGTCGATAGCTTTTTTAAAGCTTTTTAGCGCGTCTTCAAATTTGCCCTGCCTCATCTGCGAGACGCCAAGATTGTAGTTTGAGAGGCTTTGGTTGTAGACGGCGATGTTTTCGTAGATTTTTAGAGCTTCAAATTTATTGCCCTTTTCGTAGAGTAAATTTGCCTTAGCGATCATGTCGTCGATCTTTGAGCTGCCGAATTTTTGCGACTCGTAGTGCTCCTCGATATCTTTTACGATCTGTTTTTCATCTATCGGAGGCTTTTTCTCGCCTCTAAAAACGAAAAACAAAAATACGGCCAAGATGATGACGAGCGCGCCCGCCGATCCTCCGATGATAAAAAGCTTTTTCTTGCTTTTTTTGGCGTCATCTTGCGCGTCTGCGGTTTGTTCGGGGACTACTGGTTCTAGCTCGTCGAGCGAAACCAGCTCGTCGCTTTCGCCGCCTTCTTGCCCTTCCGGTCGAGGCTCTTTGTCGCTTAGCTGGGTTTCGGCCTCTTCGAGGATTACTACATTTTCATCGTCGTTTTGCGCCACTACATGTACCTTTTAAGAACTTCCGGGATCTCGATGCTGCCGTCTGCTTTTTGGTAGTTTTCCATTATCGCTATGAGCGTCCTGCCTACGGCTAGGCTCGAGCCGTTTAGGGTATTTACCAGAGCGTTTTTCTTGCCGTCTTTGTAGCGGATTTTGGCTCTTCGAGCTTGGAAATCGCGCGTGTTTGACACCGAGCTTATCTCGCGGTATTTGTTTTGTCCGGGTAGCCAGACCTCAAGATCTATCGTCTTTGCCGCGCTAAAGCCAAGGTCTCCGCTGCAAAGCAGCATATGGCGGTGCGGCAATCCAAGGCTTGTTAGCAAATCACTAGCGCACGCGACCATTTCGTCAAGCATCTGTGCGCTTTGCTCGGGAGTCGTGATGGCTACGAGCTCGACCTTTTCAAACTGATGTTGGCGGATCATGCCGCGCGTGTCGCGTCCTGCTGAGCCCGCTTCTTTACGGAAGCACGCCGAGTAGCAAGTCATCTTTATCGGTAGGTTCTCGACGGGTAAAATTTCGTCGTTGTAAAGATTGGTCACCGGCACCTCGCTAGTAGGGATCAGGTACAAATCCTCGCCCTGAGCCTTATATAGATCGTCTTCAAATTTAGGCAACTGTCCTGTGCCGTAAAGCGTGTTTGCGTTTACCAAAAACGGCACGTTAACCAGCTCGAAGCCGCGCGCGTTGTTAAAGTCGATCATGTAGTTTACGAGAGCTCTTGATAGGCGCGCACCCATGCCCTTTAACACGCAAAAGCGCGAGCCAGAGAGCTTAACTCCGCGCTCAAAATCAAGCCAACCTAAGTTCTCGCCAAGCTCCCAGTGTTCTTTCGGTGTAAAGTCAAATTTTGCCGGCTCAAGCACGGTTTTTACGCAGACGTTATCGTCCTCGTCCTTGCCAAACGGCACGTCGTCGTCGGTGATATTTGGCACGCAGCTTGCGATATTTTCCAGTTTTTCCTCGTATGCGCGCACGATATCGGCGGCATCGTTCATCGCCGTTTTGTTTAAATTTAGCTCGTTTTTTAGCTCATCGGTGTTCTCGCCGTTTCTGGCCTTTATGCCCAGCTCCTTGCTCTTAGCGTTTTGGATCGCTTGGAAATTTTCTAGCGCTTGACGCTTGGCTTTTAGCTCGTTAAACGTCGTCAAAAGCTCGTTTAAAGCCTCGGGCTTTACGTTTTTTCCTTGTAATTTTTTTACGAACTCGTCGTAGCGCGTGTCTAGTAATTTTAGATTTATCATTTTTATCCTTTACACCATAAACATAACTTTAGCAAATATCACGATGATCGCCGCCGCCGCAAACGCAAACGGGTGGATATTGCCCAGCGGGCTAGGGCGTTTTAGTATAAATTTACACGTGAGATTGGTTGCTACCGCCGCAAATATCAGTAGCGCCAAAATAACCTTTATCATAAAGACGATTTGTAAATTCGACTCAAAATATCCGCCGGCTTTCGAGCCGACCCAGCTACTCATCATCATGCCGCCCGTTAGTACTAAAAGCAACACGCAAAGCGGCATGATTTTTATCGCGACGCTTGAGATGGCTTGCTGCGCTTTTTGCGCTATTTCCGCGGGTAGTTTGGCTTTGGCTTTTGAAAAAATAATCACGTCGAAAAATAAAAATCCGACGAAAATGATAGCGCAGATTAGGTGAATAAGCTGCGCGTAAGGGTAGATTGCTTGCACTTTTTTCCTTTAAATTTATTTGTAAATGCCGGTTGCGGCGCGTATTTTTTCCATTATCGGCGCTGCGACGGCTTGCGCTTTTTTCGCACCTTCGTTTAAAATTTCATCCACTTCGCCCGCGTGATTTAGATAATAATCAAATTTCTCTCTCGCGTCTGCAAAATAGTCCCAAACCAGCTCGTTTAGATACATCTTAAAGTGTCCGTGTCCTTCGCCGCCTCGCTCGTAACGCTCTTGTAGGGATTTTTGTCCGTCCTCGTCCAGGAATAATTTAGCGATATTATAGACGTTGCAGTTTTGCCACTGCTTTGGCGCTTCAAGCGGCTCGGAGGTCGTCACGATGCTTGAAATTTGCTTTTTTAGCTCTTTGGCGCCGGCGAAAATATCTATCGTATTGCCGTAGCTTTTGCTCATTTTCGCGCCGTCGGTGCCTGGCACGGTAGCTACGTTTTCATCGACTTTGTACTCAGGCAGGACGAAGATATCGCCGTGCTCGTTGTTAAATTTGATCGCGATGTCGCGCGCGATCTCGACGTGCTGGATCTGATCCTTGCCCACGGGTACGACCTGTGCGCCGTATAGCAGGATATCGGCCGCCATCAAAACCGGGTAGCTAAAAAGCCCGTGATGTGAGGTGAGGCCCTTTGCGACCTTATCCTTGTAGCTATGAGCGCGCTCGAGCAGGCCCATCGGGGTGTATTGGCTCAGTATCCAGTAGAGCTCTAAAACCTCTTTGACGTCGCTTTGCACCCAAAATACGCTCTTTTGCGGGTCGATGCCCAGCGACAAAAACGCGCTCGCCGCCTCATAAGTGTTTTGTTTTAGCTTCCCTGCGTCGGCGACCGAGGTCATCGCGTGGTAGTTTGCGATAAACATAAACATCTCGCTTTGCCCCTGCGCCTCAACCATTTGTTTGATCGAGGCGAAGTAGTTGCCTAGGTGTAGTTTGCCGCTTGGTTGCAAACCCGTTAGTACTCTCATTTTTCTCTCTTTCTTATTGCTGCGCGTTGTCTTTTGAGTGTCTTTGAATGAGTTTGCAAAAATTTAGCTCGGCGGACTGTATGTCCAGCCTGCGCTAAATTTTTACTGCACAGCATTCAAATCCATCTCAAAATACTTCCGCTTATTAAATTTTACAATCTGCAAATTTAAAAATTTTTTATTTGTCTTTTTTGTTATAAATTTTACAATTCGTTAAATTTAGACTCGAATTTTTAACTCGCTTAAAAATTCGACGTTTACCGTTTAAATTTCAGCGATACAAACCTCTCCGAATTTTCACGCCGATACGGCCAAACGCTTTCGCATTAAATTTAAACCGTCCAAATTTAAAAATAGAAATTTAAAGCCTCAAATTTGAAATTTGCGCTCAAATTTCAACCTAAATTTTTTTAATCCTTTTTTATTTTTTCTAAAATCTCTTTCGCGACTTGCTCCAGCCCTTTGCCCTCGACGTCGATTATGAGATCGGCGACGCTTTTATACATCTTTTTCCTCTCGTCAAAAAGCTTTTTTGCTGCGTTTAGATCGCGCAAAAGCGGGCGCTTGGCGTAGTGCATCTGCGCTTCGCCGCTCTCGTCTATTCGCTTTAAAATCGCCTCGAAGCTTGATTTTAGATAGATGATTTTGCCGATTCTTTTTAGACCTTTGACCTTTGCAAAGCCGCCGCCAGCTGCGATCACCGAGGATTTTACGTTTTTGGCTAGCTTTTTAGCGAGTTTTGCTTCGCATTTTCTAAAATACTCCTCGCCTTTCTTTTCAAAAATTTCTCGGACCTTTAAATTTTGCTCGCTTTCGATCAGCTCGTCGGTATCCAAAAACAGCTTGCCCGTTTTTTTCGCGATATGCCTTGCTACCGTGCCTTTGCCAACGCCCATAAAGCCGATGAAAACTAAATTTTTACTCACTTTTTCCCTCGTTTTCCTCATCCGAGCCGCTGCGATTTTTCGGTATCAGCACGATCGGTGTGCCCGATAGCTCGAATTTTTCGCGTAGCTTGTTCGTCAGGTAGCGCTTGTAGCTAAAGTGCAGGGCGCGCGGACGGTTCATCACGAGTGCGATTTTTGGCGGCGCGAAACCAAACTGCACCGCGTAGTAAATTTTCACACTCTTGCCCTTTTCGCGCGGTATGGGATGTGCTTTTACCGCCTCTTCGATAGCTTCGTTTAGCCTTGCGGTTTGGATTTTTTGCGTGTAGTTTTTATAAACTTCTAAAATCAGCGGGTAAATTTTATGCACTCTTTTGCCGCCCAGAGCCGAAACGCTGATGATCGGCGCGTAGGCTAGAAATTTAAATTTATCCCTGATCTCGCGGCTAAATTTATCAAAATCTTCCTCGCTTTTGTCCCATTTGTTTAGCACGATTATGACGCCGAGCTCAAATTTAGCCGCAAGGCCTGCTATACGCTCGTCAAGCTCGGTTAGCGGCTCGGAGCTATCAAGTACTAAAAGTGCGATGTCGGCAAGCTCTAGCGCAGACTCCGTGCGGTTTAGCGCGTATCTTTCGATGCCTTCTATCTTGCCGCGTTTTCTGATTCCCGCGGTATCGACGAACTCAAAAACCCTATCCTCATAGACGAAAGTTTCGTTTACCGGGTCTATCGTCGTGCCGGCTACGTCGCTCACGACCGCGCGCGACTCTTTTACGAGTGCGTTTAGTAGCGAGCTTTTGCCGACGTTTACGCGTCCGATGATGCCTACTTGGATATTTTTGCGTTCATAATCCTCGCTGGCTGACATCTCCCTAATCACCTCGCCGTCGTCGCCGAAATTTTCCAAAAACTCGTCCAAATCCTCGCCTACGTCAGGGCGGATCTCGTCTTTTAGTTGCTTATAGATCCAGTCTGCTAGTTCGTCGATGCCTGCGTTGTGGCTGACTGAAATAGCAAAGCTCGTTTTTGCACCGAAATTTGCAAACTCGTAGCTTCGCAACTCGTCTTTTTTGCTATCGACTTTATTAATTACGAACGCGGTTGGTAAATTTAGTTTTAAAAGCGCGTAGTATAGGGCCTTGTCCTCGTCGCTAGGCATCATTTTGCCGTCGACCATAAAGATGATCGCGTCCGAGCTTCTGGCTTCGGCTAGGGTTTTTGCCTTGACGTTTTTAAAGAGTTCGCTACTATCGTCCAGTCCGCCGCTGTCGATCAAAACGCAGCTTCTGTCGTAAATTTCTATAATCGTTTTGTTTGTATCTCGCGTCGTACCGCTAACGTCGCTGGTAATGGCTATACGTCTGCCGGCTAGGCGGTTAAAGAGCGAGCTTTTGCCGACGTTTGGCTTGCCGACTAAAATTATCTTTTGCAAAATTTTCCCTTAAAAATCCCGTTAAATTTGCGGCCGACTTCGCCGCTTAAAATCCCGATTATACAAATTTTTTGCTTACATTGTTTATAAATTTAAGCCGTTTTGCATTACAATACGCCTAAATTTAAAGGAAAAATTTTGTTTCGTAGATACGTTTTGCACCATTTGGGCGCTTATTATATGATCATCGCGTGTATGTTTTTTGCCGCCGTCGGAGGCTTTGCGAAGGTTTTGAGCGAGCAGATGTCTAGTATCGAGGTCGTATTTTTTAGAAACGCCGTCGGTCTTGCTATCGTGCTTTATGCGATTTACAAAAGGCCGCCGACGCACCAAAAGGGCGGGCAGTTTTGGGTGCTGATGTTTCGCGGATTTATCGGTACGATCGCGCTTTTTGCTCTTTTTTACAACATCGCTCATATAAATTTAGGCGCTGCTTATACTTTTCAAAAAACCAGCCCCATTTTCACGGCGATTTTTGCGGCGATTTTCTTAAAAGAAGCGCTTAGCAAAAAGGGCTGGGGCGCGATATTTCTGGGCTTTATCGGCATACTTTTTATCATCCAACCAAATTTAGGCATCAGCAAAACCGACTGGCTGGGTCTTTGGAGCGGCGTGGGGGCTGCGCTGGCAATGCTTAGCGTGCGAACTCTGCGCAAAAGCTACGACACGAGCGTCATCGTGCTTAGCTTTATGGCGTGGGGAACGGCGCTGCCGATGCTTTTGATGGGCGCTGCCGAGTGGGTCAAATTTGAGCCTTTAGATTTTTTGCTTTCGCCTTTTGTGGCGCCAAATTTTAAAGGCGTAATCCTCGTCGTGCTGATGGGGCTTGCGGGCTATTTTTTCCAGTTTTATATGACGAAGGCGTATGCCGCGAGCAAAAAGGCGGGCTCGGTCGCCGCGATAAGCTACATGGATGTCGTATTTTCGCTCGTAGTGGGCTTTTTTATGGGCGATACGCTACCTAATGCGGCGGCGTTTTTTGGTATAATGCTGGTCGTTATCAGCGGAATAATCGTAGCAAGGGAGAGATGATGATACTAATAGCAGGGCCTTGCGTCATCGAGAGCGAGCAGCTCGTTTTTGACGTGGCAAAAAGGCTAGTTAAATTTAACGAAGATAAGCGGATAGATTTTTATTTCAAATCAAGCTTTGACAAGGCAAATCGCACGAGTATAAGCTCGTTTCGCGGGCCCGGACTTGAAAAAGGGTGCGAAATTTTAGCCAAGGTAAAAAAGGAATTCGGCTTTAAAATTTTAACCGATATCCACGAGAGCTATCAGGCTGGGCCTGTTGGCGAGGTTGCGGACGTGCTGCAGATCCCGGCGTTTTTGTGTCGTCAGACCGATCTACTCGTGGCTGCGGCCAAGACAAAGGCGGTCGTAAATATCAAAAAAGGGCAGTTTTTAGCAGCGTCTGCGATGAAACACTCGGTTAAAAAAGTGCTAGAAACGCGCGGTATAAGCGGCGATGGATACGAGGTCGCCAAGCAAAACGGCGTGTGGCTAACCGAGCGAGGTAGCACCTTTGGCTATGGAAATTTAGTCGTAGATATGCGAAATTTGGTGCTGATGAGAGAATTTGCGCCCGTGATTTTCGACGCTACTCACAGCGTGCAGATGCCAAGCGCTCTTGGCGAAAAAAGCGGCGGAGATGCGAAATTTGTACCGTATCTAGCGCGAGCTGCGGCTGCTGCGGGCGTGGACGGATTTTTCTACGAGACGCACATAAATCCTTGCGAGGCGCTTTGCGACGGGCCGAATATGCTAAATTTGGATGAGCTAGACGCAAATATCGCTCAAATTTTTAAGATAAAAGACGCCCTAGGCGATGCAAACTAAGGGTTTTTTGTGGGTGCTAGGCGGCGCGGTCGCCGAGTGCGGCTGGGCGTATGGGCTAAAGCACGCATCAAGCGCGCTGGAGATCGCGCTCACCGCGATGCTCGTTTGCGTTAGCTTTACATCTTTTATAATGGCGATGAAATATTTGCCCATTAGTATCACGTATACCGTGTTTGTGGGGCTTGGGGCGTTTTTCGTCGTGATCGCCGAGATCGTGAGCGAATTTTGCGCAAGCGGTCAGACGCCCGATCTCTTGCGGCTATTTTTCATAGCGACGCTGATCGCTGGCGTGCTGGGGTTAAAAAGGCTAAAATCTTGACGCATGTTTTGGCTCTTTTGATGGCCGGGTTCTGCGAGGTCTCGGGTGTATTTTTTCTAACCAAATTTCAAAAAAGCGTCGGCGTGAAAAAGGCGGCGAATTTTTTGATTTTAGTCGCAAATTTCGCCCTTTCGCTTTGGCTTTTGAGCTACGCGATGCAAGCGATGCCGATGTCGGTGGCGTACGCGATTTGGACGGGCATCGGAGCAGTCGGAGCCGTGGGCGTCGGAGTGATTTTCAACGGCGAAAAAATGAGCGCGCAAAAGGCGTTTTATCTATCGCTAATAACGCTAAGCGCGATAATGTTAAAAATAATCTAAAAGGAGAAATCATGAAAATAATCGAAGGAAATTTGGCTCTAAAAGGCGGCGAGAAGGTCGCCATAGTGGGCGCGAGATTTAACCACATCATCACCGATAGGCTGGTCGAGGGCGCGAGGGACGCGTTTTTGCGTCACGGCGGAGACGAGAAAAATTTGAGCTTGATTTTAGTGCCGGGCGCGTTTGAGATACCTATGGCGCTTGAAAAGGCGCTAGCTAGCGGCAAATTTGACGCTATTTGCTGCGTGGGGGCGGTGATCCGCGGCTCAACGCCACACTTTGACTACGTTAGCGCCGAGACGACCAAGGGCATCGCAAACGTGACGCTAAAATACGGCAAGCCGGTGACCTTTGGCGTGCTAACGGTAGATAGCATCGAGCAAGCCATCGAGCGAGCTGGCAGTAAGGCTGGAAACAAGGGCTTTGAGGCGATGACGGGCGTGATTGAGATGCTAAGCTTATATAAAAATTTGGAGGCGTAAAATGGCGACTCGTCATCAGGTCAGGCAAGCCGTCGTTTCACTACTATATGCGCGCGAAATGGGTAGTTGTAGCAAGGAGTTTGTCGAAGAGTTTTTAGAGGAAAAAAAGATCCGAAATGATCAGCGAAGCCTCGCGCTGTCGCTTTTTCACGGCATTTTGGAGCACGCAGATGAGCTTGACGGGCTACTAAACGCGCGCTTAAAAGAGTGGAAGATAAACGAGATCGGCAGCATCGAGCGCGCCGTGCTGCGGCTGGGGGCGTACGAGATGAAATTTACCCCGACCGATAAGGCCGTCATCATAAACGAGGGCATCGAGCTTGGCAAAGAGCTAGGCGGCGACTCGGCGCCGAAATTTATAAACGGCGTGCTAGACGCGCTAAAGGCTGATCTGTGAAGCTCTGCGTCGCGCTTGATCTAGGCTCGAAGCAGCAGTGTTTGCAGCTAGCGAGTGAGCTTGCGGACTTTTCGGATAAAATTTGGCTCAAAGTGGGCTTGCGAGCCTATTTGCGCGACGGAGCGGGCTTTGTGGAGGAGCTAAAAAGGCTCGGAAATTTTAAAATTTTCCTCGATCTAAAGCTCTACGACATCCCAAACACGATGGCAGACGCCGCCGAGGAGATCGCTAAAATCGGCGTCGATATGATAAACGTGCACGCAAGTAGCGGCAAGCGCGCGATGGCTACCGTAATGGAGCGACTAGACAAGCTAGCTTCGCGTCCGCTGGTGCTTGCGGTCTCTGCGCTAACGAGCTTTGACGAGGCCGAGTTTAGCTCGGTTTATGAGCAAAATTTGAGCGACGCCGTGCGTAAATTTAGTGTGATGAGCTACGAGGCAGGGTTTGACGGCATGGTCTGTTCGGCATTCGAGAGCCGCCTGATAAAGGACGCTACGAGCGCAAATTTTATCACGCTCTGCCCGGGTGTGAGGCCGTTTGGCGAGAGCGCGGCAGATCAAAAGAGGGTGGCGGATCTGGGCGTCGCGCGCGAGGCGGGAGCCGATTTTATCGTGGTCGGTCGGCCGATCTATCAAAGCGCCGATCCGCGCGAAATTTGCGAGAGGATTTTGGATCAAATTTAATGCCTGAGTTTTTGTGAAATTTAATGCAAAATTATTTTAAGCGGAATTTTTCGCTCGAGAAATTTTAATTAAAATGCACACAAAGGCGACTTGGACGGTGACTTCGCGCATTAGCGAGATAAAATTTAGCGAACTTTGCAGCGCGCGAATGAAATTTAAAATTTCATTCAAAGCGGCGAGCTTGGCGGAGCTTAAAAGAAATTTGAGGTAAATTTGAGCGATTTTAAGAAAATCCCCTATGTCGGCGAGGCGACAGAGGCCGATCTGCTCGCACTCGGCTACGAGGGCATCGCTTCGCTAAAGGGCGCGGATCCGGACGAGATGTATGAGCGCACAAGGGCGCTCGGGCGCGGCAGCGACAGGTGTATCCTATACGTTTATCGCATGATATGCTACTACGCTAATACGCCCCGTCCCGACAAATCCAAGCTGAAATGGTGGCTTTGGAAGGATTAAATTTTCAAATTTGACCCGCGACGAGTCGTTTAAATTTTGATCAAAATTTGCTCGATTATCTTTCCGTACAAGAGCACCAGGCGCGAAAATGCAAATTTAAGCAAGATATCAGCGGTATTTAATTATAATGCGGTTTCTTTTTTGTGGACAGATGGGTGAGTGGCCGAAACCACACCCCTGCTAAGGGTGCAGCTTCTAACCGGGGCTCGAGGGTTCAAATCCCTCTCTGTCCGCCACTACTTCAAGAAACACACAGAAAACCCCCGCAAGTTATGGCAACAAAAAGAAACTACAAGCAGTGTTTTTTGTTGACATTTTCTCTGACTATCCAATAAAAACAGTCAAAATTTACACATCCAATCAGCCAAAATGATATACAATGCCCAAATTATTAGCACAGATCAGTAATCCAAGTTAAAGATAAACCGTATTTTGTAAGCGATAGCGACAATCTGCCATTAAAATAATGTCTAATGGCAGTAAATTTTATCTACGAGTTTCGCAGTAAAGTAGTGAATAAGCCCAAAGGAATTATTATAGCAAATAGGCGATATAAGCCTAGTCAAAGCTGCGACGAGCTAAAGCGATACTTTGATTTTCGGACGACGGATCTTAAAGTATCGTAAGCTGTTTAAGTCTGTAGAATCAAGCTAAATTTAAACTTGCAGATACTTTTTATTCTATGCTATTTTGGGCGGTTTTGCGCGTAAATTTAGATTTTAAAAATATTAAAAAATAAAATTTGCACTAGAAGCGAAATCAAAATAAGCTAGTTTTTTATCCAAATTTAGCTTTGCAAGGGTATTGCAAGTTAAATTTCTAAAATCGGACCGCATTTTAAATAAATAGATTGATATTAAAAAAGCGAAAACCGTTATTTTACTACTTTTGTTTTTGTCGATATGAAAATTTAACGAGCAGCTTAGTCTCTCGCATCTATAAACTTGTGTTTGCGCGATAAAATTTACTGCAAAAGTAAGCCGCCTGTTTTTTTATTTATTTTTTGTGCTACGTAAAAGCTCCATCTTCATCTCGTAGTAGTCCACGCTCATATCGACGTAGTGTTTGTGCGGGTTTTCAAAGCGCTGCTCCTCCTGCCAAATTTCATTTTCGAGCTGCTCTTTTACGTAGTCTCTGATTTGCGCTAAATTTACCTTCTCGCCCGTGCGCTTGCCGTCTTTTACGACTAGATTTTGTAGCTGCCGCGCCGTGCAGCCCTCAAAATACATCTCCTTCCACGGCTTTTGGGGATCTATGTAGCGATACGGTTTGGAAAGATCGGGCGTTTCGTCCGCGTTTGCGATGAGGTCGGCTATGGCTTGGCCGTTTTGGTAGATGCGCCAGACCTTTTTTATGCCCGGATTGGTCATCTTTTCTACGGCTTCTGAGAGCTTGATACGAGGGCTAAATTTGCCATCTGTTTCGACCGCGACAAGCTTATAAACTCCGCTAAAAATCGGATCACTCTTAGAGGTTATCAGCCGTTCGCCCACGCCAAAGCCGTCTATCTGCCCGCCTTGAGCCAGGATCGAGGCGATGGTGTACTCATCTAGGCTGTTTGAGACGATGATTTTGCAGTCTTGTAGCCCTGCGGCATCTAGCATCGCGCGCGTTTTTTTGGATAGATAAGCTAGGTCTCCGGAGTCTAGCCTGACCGCTTTTAGGCGTTTGCCCAGCGGTTCTAGCACCTCTTTTGCAGTTTTTATCGCATTTGGCACGCCGCTATGCAGCACGTCGTAGGTATCTACGAGCAGCGAAGCGGAGTCTGGATAGAGTAGGGCGTAGCGCTTAAAGGCTTCAAATTCGTCGCCAAAATACATCACCCAGCTGTGCGCCATCGTGCCGGTCGTCGGTATGCCAAAGGCCTTAGCCGCGAGCACCGTCGCCGTGCCGTCCGCGCCGCCGATGTAGGCCGCTCTAGCGCCGTAGATCGCGGCGTCTAGGTTGTGTGCGCGCCTAGCGCCGAAGTCAAACACGCTCCTGCCGTCCGCGGCCTTTACGATGCGCCTAGCCTTGGTCGCGATGAGGCTTTGGTGGTTTATCTGCGACAGGATCGCCGACTCTATGAGCTGCGCGTCGATAGGCGAGGCTACGACGGTTATAAACGGCTCTTGCGGATATATGATCGTCCCCTCGGCAAAGGCGTGTATATCGCCTTTAAAGCGAAATTTACGCAGATAGTCCAAAAAATCCTCGCTAAATAAATTTAACGAGCGCAGATACGCCACGTCGCTCTCGTCAAAGTGTAAATTTTCCACATACTCAATGATTTGCTCAAGTCCCGCAAATATCGTAAAACCGCCGCCGTCGGGCACCTTGCGGTAAAAAACGTCAAACGCCACGCGCGGCTGATCTCCGCTTTTAAAATACCCCTCCGCCATCGTAAGCTCGTAAAGATCCATCACCATGCTGACATTTCTCGCGTCAAACTGCGTCATTTTTGCCCTTTCTCGTTAAAATTTGATAATGATATAACCCCGCGGCTTGCGAGACGCTGAAATTCGGCGGAATGATTTTAAACAAATATATTATTTAATCTCATAATATTATCACTTTTTATCGGTTTTTAAGCTCGTTTAGCATATAGTTTTAAATATTTTATTTAAAAAAAATTTTTTATATTATCTTTATATTTTAAATTACGTTTTTTGATTTTGAGGGAAATAAAATTTGAAAATTTAGGAGGATTTCATGAAGCAAGCCTTGCTATTAAGCAGCTCAAGCTACAAGGACACGGGCTATCTTAAGCACTGCAAAAACTGGATATACGACTTTTTAAAAGAGTGCGAGGTTTGGGACGAGCAGGTGCTTTTCATCCCGTACGCCGGAGTTCGCCGCACAAACGACGAATACGAGCAAAAAGTCATCGACTGCCTGGAATACAAAAATATCGCGTCCACCCATAAATTTAGCGATCCAAAGCGCGCCGTAGCCGAGGCTAAGGCCATCTGCATCGGCGGCGGAAATACCTTTGCGCTGCTTTACTATCTTTATAAATTTGATTTAGTCGAAGCTATCAGGCAAAGAGTGGAGGCCGGAGTGCCGTATTTTGGCTGGAGCGCGGGCGCAAACGTCGCGGGAAGCACGATGATGACGACAAACGATATGCCTATCATCATGCCAAAAAGCTTTGATTCGCTAAATATCTTCCCGCATCAGATAAATCCGCATTTTATCAGCGGCAAGATCGCCGGACACAACGGCGAAAGTAGGGAGGAGAGGCTGGAGGAGTTTTTGATAGTAAATCAAAAAAGCCTGATCTATGCGCTACCTGAAGGCACGGCTCTAAGGATAAAGGGCGAAAACGCAACCGTGATGGGTATGGAAAATAGCCCGGTTTTAAAAATGTCGTATCAAAAAGAAACCGAGCTTATAAAAGTCGGCGAGAGCTTTAAAATTTAGCCGTTTTTGGTTCGCGGCTCAAATTTCAAATTTGAAACGGTTTTAGAAAAGCTTTCAAATTTGGATTAAGTATCGATCGGCGACAAAAACGAAAAGATTAAATTTGACTCGAAACTAGCGCGCAAAACCCAAGCGGCGCAAATTTGAGTCAAATTTGAAACAGGAATAAAAAACAAAACGAAAGGGGACAAAATGGCTACTGCTAAGCTAATCTGTGCGGTCATAGGCTTGATCGCCGTCGTATTTTTATTGGTCAAAAAAAGAGAGACCAAAACCGTGCTCATCGGCGTGGGACTCGTGCTCTGCGTCATCTGTCTAAATCCGCTCGGAGCGCTTGAGAGCTTTACGAAGTCGATGACTTCGGCCGGCCTTATCAAGGCGATTTGCGCCAGTATGGGCTTTGCTTACGTCATGAAGGTGACTAAGTGCGACCAGCACCTGGTTTTGCTACTTACGAAGCCGATGAAAAATATCGGATTTTTGCTGATTCCGGCTACTTTCGTACTGACTTATTTTATCAATATCGCTATACCGTCGGCTGCAGGCTGCTCGGCTGCGGTCGGAGCTACGATGATACCGCTTTTGATGGCCTCTGGCGTACGTCCTGCGATGGCTGGAGCGGCGGTGTTTGCCGGTACGTTTGGCGGTGTGCTAAGCCCGGGATCTGCGCACAACATCTTCGTAACCGACATGGTTAAAAAGACAAACGAAGCCTACACCGTCCAAGACGTCATCGGCGTGCAGTTTCCAAACGCCGTAGCCGCCGGTATCGTCGTTTTGATCGTGATTAGCTTGACGGCGATTATCTTTAAAGATTATCAAAAAGGACAGGATTTCTCGCCTAAATCTACAAGCAACGCCGGCGAAGCGACGCAGACGAAGGTAAATTTGCTATTTGCTCTAGCGCCTCTCATCCCGCTAGTTATCCTAGTCGTCGGCGGCACCGGCCTAAATAAAATCTCATGGCTAGCATGGACGAAGATGGGTGTGGCCGAGGCTATGATCCTTGGCGCTATCATTGCCGTTTTCATCACGTGGACGAGCCCTGAGAAGATCACCAAAGAGTTTTTTAATGGTATGGGTAGCGCCTACGCTGAGGTCATGGGTATCATCATCGCAGCCGGTGTTTTTGTCGCGGGTCTAAAGGCGTGCGGCGCGATCGATGCGGTCACCGAGTGGCTAAAGCACTCTCAGGAGTTCGTGCGCTACGGCGGTACGTTCGTGCCGTATCTCATGGGTACGGTTACCGGCTCTGGCGACGCGGCCACTATGGCGTTTAACCAAGCTATCACCGTTCATGCCTCAGATCTTGGCTTTGCCCAGGACAAACTAGGCATGGCCGCTGCTATATCCGGTGCGCTAGGCCGCTCGTCGTCTCCTATCGCGGGTGCAGCGATCGTGTGCGCGGGTCTAGCTATGGTTAGCCCGGTCGAGATAGCCAAGCGAACGGCTCCGGCGATGGCGATAGCCGTGTGTATTATAGCGTTTTTTATGCTCTAAATTTAGAGCCAAATTTTGCCGGGGCGACGCCTGTCGTCCTGGCTCATGATTTGGTTTTTGCGAGAGATGTTCATACGTGCAGCTTGCCGCTAAAATTTAAGGCTAAAACAGCAAATTTTCCCATCAAATTTACCGCACAAAGGTGGTCAATGTTATTTTTGAGTAAATTCTTTATAGCGGTCGCAGGCTAGCTCCGGCTCCATATCGCACGCTTTTTTGAGGTATTTTTCGGCCGCGTTTTTATCCTCTTTGACGCCTTGTCCTTGTGCATATAGGTTGCCTAGGTTGTAGCATCCGCCGCCGTTACCCATCTCGCAGGCTTTGGCGTAAAATTCGCTTGCTTTTACGTGGTCTTGCTCGACGCCGCGCCCGTTTGCGTAGGCAAAGCCCAAATTTGAGCAACCGGCCTCATCGCCCATATCGCAGGCCTTTGCGTAAAGCTGGGCGGCTTTTTTGCTATCCTGCGCCACGCCGCTTCCGTTGTCGTATAAAAAGCCCAAATTTGAGCAGCCCGCACCGCTGCCTAACTTGCACGCCTTTGAGTAGAGCTCTGCCGCTTTTTGATAGTCTTGCGCGGCTCCTTCCCTAGCGTTATCTTATAAAACTCCAAGCTCGTAGCAGCTTGCACTGTTTCCATCGTCGCACCCCTTTTGCAGTGCGTTTATATCGGCGCCGACAGCCAAAACCAAAGCGGCGATTAGCGGTAAAAATATCTTTTTCATCAAATTTGCTCCTATTTAAATTTGCTTTCGCATTTTACGCAAAGCGAGCTTAAATTCGGGCGAGCGGGTTAAATTTGACGTAAATTTGAGCTAGCACCATAATGGGGCGGGTCTCGGTAGCGTAAACCGGCGATAAAGGGATGGCGGCGACTTGCAAATTTGAGAGCGAAGGCGCCCTCAAATTTGACCCGGTTTATTTCTCTGCTATGATTTTTACGATCTCGCAGATGACGTTGCTGGCCGCTCGTAGCGATTTTACCGGCAGATACTCGTAGATGGAGTGAAAGTTGTGCGCGCCGGTAAAGAGATTCGGACACGGTACGCCTTTTTCCGAGATGACCGCGCCGTCGTAACCGCCTCGCATCGGGATCACTTTTGGCTCGATATTTAGGCGTGCGTAGGCTTGCTTTGCTGCGACGACGGGTAGGCTGTTTTTGCCGCCCTCGAGGTAGTTAAATACGTTTTTATAGCGGTCTTTTAGGCTGATCTGCACCCTGTGCGCGCCGTAAATTTTAGCAAACGAGTCGGAAAGATCTTGTAAAAACGCCATGCGCTGCGCGTATTTTGCCTCGTTAAATTCGCGAACGTCGAGCTTCAGCACGGTCTTTGCGCTGTTGCCAGATAGCTCCTTGACCCAGTAGTAGCCCTCGACGCCGTCAGTGTACTCAGGTGCTTCGCCACCGGGTAGCATCGAGATAAATTTGTGCGCAAGTAGCAAGGAATTTACGAGCTTGCCCTTGGCGTTCATCGGGTGCGCGGACTGCCCGGTAAAAGTCACGACCGCATCGCCGGCGTTCCAGTTTTGGTAAATCAGCTCACCGATGCCGCAGCAGTCCAGGCAGTAAGCAAAGTCGGCCTTTATCTCCGAGATATCAAGCGCCTTGGCTCCGCGCAGACCTTGCTCCTCGTCGGGTAAAAAGCCAAACGTCACGTCGCCGTGCTCGATCTGCGGGTTTTGTATAAAAAACTGCGCGGCGTTTACGATGGCGGCGATCGCGGCCTTGTCGTCCGCGCCTAGCAGGCTGGTGCCATCAGTTACGATGAGATCGTCTCCGACGTAGTTTGCAAGCTCCGGGAATTCGCTAAGTTTGAGCGTTATGCCTAGCTCTTTGTTTAGCGTGACGTCGCCGCCCTCGTAGCGCACGATTTGCGCTTTCGTGTCGTTTTTTTGTTCTGCGCTCGTGTCAAGGTGTGCAAAAAACGCCACAAACGGCAGCTTTTTGGCGGAATTTGACGGCAAAACGGCCGTAGTTATGGCGTTTTCTCGCCTTTTTATATTTTGTAGTCCAAGCTCCTTTAGCTCGCTTTCTATAAGCTTTGCCAGATCGTGCTCGGTTGGGTTTGAAGGCATGATACCCGCCGCGCCCGCCTCGCGGTTTGTCGTTGTGTTGATCTTTATATAGCGTAAAAATCTCTCGACTATGTCCATGTTTGCTCCTAAATTTGAGATAAAATTTATGAAATTATACTATCTTTTAATTAAGCTTAAAATAAAATTTTAATATTTTAGGGCAAGTTTAAAATTTAATCGGTATAATTCGCAAACTAAATTTAAAGGAGCAAAAATGCGAAATTTACGCTACGTAAGCGACCTTTCGGACTTTCATCAGGTGTTTTCGGCGACGCTGGGCAAGATGGCTGCGGTGCAAGGTAGATTTGCTGATATCGTCGGCAACCTCGACTGGAACGTTGATTTTGATCGATGCGAGATAGCTTTCGGCGATCAAATTTACAAGATACAGTTTATCGGTAGCGAGTCAAACGTGAGCGACACGTGGCTGTGGGGACACGCGAACGTAAATAACTTCGGCGAGGAGGCGACGCGGTTTTCTGCGGAGGTGTTGCGCGATGGGCTAGAGTGGGGTTTGCAGGCTTTTAGCGAGCCTAGCTTTGAGCTGGATGAAACCTTTAACGGGCATACGCTGTGTATCGCAGCGTGCGGAGTCGCTGACGAAAATTTATGTTACTACGGCTGCAGGCACGATAACGGCTGCGCGTTCGTGGCTATAACCGACGCGCCGGATTTGCTTTTTGAGCCTCTTAGCGCGCACGAGTTTGTTAAAATCGCAAGTAGCTGCATACAAAATCACGACGTCGATCATAAAATTTTCATCAAAAGCTTTTTGGAATTTAACGGAGTCAAATTTGATGAAAATATCGAAAAAGGCGGATTTTTTAAGAAAGGCAAGGATGAAATCGTCGCTAAATTTGACAAAGAGCTTTTGATTAAATTTGACGATAAGGGTAGGATTTCGGGATTTAAATACGAATTTTAATTTGTGTAGTTTGAGTGAGGCGATGAGCTAAAAGCCCACCGCCTTAAATTTTACGAATGAAAGTGAAACTCGTCCGGGTGATCGAGCGCGTAGCGGAATTTCTCCATATCTACTTTTTTATCCCAGATCGAGATGATTAGGCAGCCTACGGCGTTGCCGCAGAGGTTTCCAACAGCGCGCATCTCGGACATAAACTTATCCACGCCAAGCAGCACCGCAACCGTAACCACCGGGATACCGGCGCTTGGAAGCGCGGCGAGCGTACCTGCAAGTATGATAAATCCGGAGCCCGTGACGCCGACGGCGCCCTTGCTCGTTACCATCAAGATGACTAGAATTTGTATCAAGTGCTCGACTGTTAGCGGGATACCGAAGGCTTGAGCGAGGAAAATCACGCTAAGCGATAGGTAGATGTTCGTGCAGTCGAGGTTAAACGAATATCCAGTTGGTATAATGAGCCCAACCGCGCCTCTGTGGATACCTGCGGCTTCTAGCTTTTGCATGAGCGGAGCTAGCGCTGTCTCTGAGGAGCTCGTCGCAAATACGATCAGGACTTCTTTTGCGATGAAGCGCATAAATTTAAAGATATTAACCTTCGCAAAATAGCAAATCACGCCCAAAACTACGAAGATAAAAAACAAGCTCGCAATCGCCATAACGAAAAGTAACTCAAGCATACCTAAAAGCGAGTTTATGCCGAATTTACCGATCAAAAACGCCATCGCTGAAAATGCCGCAACCGGGCTAAATAGCATCAAAATCGTAAGCAGTTTTAGCACCCAGTGCTGAACGATTTCAAGCGGTCTTAGGATCTTCTTTTTATAGTCGTGCTTTAAAAACGAAATCGCAACAGCCGTAACGATGGCTAAAAATAGTACTTGAAGCGTGTTTGATTTGATAAACGGATCAAGCAAATGCACGTAAGGGAAAATGCCGTCTACAGGCACCGCGCCGCGTAAAATGTGAAGCGTATGTGCTAAAATTCCGCTATTTGCGTCTATGTTTGAGGCTTGGCTCGTAAATTTCTCTACGCTAGAGGCATCAAGCTGTGTGTAGTCAAGGTGCATATCGTGACCCGGTCTTAGCGTCTCGCCAAAGATTATACCTACGGCTAGCGCGATAGTGCTAACGACCTCAAAGTAAATAAATCCTTTAAGTCCGATAGAGCCCAGTTCCTTCATACTCTCAAGTCCGATGATGCCTGAGACAATCGTGAGGAAAATGATCGGTCCAATGAGCGCTTTTAAAGCTTTGATAAAGTAGTCGATGCCCGGCTTGCTCGCGATGCCCAGGTCGGGGAAGATCATGCCGACCGCGATACCGGCGAGGATGCCGAAAACCACCCAAAACGCTAGGTTGGTAAACATTCTAATAAGAAAAGGTTTTTGCGGTTTTGCCGCGTTTGAAACGCTTGGGTTCAAGAGGTGTCCTTTAAAAATTATTAAAAAGCTATTTTAACAAATAAATTTATATAAAAAGATAAAAATTGCAACGATTTTGGTCAAATTTTACCCACCGCCACAAATTTCATCAAATTTTACAAACTCTCTAAAATTTCGATTGAGTTTATCTTGTCGCCTTGCCTGACGCTATCTAGCGTCTTTAGGCTCGGCTCGTCCACGATCTGTCCAAACACCGTATGCACGCCGTCAAGGTGCGGCTGCGCGCTGTGGCAGACGAAAAACTGACTGCCGCCCGTATCGCGTCCGGCGTGCGCCATGGATAAGGTTCCGCGTTTATGCTTGTGTTTTTGGCCTACGCACTCGCATTTTATGCGCCAGCCAGGACCTCCGGTGCCCGTGCCGTGCGGGCAGCCGCCCTGAATCACGAAATTTGGGATCACGCGGTGGAAATTTAATCCGTCGTAAAAGCCGCTTTTGGCTAGATGAGCGAAATTTGTCACCGCTTGCGGCGCTTCGTCGCCGTAAAGCTCGAGCTTCATATCGCCTTTTTCGGTATGGATTACGGCAAATTTGAGCTTAGCAAGCTCGGCCGCGTCGATGTCGTAGATTTTTAGTTCGTCGTTTCTCATTTTGTTCCTTAAATTTATTCGATATTCGTATAAACCGCTTGCACGTCGTCGTCTTCTTCGAGTTTATCGAGTAGTTTTTCTAGTTCGTTCATCTGCTCTTCGTCTAGGCTTATCGGCGAGTTTGCGATGTATTGCAGGCTGGCTTTTTTGGCCTCGAGTCCTAGCTTTTCGATACCTTCGCTTAGCGTGCCAAAGCTTGCGTAATCGCCGTAGATATAAAGCACGCCGTCTTCTTCCTCGATCTGGGTTAGACCGAAGTCGATGAGCTCTAGCTCAATCTCGTCAAGCTCTTTTGCGGGCATATCGAGCTCAAAAACGCTCTTTCTCGTAAACATAAAATTTAAGCTTCCGCTAGGCAGGATTTCGCCGCCGTTTTTGCTAAATATCGCCTTGACGTTTGCGACCGTTCGAGTCGGGTTGTCAGTAGCGCACTCGACAATGATCTGCACGCCGTGCGCGCCCTTGCCATCGTAAAATATGGTCTTGATATCAGCGCTATCCTTGCCGCTGGCGCGTTTTATCGCCGCGTCGATGTTGTCTTTTGGCATATTTTGCGCCTTGGCTGCTGCTATCGCGGCGCGAAGTTTCGGGTTCATATCAGGCTCGGTGCCGCCCTCTTTAGCCGCTACGGTTATGGCTTTGGCGAGTTTTGGAAAAACCTTGCTCATCTTGTCCCAGCGCGCTTCTTTCGCGGCGCGCCTATATTCAAACGCTCGTCCCATTTCGTTCCTTTAAAAATTTTTGCCCAATTATATCTAAAAAAATTTTGCATTTTTTTAAAAATACGAGGTTTTGAGCGTATTAGCAAAAAATTTAGCTTTAAGTCCTATAATCCGAATATGATTTTAAATGCCCGAAAAGACGACGCCGCGCGCTGCATAGAGTTGTTAAATTTAGCTATGGAGGACATCGCATTTACGCTTAGCGGCGTGAGCGATCCCGCTAAGAGCGATGAAATTTTGCATAAATTTTTTAGAAGCGAGATAAACCGCCTAAGCTACAACAACGTATTCGTTTTCAAATTTGACGGCGAGATCGCGGGTGTGATTTGCGCTTACGACGGAGGAGAGATCGAAACGCTAGATGGGCCCATCAGGACGCATTTGCGGATGCTTGGTTCAAACGAATTTCCGCAGACGGAGTGCTTTGCAGACGAGCTATATATCGATAGTCTTGCCGTGGACGAGAGATTTCGCGGACGAGGCATCGCAAAAGAGCTGATCAAATTTATCTTTACCCTCGCGTCAAAACGAAATATCAAAAAAGTAGCCCTCATCGTCTATGAAAAAAAGCCTAAAACTATGGCTTTTTACGAGCGTTTGGGCTTTAAAACCGACTGCGAAATGATCATAAATTCTCACAAATACTACCATATGATAAAGGAGATAGAATGACTAAATTTAAGGTTGCTAATATCCACTGCGAAAACTGCGCAAATACCATAAAAAACGCTCTTGGCGATGAATACGGCGAGATAAAAGTTGATCTAAGTGCCGAGCCAAAGGTCGTGAGCGTAAATTTAGACGGCAAGGACGAGGCGAAATTTAAAGAGGAGCTGGATGATTTGGGATTTAGCGTCATAGAGAAAATTTGATGCAAAATATCAAACTAAACATCGCGGGCATGACCTGCGTAAACTGCTCAAACGCCATCGAGCGCGTGACTAAGAAGATAGCTGGCGTGCTAGACGCGAAAGTCAGCTTCGCAAACGGTTCGGGCGAATTTATCGTCGAAAACGCCGAGGTGCAGGCCGCGATAGAAGAAAAGATAAAAAAACTAGGCTACGGCGTGGCCAAAGATTTGGCTGAATTTGAAGCCAAACGCGAGAAGCATATCTTAAATTTACGCCGAAATTTCCTAGCTGCCGCAGCTTTTAGCGCGGTGATTATGGCGCTGGAGACGAGCGAGCAGCCAAGCGCGGCAAAATCAGCCATCATGCTAGCGCTTGCCTTTATCACGATAGCTACGTGCGGGCGGGACTTTTTTATCCACGCTTACGGCGCGCTGAAAAATAAAAACTTCGACATGAACGTGCTCGTCGCGCTGGGAACAAGTACGGCGTTTGCGTATTCGCTGGGAGTTTTTATCGCAGGCGAGCGCCTGCCTGAAAACATGCGCCACCTCTACGTTTCAGGTGCAGCCATGATAACGGCTTTCGTGCTGCTGGGCAAGTTTTTAGAAGAGCGCTCAAAAGCCCGCGCAGGCGATTATATAAAATCGCTCATGGATATGTCGCCAAAGACCGCTCTTGTGCTACAAAAAGACGGTAGCGCGCTGGAAGTCGATGCCGCGAGCCTAAAAATAGGCGACATCGCGGTCGTAAAGAGCGGATATGCGGTGCCTTGCGACGGAGTCGTGATAAACGGCGGCGCAGAGATCGACACCTCGATGCTAACGGGCGAGAGCCTGCCCGTCTATAAAAAACAAGGCGATGAAGTTAACGCGGGAACTATAAACGTTAACGGCTACATAAACGTAAAGGTTACAAAGCTCGCTAGCCAGACGCTTTTGTCGCAAATTTTAGAGCTTTTAAGCAACGCGTCGAGTAAAAAGATGCCTATTAGCCGCTTTGCCGACCGCGTGGCAAATATCTTCGTACCTAGCGTGATAGCTATCGCCGTCGTTACGTTTTTTGCGTGGTTTGCGCTTACGGGAAATGCGCTGCAAGGCGTGCTAAGCGCGGTTTGCGTGCTCATTATCTCGTGTCCTTGCGCGCTGGGGCTCGCTACCCCGATAGCTATCGTCTCATCGCTATCTCTAGGCGCTAAAAACGGAATCCTCATCAAAAATCCCGAGGTTTTAGAGGTGCTTGGCGGCGTAAAGTATGCGATATTTGATAAAACGGGCACATTAACAAAGGGCGAGATTTCAGTAAATTTTACAGATATAAACGATGAAAATTTAGCCAAAATCGCCGCGCTAGAGGCCAAAAGCTCGCATCCGATATCTGCTGCGATCGTTAGATACGCAAATGAGCTGGGACTTAAAATTTTAGGCGACGAAAAGGGTTTTGAAAATATCGCGGGACGCGGCGTAAAGAGCGAGGACGAGAGCGTGGTGGCAGGCAACGAGGCTTTTTTAGCCGAGCTTAGCGTAGAAATAAGCGCGCAGGCTAAAGAGCAAATCGCCAAAGCGCAAAACGAAGGAAACGGCGTGGTACTCGCTGCCGTGAATAAAATTTACGTAGGATTTATCGCGCTTAGCGACACGGTAAAAGAGGATGCCGCGCAGGCTATGCAAAGCCTAAAAGATGCCGGTATAACGCCCGTAATGCTAACCGGAGATAACGCCTTCACCGCAAAAAACGTGGCGGGCAAGCTTGGCGTAGGGAAGGTCTTTGCCGGCATGCTGCCTAATGAAAAATTTGAAACCATAAAACGCTTGCAAGAAGAGGGTGCGGTGCTATTTGTGGGCGACGGTATCAACGATGCCGCCTCGCTAAAGCAAGCAAATGTGGGTATCGCGATGAGTAGCGGCGCAGACATCGCAAAAGAAGCCGGCGACGTAGTGTTAGTAAAAAACGACCTAAAAAGCGCGGTAGCTACGATAAATTTAGCCAACGAGACGATGAAAACGATAAAGCAAAATTTGTTTTGGGCGTTTGTTTATAACGCCGTTTGTATCCCGGTTGCAGCAGGGGTTTTGGCGCCTTTGGGGCTCATGCTAACGCCTGTTTACGGGGCTGCGGCGATGTGCTTTAGCTCGGTCACGGTCGTGTTAAATTCGATCAGATTACGATTTAAGCAAATCTAAAATTTAGCCTAAATTTTGTAAAATCCCGCAAAAAACAAAAAAGGAAAAAGATGAATTTAGGTAAATTTTACGCTGTGATTGCAAGGATATTTGCGTTAAATTTCGCTCTGCCGCCGAGCGCGAAGCTTTTTAGCGAGCTAAACAAAAATCCAAAATGGATAATAATAAACGATAGCGAAGCAAACGCCAAGGGGCGCAAGCTATACGAAGAGTCGCTAAAAACTGAAAGCATCGAAGAGATCGCGAAAGACTTCGCAGATTTGAAAAAATATTTTAACGCGGAGTTTTTTTTCGAGGGTGATAAGGCGCGCCTTGAAGGCTTTTATAAAAAGTGCAAATTTAGCCCAAATTTAAATGTCAGCGCGCTTGATAGCCTAACGAACGAGCTTTCGTTTTTCTCCTCTGTCGTCGAGCTAAAACAGGACGAGCTAACAAAGGAAATTTTAGGCGTTTTACTAAGCTCCTATCTGCTACCGTACGCTAAAAAGCTAGCTCCCGTTTTGCAAGGCGAAGCGAAAAGTAAATTTTACCGCGCGATGGGCTATCTTTTTGAGGATTTTGCGAGCGGCATCGAAAATACGCTAAAAGTCAAAGTCGTACCTAGATGAGTTGGTGGAACGATTTTTATATAAATTTCGATCCGGTCGCGTTTGAGCTGTTTGGCATCAAGATGCACTGGTACGGGATAATGTACGTCCTAGCGCTGCTCGTGGCGCTTGGGATGGCTAAATTTATCATCAAGCGTGATAATATGCAAATTTCAAATTCGCTACTTGATAATTATTTCTTTTGGGTGGAAATCGGCGTGATACTCGGCGCAAGGCTCGGCTACATCGTCATTTACGATCCAAATACTGTTTACTATCTCACTCACCCTTGGCAGATTTTTAACCCCTTTTACAACGGCGAATTCGTCGGCATTCGCGGCATGAGCTATCACGGCGCTGTGGTCGGGTTTTTGATAGCGACGTGGGCTTTTTGTCGTAAATTTAAGCAAAATTTGTGGCAGCTTTTAGATCTCGTCGCGCTTAGCATCCCGCTTGGGTATTTTTTCGGTCGTATAGGAAATTTTTTAAATCAAGAGCTATTCGGTCGTATCACGGACGTCTCATGGGCGATCAACGTCGCGGGACAGATGCGTCATCCATCGCAAATTTACGAAGCTGTTTTAGAGGGACTTGTCGTTTTTGCTATTCTTTTTATTTATAGACGATTTAAGAAATTTGACGGCGAGCTTATCGCGCTTTATGCCGTGCTTTATACTTTGGCTAGATTTATCTGCGAGTTCTTTAGAGAGCCTGATTTCGGGATCGGCTTTGTATTTTTAAATTTTTCTATGGGGCAGATACTATCCTTTTTAATGTTTGCATGCGGGATTTTCCTTTATATTATCTTAAATAAAAAATATACAAAGTTTTAAAAGGTTTTTAAAGTAATTTACGATACTATTACGCCGTTCTTATAGTATCATAATTTAATTTTCTTTTAAGTTATGATAACTTATCTCAATTTTATAGGAGGGCTCATGAGTGGGCTAATCGAGGGCTTCTTGGGTAGGCAAGCGGATACGAAAAAAAGTCGTACTCCTGCCGTTTGGGACAGATGGCAAAGTATAACGGGACTGATTTTGGCCTGTTTTATTTTGTGCCACATGGTATTTACCTCTACCATTTTATTCGGCAAAGGCGCATTTAACGCCGTTGTAGGTTTTGCGGAGGCTAAATTTTTATTTGGCGAGGCTACGTGGTGGATCACTAACGTTATCGCTGCGATAATATTCGTCGTTTTTATCGCTCACGCATTTTTGGCGATGAGAAAATTCCCTGCAAACTACAGACAATACATCATGTTTAGAGGTCACAAAGACCGCATGAAGCACCTTGACACTACGCTTTGGTGGTTTCAGTTTTTGACCGGTTTTGCTCTATTTTTCGCAGCCAGTGCGCACTTAGTCGATATAGTATTTGGCGGACACATCACTGCCGATAAATCAGCGGCCGCATTTCATCAACTAGAAATTTTCTACTTCGCTTTACTCGTATTTATGGTTGTTCACGCTAGCGTGGGAATGTACCGCCTATACGTAAAATGGATAAGTATCGACGGAGTAAACAAACAAGAGATGTTCGCAAAAAGAAATAAAGCCAAAACTGCGATATTTGCGGTCTTTGGAGTGCTCGCGGTCATCGCGCTGATCGCTGATTTCGTGTGGATCAGTCTTTAGGAAAAGGAGCTTTAAAAAATGAACGTAAAATATTATGACGCATTAGTTATCGGAGGCGGTCTAGCGGGTCTGCGAGCTGCCGTTGCCGCTGGAGAAAAGGGGCTAAGTACGGTAGTTTTAAGCCTAATTCCAGTTAAGCGCTCGCACTCTGCGGCTGCGCAAGGCGGCATGCAAGCCTCTTTGGGAAATTCAAAAATGAGCGAAGGCGACAACGAGGACGTACACTTTGCCGATACGGTAAAAGGTAGCGACTGGGGCTGCGACCAACAAGTTGCACGTATGTTTTGCCAAACTGCGCCTAAGGCTATCCGCGAGCTAGCCGCCTGGGGCGTGCCTTGGACTCGTATAACAAAAGGCGAGAGAAGCGCTATCATCAACGCTCAAAAAACAACTATCGTAGAAAAAGAAGAAGTCCACGGACTCATCCACAGCCGTGACTTTGGCGGAACTAAAAAATGGAGAACCTGCTTTACTGCCGACGCCACCGGACACACTATGCTTTTTGCCGTAGCAAACGAAGCTCTAAAGCACAACGTCGAAATTCATGACAGAAAAGAAGCTATCGCGCTAATCCACGCAAATAACCGCTGTTACGGCGCGATCGTTCGCGATCTAGTTAACGGTGAGATCACGGCATACGTCGCAAAAGGTACGCTGATCGCTACGGGCGGCTACGGAAGGGTTTATAAGCACACCACAAACGCCGTAGTTTGCGAGGGTATCGGCGCTGCTATCGCTCTTGAGACCGGCGTAGCTCAGCTAGGAAATATGGAAGCTGTGCAGTTTCACCCGACTCCGATCGTTCCAAGCGGCATCTTGCTAACGGAAGGCTGCCGCGGCGACGGCGGAATTTTGCGCGACGTGGATGGATATCGCTTTATGCCTGACTACGAGCCTGAGAAAAAAGAACTAGCTAGCCGCGACGTCGTAAGTCGCCGCATCATGGAGCATATCCGTGCTGGCAAAGGCGTACCTAGTCCATACGGATATCACGTTTGGCTAGATATCTCTATCCTAGGACGCGAGCATATCGAGAAAAACTTACGTGACGTTCAAGAAATTTGCGAAATCTTTAACGGCATCGACCCTGCCGATACAGAAGTATATACCGACGAGAATGGACGACAGCGCGGTAAAGGCTGGGCGCCGATCCTTCCTATGCAGCACTACTCTATGGGTGGCATAAAAACTAAGCCTACAGGCGAGAGTCCGACGCTGGCGGGTTTATTTAGCGCTGGTGAGGCTGCGTGCTGGGATATGCACGGATTTAACCGTCTGGGCGGCAACTCTGTTTCAGAAACGGTCGTCGCGGGTATGATCGTAGGCGATTATTTTGCCGACTACTGCGGTAGTCACGAGATCGAGATAAATACTGCCGACATCGAAAAATTCGTTAAAAAAGAGGAAGACTATCTAAAGAGCCTAGTAGAAAAAGAAGGCAAATTTAACGTATTTGAGATCAAAAATAAGATGAAAGACGTCATGTGGGAGCACGTAGCGATCTTTAGAACGGGCGAAGGTCTAGCTGTAGCAGTAAAAGAGCTTGAAGAGCTTTATAAGCAATCTTTGGACGTCAAAGTCGCAAACAAAGCACTATTTGGCAACCCTGAGCTTGAGGAGGCCTACCGCGTACCAAAGATGCTAAAACTGGCCCTTTGTATCGCAAAAGGTGCGCTTGATCGCACCGAGAGCCGCGGAGCGCACTGCCGCGAGGACTATCCGAAACGCGACGACCTAAACTGGCTAAACAGAACCCTAACTAGCTGGAAAGAGGGCGATACGCTACCGACTATCGTGTATGAGTCGCTTGATATTATGAAAATGGAAATCCCGCCGGCATTCCGCGGATACGGAGCTAAGGGTAACATCATCGAGCACCCGGACAGCGCCGTGCGCCAAGCGCAGGTCGATGAGATCCGCGCCAAAATGGAAGCCGAAGGCAAAGGCAGATACGAGATCCAAGAAGCGCTAATGCACTATGATCTTCAGCCTAAATATAAAGCACCAAACGAAAGAGCAGGAATAGGATATGAGTAGAAAAATAACCATAAAAGCATTTAAATATAATCCGTTGAGCAAAATTTCAAAGCCGCATTTTGCGAGCTATGAACTAGAGGAAACAGACGGTATGACGCTTTTTATAGCGTTAAATCAAATTCGCGAGAAATTTGACCCGGATCTTAGCTTTGACTTTGTTTGCCGTGCTGGTATCTGCGGAAGTTGCGGTATGCTGGTTAACGGTACGCCAAAGCTTGCTTGCCGTACGCTAACTAAAGACTATCCAAATGGTGTGATCGAGCTTATGCCTTTGCCGGTATTTAAGCTACTAAAAGACTTAAGCGTAGACACGGGCAACTGGATGAACGCGATGAGTAAGCGCGTGGAGAGTTGGATACATACCGACCACGAGACCGATATATCTAAGCTTGAGGAAAAAGTCGAACCTGAAGTCGCGCAAGAGGTGTTCGAGCTTGACCGCTGCATCGAGTGCGGTATCTGCGTGGCTGCGTGCGGTACGGCTATCATGAGGCCTGATTTCATCGGTGCGGTCGGACTTAACCGCGTGGCTAGATTTAAAATCGACGCGCTAGACAAACGAACCGACGAAGACTTTTACGAGCTTATCGGCGATGATGACGGAGTGTTTGGCTGTATGACTTTGCTAGGCTGCGAGGATAACTGCCCTAAACACCTCCCGCTACAAAGCAGGATCGCGTATATGCGCAGAAAGATGGCTGTAATAAAGTAGCCATGGGGTCTTAGGACCCCTTTTAAATTTCACTTCAAATTTTACCCTTATTTCTATTTTACTTCTCTCAAATTTTTATTGTCAAATTTGTTTTTTAATTTGGTTAAATTTGTTCAAATTTGATGATCTACGTCGTATGCGATTTTTGAAAAACATGGATATATAAAAACGTCAAATTTTGCTTTAATAAAAATTTGATTTGATGGTACATCTTTGGTCTGATCGAGCTTATTCTTTTTTATTTTTAGAAGTATGACAAGTTAAAAATGTCTTTAAATTTGTGTTTTAGTAGATTTTGAAATCTTGTAAAAATGACACTTGGTGGAAGCGAGGTTGTTCGAAATTTTGCTTTAAATATCGTTTTTATCGTATTTTGTTAAAAAATAAAGACAATTTTTACACATTTAAACACACATCCGAGCTATTTTACGATGTAATAAAAAATTTAAGCTATTCTGCGGTAAAAAATAGGTAATGAAAAGTTTAGTTTTCAATACAAAAACGCAGGTATGCCCTAAAATAGGCACTTTGAGATTTAAGCATTTGTCGTTTTTAAGTTTCAAACGCTTAAACGGCTAAATTTTCTTAAGATTTGAGATGTTTCACGGCTTTTTTTGCTCGAAACTTAATTAAGCTTCGTTTGTGAAACAAAAGCCGTTTTTATTCGTTTCACGCTTGCCACTCGTTGGCTTTGTAAATGCCTAAAACGTAAATAGCCTCATCCTCTATCGCGTAAGGTATCACGTAGCTTTTAAAAATAAGGTCTCTTATGCTCTCATTGTCAAAATTAATGGACTTGCGACAAATAAGAGGCGTTTGCGCCGTGCGTTCTATTTTTGCGATAAGCTCGTTTCTAAACTCTCGCGCCCTGCTTAGGCTGTCTTTTGCGATAAAATCAAATATCGTTTTTAGCTCGCGCTCAAATTTAGGCTTGTATTTTATTACCATTGCATAACCCGCGCTTTTAGCTCATCGTGGCTTATCGTTTCAAACTCTCCACGCCTGATAGCCTCAACGTCGGATAATATCTCGGCTTTGATAGCTTCTAGGCTTTTGCGCGCCTGCGCTTCATCTGTTAGCCCTTTGCCTTGTAGGGCTTCATCGGCTCGCGCGTTTAGCTCATCGGCGTAACCGTCGTCGATAATCAGCTTCTGATTAGTCGTATCCGCCAACGCTTTACTTATCGCCACTATTTGGCTTATCAGTGTTTCATCTGCTCGTATGGTTAGAGTTTGCATTTCCTAGCCTTTGTTTTAAAATCCGCCGATATTTTAACCGCTTGGGGCTTAGGGCTTAATAAAGCGGTCATTATTGCGGTCATTTCCGTAGCCGTTAAACTGTTTTGTGCCGACAAAAGCGATATTTACTTATCGGCTGGGCGGTCATTTTTGCGCTCAAAAACGCGCTCAGTTTTTCCGCCTAGTTTGAGACTGTTTCGATAAAATCGGGCTTTATCCCTCCGCCCTGCGCTCATTTTTCGCCGTTAAATTTTAGGTTTCGATAATGCCGTTTAATCCCGCCTTTAACAAAGTTTATCACTTGATTTTATTCTCACTTGACTTTATTAATTTCTCAAAAATACGGCGCGCAAAAAATGAAATGCACCCGGCCGATGTTTTAGCTGCTGGGTCGTAGAGATTTGCCCTGCCCCACGTCTTGACTACTTTGCAGACTTAGGATAAAATTGCGACTAGTCGCAAAACATTCCAAAGCCTGCAAAAATATTTAAAACCTGACAGTAGGAAGGGAAATGCGGCTACGCCGACCCCCACCAGCTCGCTATCTTACAAAGAACCTAAGAAAATCTGCTTCAATAAAAAAATGGAGGCGAAATATTTTCACCGCGACAAGTCGTCACGGTGCGTCCTGGTCGTATGACGTGCTACGGACAAATAGGGCGGGGGTGTCCTGCTCTAGCTTCATAAAATTACTGTGCCTTAGCGTTCATTTTAGCGTTCATTTTGTTTTTGCCATATCGTCTTGGGCTTGATATTGTCGCGCTTTGCTTTGCTTATGGCTGTTCGTTTTAGTGTTCATTTCATCGGCGCATTTTGAGCAGATAAAATAGACTTATGGGGGAGGGCTATTAAGCCCCCTTTGATAAACCTACGCGCCTTTTAGGTCTTTGTGCCACGTGTAGCTACCTTTTGGCGTTGTAGCTTGTCGTTTAGCTCGCTTAGGTGCTTTATTTGCTCCTCTAGGTTTTCGCACTCTTTGGCATAATAATTAAAGAGGCGGTATACTTGTAAGCCCGTTTCAAATAAAGCATCTGCCATTCCCTTTGCCTCTCTCTTTGCTACCTCTGCTTTAAACGCTTCTCTTGCCTTATCGCCTCTTGCTCGGTCTAGTTGCCTCGCTTATGTAAGCTAGTCCATAACCTAAAAGCGAAATCTTTTAACTGAGAATAGCTAGGTGCGTCTGCGCCCTTAGCTAAATATCTCAAAGCTTGGTTAAAGTCTCTTTTGTTCATTGCTCGCACCTTTGACTATTTCCCAGCCCTTATCATCATAAGCGGTTATTTTCTTTACGAGGTCGTCCGCGCCTAGCAATCCTCCGCGATACTGCGCTAATACTAACTGCATAAACTGGTAGCGTGAGTTAATCTCGCCTAGCTTCGCGCTCTGCTCTTTTACGGTCTTTAGCTCCAGCTCTGTCTTTTCAAGCGCGCTTAACAAAGCTTCTGCGCTTTCCTCCGCTTTATCTAGCCTATTTGATAAATCCTCGATTATCTCGTTTGCTCCGATAAGGGCGTCTATTAAAGCCGTATGGCTCATTTGTGATAGTTCTTGATTTGTTTGCATTGCGTTTTCCTTTTTTTGTGGGGGTGTTGGTTAGCTTCGCCTACGCGTCGCGCCTTTGGCTTAGTTCCTCGTTTTCCTCTTTTAGCTCTTTGAGCTGTAGCCTTAGCTCTTTTAGCTCGTCGTTTAGGGCTTCAATCATAACGCGCAACGCTTCTTTTTTGTCGGTTACGTGAGCTAGTGAGCAATAAAGCCCGTATGCTACGTCATAAATAGCCTTATGCGATAAGTTGCCCGCTCCGCCTGCTCGTTCCATAAGGAGCTTATTAAAGCCCTCTTTGCTACTGCCTTTTGGCGTAAATAAAATCATTTCTTTGCCTCCTTTTTTTGTTCTGATATTTTCTTATCTGCGTAATCCCGCACGGCTTGGGCTACGTCGTCAATCGCCACGCTTAGAAAATAAGAGGCGTTCGCCATTGCGGTGGCGTTTGGTTCCTACGCCTTTTTGCAGATAAGGCAAAGCATACACTAGCGTGCTAATGGCATTTAGTGTGCTTGGTATCTCGTTGGTTAAGTCTAGCTCGTCGGCTATGTCGAATGTTAATTGCATTGGGTTTCCTTTAAAAGTATATTTACGCTATTAATTATTAGTGAAATAATATTGTAACAATACTTAAAAGATTATTAATTAAAATAGCGTAACAATATTTTATTTTATTTTTTGGTTGTTTTGTGCTATTATTTGCAAAAATAAAGAGGTTAAAAAATGGATAAAAACGAATTTCAAAGCTTATTAAATAAAGCTGGCATTAATAAAAAGCGTCTTAGTGAGCTATCTGGTATTCCGTATGCTACCGTTAATGCGTGGGGGTCTCGCACGCCATATCCACCTTATTTAAAATTTATGCTCGAAAATTACATTAAATCGCTTGATATGGATAAAATCGTCGAGGTCGTCAAACCTTACGTCGATAAAGACCTTTAACCTCATCGCCCCTAACTCCTTTTAAATCCCTCCGCTTTAAATCTCTCTGCGATAGCTATCGGTATTTAATTCCCCTAGCTACCTAAGTTAAACTTACCTAGCTTTTAGCTACCTAAGTTAAACTTACCTAGCTTTTAGCTCTATGAATTTAATTCACCTAGCTTTAACGGGCGTAAAATTGCGTTCGTTAGGTTTTCCATTTTTTTGTGGATAACCTTTTTTCAGATTTTTCTGAATAAGTGCGTTTCTCTTTTTTGAGAAATCCAAAAAAGGGCGGATTGAATACCCCGCCCGATTTGTAACGGGGGGGGTGTCGGCTACGCCCTTTTACTTTGCGCCTATGACCTAGATTAAATCTACCTCATCGCTAGGCTATGCGTTCCATTTTTTTGTGGAATGACGCATTTAAGGGCTCGGCTCGATGCCTTATTTTTAAGGAGACGGACAAAGCTCGCATTTAAGGGCATTGCTGCGTAAGCCGAAAACTAAGCGCACGCACTAGGCTAAAAGCTTTTGATCGCGTATGCTGCCGCCTCCGCCCTTTGAGGGGCGGGGCGTATGCTCTTAACCTCATCGCATTTTCTCTATTTTTTTAACATATCGCCTTTTATTTGTTAGAAAATACGCCAAAAATTAACAATACGCATTTAAACGTAAAATAAAGCCCTCTGTTTGATTTTAACTCTTTTTGATGTCTTTGTATGGGTCAAGCTCTTTTGATTGATTGTAGGCTGTGATTTTTACACTTATGGCTACTATGATAATAATTTACCGCTCGCTTGTTTCACTCGCTCGCTACTTTAAGGAAAAGAGGTAAGATTTATCAAAAAGGCGGGTTTTTTGAGGGAGGGAAAGTAAATGTTAGCCTACCTACTAAGGGGGCCTGAAACTTAAAGCGCGTTTTTTTACTCTCTGCGTAAGCGTGAGCTAGCCCCGTATGCGTGCAGGTTTGCGCCTTGTCCGACTTGTGGAAATTTTATTTTAGCCGTCTTGTATTTTGATAACGAATGACAACGGAAAGCGATACACGTTTTAGCGTTTCTTAAAGTAAATAAAACGGGCAAAAAACGGCTTAAGGATTTTTTGGCAATTTGGGGCAAATCTGGCGGAATAATATGCGATGAGGTTCAGGCGTTACAGTGTAACATTACGGCTTTATTTAATACTTACTCACTATCATAGGCTATTAGATAGAATTATTTTGCTTGACTTGTTTAAAAATGGGCTGTATAATTACGGCGAAATTCGAGGGCGCACTTATCGCGCCCGCTTCACTTACACAAAGAAATTCACTACGGGCGTTTTAAAACTCTCTTTGTAAATATTCCCTTATCTCACTATCTAAACAATCCAAAACGTCATCAATAAAAGTCTCTAGCATATCAGGCATACCCCCCCCAGCGGTTATCACGCCCTTAGCTCTCTTTTGTTGTTGTGCGCTTTGTATGCAGGCTTTGGCGGGTGCGGTCTGGTGGCGATGTCGAGTATTTGCGAAAAATCGCGCACGGCTTGGCGTAGTTGTAGCTCTAGGCGCTCGGCTCTAGGTAGTAACGCGGGTTTGTTTAAATCAACTATCGGGGCGGTAGCCTCTGCGCGATACAAGGGGAAATTTAGATTATTCTTTAACGCCTTGTCGTAGAAATATACGCGCTCTAACGCCGTAAGCTAGGTTTTTACGTAAGCGGTGTTTCCTGCCTCGACTATCTCGAATGCGTCTATGTTAAAAGGCTTTGCCCTATCAAAACACAAATCAACGCTAGAAACGTTATTAACCGCGCCTAAAAGCTCCGCTACGAGGTCAAAGGGCGGGGCGGGCTTGTGATACTGCTTTAGCCCGTAAAACTCAATCACGGCGCGCTGTCGGCACTCGCTCGCGGCTTTTGTAGTGGCGTAGAATATGCTTAGATTTTCGAGTTCGTAAAGCTCGGTTATTTTTAGCCCTCGAAACTCATAACGATTGGATATTTTTATCTCTTTGGCGTCTCGCATTTTTCGCCATTTCAAGCCGTGATTTTTGGCTATGCTTTTAAGCAGCTCTATTTTGGTGTAGTGCTTGCGCGTTACTCTGTTTTTTAGGAAACTCGCGCGTATGGTGTCTATGGCTATGCTAGGCGTTTCAGCTAGTATTTGGGTGATTTGGGGTAAAATTTCCACGTTTTAACATCCAAAGGGCGGTTAAACTTCGCTTGGCTTGACCGCCCCTAAAAATCTTTGATTTACGCTACTTTAACGCCACGTGCTTTTAGCCATTCAATAGCCTTTTTTCTTTGCTCGTCGTCTTTAAAAAAGGCTATTTTGTAGCCTTTTTCGTCGTGCCATTTACGGCTAATAATACCTGCGCGCTCCAGCTGTATTAAATATACGTTTTGGTTGCTAGCCGTGATATTGCACGCCCTTATCGGCTCATCTCTTGCTATCATCTTTTGTAAAATTTGCTTTTTTACCGTCTGCGCTCTCATCGGTTATCCTCCTCTCTTATGCCTGCTTTTATTTCTAATTCTTTTATGCTCTTGCTTTGCGTCTGCACTATGTGGAATAAATCGTAAGCGCAATCTAGCAAAGGTTGAGCGACGCTGGCTAAGCTTGTCACCTTGTAGGCGTGCAGGTGCTTTTTAAAAGCCCTTAGCATAACCTCATCGCCCGCGCTAAAGCAAAGTTTGCTAGGCGTAAATACTAGCTTATTCATTGTTTGCGCTCCTTTGAAAAAATCGCTCTCTTAGCCGTTGATTTTCGGCGTGGAGTGCTTGGAGTTGGTTGCGCTGTTCGTCTAGGACTTGAAATAAATTAAAGGCTACTGCGAGCCCTTGATTTAATCCCTCTTTGTAGTCGCTAGGCTCGTCACTTATCGCAGATTTTAAGATGCCTGGATAAACTTCGCCCAGCATTCGCGCAAAGTCTGAATAAAGCCCTTTTTCGGTTTCGTCTTTAAACGCTTTCATCTTACGCGCTCCTATCTTGTAAATACGCGTCTAGCTCGCTTTTTAAAAAGCGGATAGTGCGCTCGGTTAAGCGTTTAGGCTTTGGGAAATCGTCGCGCTTCATAAACCGCCATAACGTAGCGGTCGATATGCCTAAATACTGCGCCGTTTCTTTCGGGCTTAGCGTGTTGTTCTTTGTGACTAATGGGTTCATAATAAAAACTCCTTACGAGTGATATTATTTATCCGCGTGCGCACTTGAATAAATATGAGTGGAATTGTGCCACTAGAATTTGAATTAGTTATTGCAGTTTTTGAAGCTAACTATTTTAAAAACTGCAAATTTTATTTTTGGTTTAAAAAAATGTCTACCGAATTTTTGAGAGCTGGTAAAAAATATTTTTTAATAGATGTTTTTGCTAAGCAGTATTTTTCGCAAAAATTAAATAATTCTAATTGATAATATTTTGTGATTATGTTTATGTCTTGGTGTTCTATCATAATTTTTGATGAGGCAATATTTCTATCAAGCTGAATTTGTATTAAAGAATTGACAAGTTCAAGTTCGTGTATCAAACAATCTATGTCAAGTTTATTGTATTTTTCTGTAAATTTTTGTGTATTGTCTATTTGGAGAAGTAAGGATATTCTCTCATCTTTTAAATATTCTATCAAATCAAGAATTTGTTTTTGTCTATTGGATAATTCTTTTATTTCATCTTTTAATAAGTTTCTAAAATTTGTTTTTGCGTCAAAATAGCTATCAAGAAAACTTTCAATTATTCTCCTTATTTCATAAAGTGCTTCGCAATGCTTTTCTTGTGGTATTTTGTTTAAAAAAGTTGTTAATTCGCAATATTTACTATTGCTAATAAAAATATCTGTTATCTCTGATATGTAGCCTGCTTTTGTAAGTCTTGGAAAACTATCAATACCTAGCCTTGATGTATCTAGTGTTACTCGCTCCCCAATTTTATGGTCTTCTATTTTTTCGGTTTCTAAAAGATGAAACAATTTAATGTTAAAATCCAACTTTATCCTTTCACTTCATCTAAATAATCGCTCCACCATTGCATAAGCTCGGCGCGCTCCTCTAGCCTTTGGCTTCTGTCGTAGATTGATTTTATTTTATTGCGCTCTCTGTGGTCTAAGCAAAGTTCGATTATTTCCGCGTCTTTGCCGTGTCGTTTGATATTTTCGTTTAGTAGCGTTGAGGCGGTCGCCCTTAGCCCGTGAAATACCGTCTCACCGCCAAAGCCTAGCCGTTTAAGCGCGTAGTTGAGCGTATTTTCGCTTAGCGGTTTTAGGCTCGTTATGTCGCTAGGAAATACGAAATCGCCCCGCCTTATTTCGTATTGAGCTTTTAAAAGCTCTTTTACTTGCCTACTGATTGGTACGGCGAAGTCTGCGCCCATTTTCATATCGCTAGCGGGGAATACGATGAGGTTTTTATCAAAACTAATGTATTGCCATTTTAGCTCTCTGACGTTCGCGCTGCGTAAAAAGGTATGTGCGCCGAATATTAAAGCCTGCTTAGTGCTGTTTGAGCCTCTAAAGCCGTCAATCGCCCTTAAAAGCTCGCCTAGCCTCTCGGGGTCAGTTATTGCTCTGAAGTTCTCGCATTTTGAGGTTTTAAAGGTATCGGCAAAAATAATATCCCTCGTTGGGTTATGTTCGATGTAGCCTTTATTGACGGCTAGATCTAAGATCTTACGAAGTAGCCTAAACGTGCGCTTGCTCGTGTCGTGGCTTATGCCTTTTTTGGTCTCGGCTTCTTGTATGCGCTCTATCGTCTGCGCGTAATCCCTGCGCGCTAGCGTGCGAATATCGCCGTTTTTCAGATAGGGCATAAGGTAGTTATTTATCCGCCCCGCCTCTCTGCTGAGCGATGAGGTGTTTTTTGCCCGCTCTTTTTCTATCCACTCTCGCGCCGCGTCCTCAAACTTAACCGCCTTTTGAGCTATCACGGCTTTTTTGATGTCCTCGCCTCTCTCTTTTAGCCGTTTTAGCTCGGTGGCTTTGGCTCTTGCTTCGGCTAGCGTGATACTCGGATACTTGCCTATGATGATTTGATTAGTTTTGCGCTCCTCGTCGGCATATCTAAAGACAAACGTTTTGCTTACGCCGTTTTTGGTCTGCGTCGCATAAACGTAGAGGTATGGAGTGGAAATATCCTTAATCCACTCTCTAGCCTTGCCGTCTTTTAGCGCGTAATTTTTTAGCTGGCTATCTTTCGCAAATGTCGCCATTTTCTCGCCTTTTTGTATGTGCGTAAGTGTGTTTTTGGGTATGTAAATTAAATTTGCTTGTTTTTGGACACACTCAAAATCTAGTTTTTGCGTTTATGATTTTACGCAAAGTCCGTTCTTGTCGGTTATCTTATTTTTGAGTGTGTAAAAATTTAGCGTTTTAGTCACGCACACTCAAAAACACACTTATTTTTTTGAAAATGTATGATATTGTATGAAATCTTATGAAATGCTAAAAGCGGTTTAAAGCTCGTATTTTAGGGGATTTTGAGGGCTTTTGAAATCTTGTAAAAATGATAGATGGTGGAAGCGAGGGGGATCGAACCCCTGTCCAAAAACAAACCGATTACAGCCTCTACACGCTTAGCAAAAGTGAAAATTTCATCTAAAAGGGCTCACTTTCCAAAACCTTATTTTAGACTAAGACAAAATTTCGGCTAGCAGCTCGTCAGGCCGCCAACCTACACTAGCTAGGGTTACTCGCCGCCGTTTTAGCTAGTTTCAAACTAGGCGAGGCTCAACTGAACTTACGCGGCTTTAGCGTAAGCAGGAGCGTAATTAACGTTGTTTGCGTTTAAATTTATTTGAGCTTTTTACGCTTTGCTCAAAGCGACGTGCCACCGTGACCGCTCTGCTCCTGTCGAAGCCAAGTCGCTCCCGTAAGAATAGGCCAAATTTAGCCTCGTTTTAAAGGTTGTGGATTATATTATTTTTTGTATTTTTTGTCAAACGTCTAGTTTTTGAGGGATTTTTACGATATTGGCGTCCAACGGACTGAAAAACTCGGCATCGTTTTCTATATCGTTTTTGTATCTGTTAAACTGATCGCTCAGCAAAAGCAACCAGTCTACAAAGTCATCGTTTGCGGGCCCCTGCAAATTTCGTGCTTCACCGCAAATTTCCTCTGCTAGCGTAGTTAATTTTAGTATAGGATCAAGCTTCATAAAGCCTGCAGCAGACTTAATATTATGAAAAATTCTAAAAAGCTCGCCGATATAGCCGCTATACCTATCCGGCCTAGTGAGCCCTATGATGAGCGGTTCCATCAGATCGCACATCAAGGAGTAATGCGACAAAAACTCCTCCACGATGTCGTAAGAGTAGTCTATCTCGAGGCTTCTTAGTATTCCCATTTATTTTCCTTAAAACTATTATCGTGATTGTAACATTTTTTTGATAAAATTAAAAATAAAACACCTAAATTTAAGGAGGAATTTATGTTAAAAAATGATAAAAAAGTTACAATTTATGATATAATTAATAAAAAGGGTGTAGAGCCCATAGTTATGATCACGGCTTATGACGCTCTTTTTGCGCGGCTTTTTGATGATTACGTCGATATTATCTTGGTCGGCGATAGTCTAAACATGAGCTTTAACGGCAAAAAAGACACGCTAAGCCTAAAAATGGACGACGCGCTTTATCATGTTAAAGCTGTTTTGCAGGGCGCAAAGCGTGCTTTTGTCGTGGCGGATATGCCCTTTGGCAGCTATCAGGATGAAAAATCCGCGTTAAAAAACGCGACGAAATTTATTAAAGCAGGCGCAGACGCGGTCAAATTTGAAGGCGGTCTAAAAGCCGCTCCTATCGTAAAAAAGCTAGTTGGCGAGGGTATAAACGTGATGGCTCACATCGGGCTCATGCCGCAGTTTGTGCGAAAAGAGGGCGGCTACAAGATAAAAGGACGCAGCGAGGCTGACGAAGCACGCTTGATCGAGGAGGCGAAGGCGCTTGAGCGCGCTGGAGCGTTTTCGGCCGTGGTCGAGGGCACGCTAAGTCCGGTTGCGGCAAAGGTCGCAAAAAGCGTGCAAATGCCTATCATCGGTATCGGTGCGGGTGCCGACGTGGACGGGCAGGTGCTCGTGTGGAGCGATATGCTCGGATTTTTTGACGAGTTTAAGCCTAAATTCGTCAAGCGCTATCTTGACGGAGCAAATTTGGTGCGAACGGCGGTCGAAGCCTATGCCTGTGAGGTTAGAAAAAAGTCGTTTCCAAGCGAGGAGTTTGAGTATAAAATTTAGCTTGTTTTGGGCAAATCTAGTCTGCACAGCAAATTTGATCATCCTGCAAACGGCACCAAATTTGAGCCTTAGGCGTTAAATTTGACGAACAGAGTTTGGTTTAAATTTGAACGCTTGCATTTACCCGTCGCTTGTCAAATTTGACGGGCAAATTTGGCTATCAAAACAAGGCTAGATTAAAAACAAGGAGCGAGTTTTGAAAATTTTATTGATTTTAGCGACGCTTTTGGGCTCGCTAATGGCCTCCAATCCGAATTTTGGGCTAGGCATCGATAGCCTAGGCGAGCAAAATGAGCAAACGCAGAATGAGAGGCGATTTTCTAAGCGCGAGGCGGCCGCGAGGCAGGCGATCGAAAATGCCGACTATGACGCAGCTTTTAAGATTTTATCGCCGCTTTGCGAGGAGGGCGACGCGATGAGCTGCGCGGCGCTAGGTAGTATGCATTTTAGCGGGCTAGGAGCCCAGAAAAGCAACGAAAAAGCCGAGCTTTTCTTTGAAAAATCGTGCGAGCTAGGAAACGGTACGGGCTGTTTTGATTTGGCGCTTTTAAACGTCAAGGAAATTTTTGGCGCCAAGGATGAAAATAAAATATTTCGCCTCTACGAAAAAGGCTGCGAGCTAGGCTCTGAAGCGGCTTGCAACAACCTAGGCCTCATCTACGAATCGCAAAACGATCTCAAAAAGTCCGTAAATTTATACGCCAAAGCGTGCAGGAAATTTGACGGCGCGGGCTGCTACAACTATGGCAGGATGATGCACGAGGGGCTGGGCGCAGAGCGCGATCTAGCAAGCGCGCATAAGGCTTTTGACACCTCGTGCTACATGAAAAACGCGCTTGGCTGCTATGCTCTTGGCTACGTTTACGAGCATGCGCAGGGCGTGGAGTTTGCAGTTTACGACGCCTACGACGGCTATTCGCATGCTTGCAAGCTTGGCAACGACGACGGCTGCAGGGCGCTCGGTTTTGAAAACTACGAAAAAAATATCGAAATTTACGAAAAATTCGAGTCCATCGCGGAGGGTTGTAAATTTGGCAACAATAGCGACTGCAAGCTTTTAAAAGCGAGGATAGCGGAGTTTTAAGCTCGGGCTGATTTTCGGCGACGCTCGGCCGTTTTCCCGTCAAAATTAATCTGATATTTGGAATTTATCCGCTTCGGCGAGGCGGATAAATTTGATAAATTTCAGGCTTGCATGTAAGGTAAAATTTGCTTTTTATGATTTTTAAACCCTAGCCTTTACGGTGCCAAATTTGACGCTACCGTCTTAAATTTGCCTTTTTTATTCAAATTTAATCACCCTCTATCCCAAATTTACCGCCGAATGTCGAGTCAAATTTGAACAAAGCCCAAAGCCAAAACTTACCCAAATTTTTGTAAAATGCGGCAAATTTACGAAAAA
>CAUPZP010000009.1:0-92373 GCA_963516105.1 uncultured Campylobacter sp.
AAGCAAATCCGTATCTTCTAAACGCCGCAGAGGACTTTTTTGACTCGCAAGACTTCGCGGCGGCTAAGCGCTCGCTAGCCCAAAAGATCGGCGAAGAAGTAGCAAGAGACATAAGAGCCTCTTTGCGTAGGAGCTAAATTTGAAGATTATCGTGGCTCTTTTTCTAGCGTGCGGGCTACTTTTTGGCTTTTCCGCTAAAGTCGTCAAAGTAAGCGACGGCGACACGATAACCGTGCTAACGCAAAACAAAGAAAGCGTAAAAGTAAGGCTATACGGCATAGATGCGCCAGAAACAAAACAAGACTTCGGCAAAGCTTCAAAACAGTATCTATCAAGTCTAATAGCGGGCAGGATCGTGGAAATAAAAAGCGGCGGTCAAGATAGATACGGTAGGGTTTTAGGTACGATCTATCTAGGTAGCACGGATATAAATGCTAAAATGGTAGAAGATGGCTACGCTTGGGCTTTCGTAAAATACTCCAAAATTTATGCCGCGCGGCAATCAAAGGCTATAAAAAACAAAGCCGGGCTTTGGCGGCAAAAAGATCCGCAAGCTCCTTGGGATTTTAGAAAAGCTAAGAAAAAGCGAAAATAACGCTAAAATTTAATCAAAAAAGATATAATCAAGATACGTTCCGAAAAGAGGCGCCGCGCGCTAAATTTCGCTAAGAGCGGAGCCGCCCGGCTTCGCTTGGATTATATTATAATCGCTCCTCCGCCCTTTCGTTTGATAACGGCTTGAATGTTTCTGCACGCTAGAGCCAATGCCCAAAACCTATCGGCGTGTCCGTATTCATTTCTTTTCGCGTCGTATTTAAAGCTTTTTACTCCGGCCATGCGTTTAATCGCGTGAAGATCGGCGATAAGCAGCGGATCGTTTGGTATCTTGATACGTTTATCCTCAAAGAGCTTTTTTAAATTTAACGCCATCTCCTCTTTGACAGGAGCGGTAAAATACACGCCGCTTACCCTGCTTTTGAATTTAGAGTGCATGGTTTCGGCCAAATTTAACCCGATACCCGTCTTGTCGATATTGAGTACCGCAAGCGGATAGGTGCGCATGTGCGCGCTCAAGACGTCCTCTTGCTCTTTAAATTTGGCCTTTGCGTAGATCTCCATCATCGCTACCTCATAGGTATTTTCTACGCTTTTGACGCAAGCAAGGCTCGAGCGGTCGCTTACGCGGCCTATATCGTAGCCGCAAAGAAGCGGGGTGTCGCTCGTAGGCTGGTAGTACCCGAATTTGCTATCTACGCAAGACTTAATAAGATTAATCGAAAGCAGGCTATTTTCGTCGTCAATAAATACGCACTCGTAAGCGCTAGCCCAGGTATCTGCGTCAAATAGCGCCCGCATGGTCTCAAGGTCAAACTCAAGCCCGTCGGCCATCGCGTCGTAAATGCTAACCCTAAAACGCTCAAACATCTTGTATTTTGACTCGTCCGTAAATAGCTCGTGAAATAGCGAGCGCTCCTCAAACGGAGTAGATAGTATCGTTAGACGCCCTTTGACCGCGCCTATACTAGGCACGAAAGCGTGCCAAATCTTTTTCGAGTTTGGATACCAGGCAAACTCGTCCATCCAGATGTCGCCGGTGAAACCTTGCACGGTGCGGAAGTTGTGCGCCAAAGCCTTGATGATCGCACCGTTTTCAAGCGTGATCTCGGTTTCGCTATCTTTGGCAAGAGGTATGCCGAATTTTTGAGCCCAAAAACGCATATACCGCATAAGGATCAATGCTTGCTCTTCAGATGCCGATAAAAACAGCTGATTGCGGCCGCCTACGGCTCCTACTAGCGCGTCTGCCGCGGCAACGTAGCTAAAGCCGATTTGACGAGATTTTAACACTATCCTAAACTGAGCGTCGGAGCTCATAAATTTAGCCTGGTATGCAAACAGCCCGCCCTCTTTTAATATGCTTTGCCTTAGCTCGCTTGCAGCTTTGTCCAAATTTACGGGCGGGCGCACGTAGGCCTTGGCCTCTTTTTTCTTTTTATCTTCGCCCGTTAGCTTATTTAGCGCCACGACTAGATCGGCTAGCATAGCCGTCTCTTCGCTGGTTATGTCTTGTTTGGAGCTTAGAGTCTCTATCTTTCCGTGCAAAGAATTTATAGCGTTTTCTATGCTCGCTTCATACTTTTTCGCTTCATTTGCCCACTTGGTTAGCGTAGGGCGCGATACTTTCATCTGCTGCGCTACCAAAACGCAGCTCACCCCGCTAGCTAGCAAATTTATACACTCTTCTTTAAATTCTTTCGTATAAGCCATTTTAAGCCCTTTAAAATTGTTTTTGATACTCTGGGTTAGGCTAAAGCCTTTTAAACGTTTTTAAACGCCTTTTAAAAGCGTTTAAAGGGGTGTTTATAAATTCTTTTGCCACCCTAAAATACTTCTTGCCTCATCTACGGTTATAATGCCTCTGCCTACAAGCTCGGTCACTATCGCGCCGTCGTCCTTGAAATTCGTGACGTCTACGGCTTTTAATACTACTTTGATGCCTACGCTTTCAAAAAAGCCCTCGATAAGCTCGATCTTTGGTTTGATCTCTATCTCGTTGAATTGTTGAAGTTGTCCGATTAGCTCGCCGCCGCCGCCAAGTCCGCCCGCATCCATAATGCCAAGCAACCTAGGCGGTATGCCGTGGGCGGCGGCTATCTCGTCTCTAGTTACTTTTTTTAGTTTTTCAAAACTTATGTCTTCTACTCCGCCCAGCTTTTCAAATCTGATTTTTCCCTCTTTGTCTCCGACTCCGCCGCCCGTGTAGGCTAGTAGCGTCTTGTGAGCGTTGCCGCTGCCTTTAAAATTTGAGCTGAAAAAGTTCTTGTAGGTTTCGATTTGTTGCTGGCTGGGCTCGTTGTTTTCGTGGACTATGGCAAGATCGGGCCTGGCGCCGTTTTGAAAAAAGGCGTAGTTGTAGTTGTCGGCCTCTTTGTTTGTTAGAATCCCAAGCATCGTAGCAAGATAATCGGGCTCCCCGTAAAACCTAGAGCTTGGGGAGTAATACTTCAGGTAAAAGCCGTCTAGCTTTTGCTTTTGCCCGGTTCTGCTTAGCTGAAACATCTCTCTGGCTAAATTCGTGCGCCATTCGACGGCGGGGATGTTATATAGATAGTACCTGCTTGAGGTGCCGGCTTTTTCTATGGGAGCATTGCCGTAAAGCTCAAGGTTGTAGCAAAACTCAAACAAAAAAGACTTTGCCGAAACGCCCGGCGGTAGAAATTTAGCTATTTCGCTTTCCTCTATTTCTATTTGGCTAAGCATTCCGGCCTTGATCTTGATTGCGCGGCGATGATATACGTTTGCGTAGTGAAGCGCAAGCAGATTTTCAAAACTTATAAAAGGCTCTATCAGCCCACCGCTTTCTTCGTCGTGAGCTACTTGCGTACTATCCACGCTTGATTTAAAAATATATTCGTTCATTTTTCCTCTTTTTGCGTTTTTCGTAATTTTACAAAGAATATTTTTGCTTCAAATACTATATAGCGGGCATCAGCAAAATAACTTTTTTTAAAAATCCATAAAATTGCCGTATCAAACCACGACAAGGAGAGGCGATGAGCAAGAGGCTAAAAAATTTAAACATCACTCATATTTCGCTCGTAAAAGCCGGAGCTAATAAAAAGAACATCATTTATAAAAGTTCCGACGCGCAAACGAACTATGAAAAAGACGTCGTATTCGCTAAGCGAGACGATGAGAAAGGTATCGTGTACGGCATCGTCTATTCGCCGGGCGAAGTAGACACCCAGGGCGATTTTGCCGACGCGGCCGAGATCGAAAAAGCGGCATACGCGTTTATGAAAGGGCTAAACGGCGGCAACGTAGACCGCGACCACAATTTCAAGCCCGACGGCGCATATGTTGCCGAAAGCTGGATACTACGCAAGGGCGACGCGCTTTTTCCTAACGAAAAAGAGGGAAGCTGGGCGGTAGCCATCAAGCTTGAGAGCGATGAACTTAAAGACGCCGTTAAAAAAGGCGAGATAGCGGGTCTTTCTATGGCCGGAACCGGAGTGCGCGAGGATATGGAAAAAAGCGAATCTAAAAACGGTATCGCCGACGCCATTACCAAAGGCTTTAACGCTCTATTTGAAAAATTTACGAACCAAAAAGGAGAGAACATGAATAAAAACGACGTTCCAAATCAAGACGCCAAGATACAAAAAGCGATTGAAGAGGGATTTAAGAAAATGGACGAGAGCCTAAGCGCGCTTGAAAAACGTATCGACGAGCTCGAAAAGGTCGCAAAATCCAGCAAACAAAACGAAGACGTAACTAAAACAGACGAGATAGAGGGGGTACTATGAAAAGACTGCAAGACATCGCAAAAGCAAGGGGAAATATGAGTGCGGCGGATATGTACGCCGACGGACATTTAACCCCGGAACAATCTAGAAAAATGATCTCTACGATCATTGAAAAAAATCAGTTTTTGCAAAAAATCACTATAGATAAGACCAAAAAGCTTCAAAAGACCTTTGATATTTGGAGCCTGGCTAGCGGGATTTTAGTGAGGGTTAATCCGGGAAATAAACCTACTAGCGCCCAAAGAGAAAAGCTTGGCGTAGGCTCGGTAAAGCTTGATAATAAAGTCGTGCAACTATGGGCTAGCATAACCCAAGACACGCTTGAAGATAACGCCGATAATCCGAAATTCGAGACTGAAACATTTGCCGAGTTTGATAAGGCCTTTTCAAACGATCTTCAAAACCTCGGCATGATAGGCGCGAAAGACGACTACGATCAAGAAAAATTTGAAAACCTCAATAAAGGCTGGTTTACGCTTGCTAAAGAAAATTCACAGGTAACTAAGCTGGAGCATAAAAAAGTCAGCAAAATGATCGACAAGCTATCCGCGGTTGTCAAGGCTTCAAACGAAGACGTGCTAACTCAAAGCGTGATTCTCATTTCCCAAAGCGACTATCTTGCCTACCAGCAAGAAATCGGCGGCAGAAGCGGCGGACTTTCGATACTGCTCAACTCCGGCGCGAACCATATCCTTGGCGTACCGCTTGAGGTAGCCAGTTTCGTACCTAAGGGCAAATTTTTAATGACGCCTCTAAAAAATCTCATCATGAGCGTAGGCCTTGATATAAGAAGGACTCGATGGTACGACGTGGAAGAGAGCTGCCTCAAATACAAATTCGAGGTCTACAACGACTATCAGCTAGCCGTCGGTAAATGGGCCGTACTTTCCGAGGAGAACGACGCAGATAGCGACGGAGACGGCATCTAAGATGACCTTTGACGCCGCATTCAAGGACGCTCTAACCAAAAGGGCAAAAAGCGTCCTAAAAAACCCTAACGAAGTAACGCCAGAGGCCGTAGACGTCGTAACCAAAGAGGCGCAAGAAGAGTGCGCCGGCAAAGAGGTCAAAAGCTGGGCGGTGATGGATTTTTCGATGATAAGGCTAAAAATATACCTAAAAATCGAGCTAAAAGAAGAGGACGTAATAATGCTGAAAAACGCGCTAAACGAGATCAAAAACTCGCCGCTTTCCGGACAAAATAAGCCGGACGGCCTAATTTATGAGGTCGTGTGATGCAAAACCTACACAAAACGGCGCAAAGCCTAAAAGAGCGCTTTGGCCTAATAGAGATTTGCGGATACGAGGCAATAGATCAGGCGGGCGACTACCTGGTCTTTGACGGGCTGGAGAGCAATGACGATCTATCCGATACGGCGATATTTAGCATCGCCGTAGCTAGACATTCTCTAAATGCGGACAAAGACGGCCTGCTTGAAAAGCTTGACGAGTTAAGGCTTGCGGTGTTTCGGTTTGGAGCGGATAACGCTCCGCAAAAAATACTATCGAGCGTAAAAACGGCGTTTGTAAGCAACACTCTATACATAGCTAGAGTGGTACTTAAAATCCAAATATCGCCCGAAATAGACGAATTTTAAAAAGGAGACAAAAAATGGCACAAGAAAAAGTAGCGAGACTTGCCGTAGCTACGGTGAGTTTCACGCCTCAAGGCGCAAACGAGAGTATCACGCTCGGCTATCAGCAAAGCGTAAGTCTAAATAGGACCATCGAGAAAAAAGAGTTACTCTCAAACGACGAGAGCCTAGGCGAAACGGTGATGGAGCTTGAAACGAAAGCTGAATATAGCTTCAGCACCGAAATCGGCGACATCAACATCAACAATCTAGCCCTATGTTTCAAAGGCGTGGTAGAAGACGTGACGTATGCCGCAGCCGGCAAATTTTTCAACGGCAAGACCATCAAGGCCGACACCGAGCAAATACGAATCGGCGATCCGGTGATTAAAGACAACAAAATCTACACCGCTACCGAGAATATGGCGGCGGGCAGCTTCACGGTAGACAAGTGCGCCCCAAGGATATATCCCGCAAAATTCAAAAGAATAGCGCCGCAAAAACTAGCCAACTCGCTCGGCAAAATCATCGTCGAGGGCAAAAACCTAGCCACGGGCAAGGCTCAAATTTTAGTTATTCCTCTCGTAAACCTAAGCTTTGAGGGCGACGTGAGCGTAAGCGGGACCGATTTTGCCAAGCTTAGCCTAAAAGGCAAGGTGCTAAAGGCCGCTAACGAAAACTTGTTTAGCTTTATGGACGGCGAGTAGTCGCAAAGGCAGGCTTAGTTCACCTGCGAAGTAAAAATAAAAAAAGGAAAAAAATAATGAAAACACGCTTTCCGTTTGAGATAAACATCGACGAAAACAAATTCAAACTCGAGTATATGGAGCTCAAAAAGAGCGAAGCAAGAGAGCTCGTAGCGGAATTTGCCGAGCTAAGAAAGCAAATAGACGCTAGCGATGCGCTCAAAAGCGAGATAGCTTCGCTTGAAGAGAAAAAGGAGATCAAAAACGGCATAGCATCCACCCAAAGCGGCGACAAAAAAGCAAAAACACTGCAAGAAGTGCTCGCGCTCATTGAGCAGATCGAAGCAAAACGAGCGGAGCAAAAAGAGCTAGCTAGCGCCTCGATAGATCTTGACGTCGCGGCAAAGAAGAGATTTGATCTAACCTTAGGCGGCGCCGATCTTGAAAAATTCAAAGCCGAGATCGAGAATAAAGGTCTAAGCTATCTATCGGTTATGGGCGCCATTGACGCCGCTATCGAGGCAGAGCGCTCAAAAAAGTAGAGAGGCTGCTTGCCTGCGTCGAAGCGAAAATGAGCCCGGATGATTTCGGGCTTGATGATTACGAAGCGCTTATGCTTCGGGGGCAACAAATGGCAAGCGTGGTAAAGCGAGACTTTAACGGCGGGTATTTTGAATGCGAGGTAATCGTTTTAAAGGCTTTTTGTAAGCGTTTTAAAATAGATTTTTTGTGGATGTTTGAAATCTCAAAACGCTATCTCGCCGCAATAAATAAAAGAGAGTAGAGAGTAAAAATATGGCTAATAGCGACGTAAGCATAACCATCACCATAGACGGACAAACCCATAGCTTGCGCGCCGCAAGGAACGACGTCAACGAGCTGGGGCGCAGCGTAACCGGAGCTAATAGCGCCGCAAATACTCTTCGCGACTCTCTTGGAAAAATGGTGCTTGCCGTAGGCGGCGTAGCTGCGCTTACGGCCGCTTTTAAATCTTTTGCAGCCTCGGGTATTGAGGCAAACCGCAGCTTCGAAAACCTTAAAATTCAGCTCACAGGCCTAATAGCAGCCAATTCTTCAAACGTAAGTATGATGGGCAAAACCCTCGATGCTCATACCAAATGGAATATGAGCATGAAAGAAAGCGAAGGCATACTCAAAAAGCTCAATGAGACCAACGCGAAAACCAAATTTACGCTTGAGGAAATTACCGGCGCTTTTAATATGTTTTACGCCACTTCAGCCGGACAAGGCAGCAGAAACAAGGCCGTGCAGGCTATGGATAGCATAGCTCTAGCAGCCCAGGCCGTCGGTAAAAACCTCGGAGATCTAACGCCTATGATGGATAGCCTAGCTACGGGCACGGTAGTAGCGGCTTCCGAGATGGGCTCATTTATGAAGATAGTGGGCCTCACAAATGAAGAGTTAAAAAAGGCGAGCTCTGAGGGCAAAGTCTACGACCATATCATAGAAAAGCTAGCAAAATATAAAGAGCTAAGCGTCGAGGCGGCCAAGGGCTACGAAGTAGCGCTCGGCTCTCTCAAAAACGAACTCACCGAGCTAACTAGAGAGCTAACTAAGCCGATGTTTGACGTACTGACTACGGGTATAGCTACTTTTTCAAATTTCGTCAAAGAAAACAAAGCTACGATCATAGAGTGGGCGGGGTATATCGGGGAGACCGTAAAGCACCTAAGCCTGCTTGCCGGAGCGTTTGTAGCCGTAAAGGGCGCGGGCATACTTTTTGGCGGCGCGCTATCTCTTTTGCAGGGCGGACTTGCGGCCATAACCGGCATGCTGCCTATATTTACGAGCTCGCTTACGGCTAGCCTTACTGCCGCCGCCGCGCTTCAAGCGGGGCTTGCAACGCTAAATAAAGCATTCGCTACGCTTTTGCCCGTAGCTACGATCTATCTCATATACGAAAGCATAGACGCTATAAAGGCGCTAAACGGGAATCTTGAAGAGGGAGCAAGTAAGCTAAATAGCGTACAAAAATTTATCTATAACTTCCTCGACGCGTTCGCCACTCAGCTTCAAATAGCGCAGATGAAGATATATCAGTTCGTAAACGATCTAAAAATCTTGGCGCTAAAAGCAAAACAGTTTTTCGCCGAGCTCGACGATAACTACAACCCCTTTTCGGACGGTGGCGGCGCGGAGAAGATAAAGGGGCAAATAAGGCTACTAGAAGAATACAACAAAGGCTATCAAGGGCTAATAGAGCAGTACAAAAAAGATAGCGTAAAAAGGCGCTTGGGGCTTGAAGGCTTTGAAACAAGCGAGATAGACGGACAAATAACCGTCATAAATAAGAGCGCAAAAGAGGCTAAAGCCAGCGTGGACGAACTAAAAGACGCCGTGAATTCTCTACCGGGCGCGGCGGGCAGCGACAAAGCCAAAGAGAAATTCGGAAAGACCCAAATTTTAAAGGATTTAACCGACGATTTAGAAGAAGCTAAAAAGCTTTTAGCGGATCTAAAGCGCGAAAACAAAGACGAAACGCTCATAAAGCGGGCCGAAAAATATATCGAGGATCTCGAAACTAAAATCAAAAACTTCTCCAAAAGCGCAAATGTAGCGGTAACCGATACGGGAGCCCTAAAGAATGCGCTCAAAGATATAGCCGAGGTAAACTTCTCCGATATAGAGAAAAAGACCCAAAGGGTGATCGACCGCTATAACGAGATGCTAGGCCTTGGCGTAGGCCGCCAAAAAGCGCGAGAGTATCTAAACTCTAGCCTTGCGCAAATATCAAACGAGCACTTAGCCGAGATTGAAAAAAGCGAAAAAGAGACGCTAGAAAAGCAGCTTGCGCTTAGAAGCGAGTACTACACGGCTATCGGAGATAAGGAAAACGCATGGCAAATCAAAAAAGCCGAGCTAGAGAAAAAATATCAAAATTTGATCTTTGAAGACGGCAAAAAGATAACCAAAGAGCAACTTGACAAACTCCTAAAGATGGAAGAAAAGGCCTTTTTACAAGGCTCAAAAATCGCTAAAAACTCTTTTAACGACATTAAAAATTCTTGGGCAGACACCGTCTCGTCTATGCAAAAGACCGTAGACGACGGCTTTTTCAATTTTTTCATAGGAAAAACAAAGAGCCTAAAAACCGCGCTAAAAGACATCGGCACAAACCTATTTCGCGATATGATTTCTCCGTATGCTCGCATCTTGTCGCAGGGCATTTCGGGCGGTTTCGGTGCGTTACTTGGCGGCGGCTCAAACCTCGCATCTATCGCTTCAAATTTGGGTTTAGCTAAAAACGATAGCGGCGGCTGGATAGGATCGGTCGGTGGCACGACGGTCGAGCTATCTAGCACGGGGCAAATTTTAAGAGGCGCAAACGCTCTAGATAAAAGCACGACTAGCCTGCTTAGCTCGGTGTCAAATTTACAAAGCGCATATTCGCTGCTAACCAGCGGCTATACGGGCTTTATATCTAGCTTTACCAGCACTCCCGCGCTAAACGCGGCTTCTTGGCTCTCTATGCACGGATATGCAGGACTTGGCCAAGGCGTATACGGCTTTGGCACGGGAGTGAAAGGCGCTTTGACGGCTACGCAGTTTAGCGGCGCGGGCACGGCTCCGTATATGGCGGGTTCGGCATTTGGCGGAGCGGCGCTTGGATACGGTATCGGGTATTTGGGAGATAAGCTTTTTAAGGCAAATACCTACGCTAGCACGGGCGGAGCGCTCGGAGGAGCGGCGGGCGGCTTATTGGCAGGTATGAAAGCGGGATCTTCTATGGGTCCTTGGGGCGCAGTCATAGGAGCGGTAGCGGGCGCGCTAATAGGTGGAGCGTTTGGAAAGAAAAAAGCGACCGGTAGCGGTATTTCGGTACTTCAAGACATTACGGCAGGCGACGCGCTCTCTAACCAAAACATCCGTTCATACGTCGATATGCAAAAGAAAGGCTGGTTTAGCAAGAAAAGCTGGACTGAAATGAGCGATATGGACGACGCCTCTATGCGCGAGATAGGCGCACAGCTTCGCTCTATGGATAGGATGGCTAGCCGTGCGGGAGCTTTGGCGTCGCTAACCCTAAAAACGGGCAAGTATAGCGGCGAAAGTTTGGCAAACGAGGGCTTTGCAAAGGCAATCTTGCGCTCAATGACGGGTCAAGCCGAGCAGATGTGGGCAGAGGTCACCGAAACATCGACGAAGCGAAAAGGTCTGCTAGGCAAGATAGGCGGCGTATTTGAAAAGGCTATGAAATTTAGCCCATCCTCGATCATCAACCGCATAACCAAACCGCTTGACGACGCTATCAGCAAAACGATGAACAAAGCGGGGTTGGGCGCGGTCGACGATATGGCGCGCGGCATGAGAGACGAGTTTGGCAAGGCTAGCGACGGCAACATATTCGGACTCAAAAGCTCCCGCAAGATAGACGACCTGCTAAATCTCTCTCGCGACGAGACCAACAAAAACCAAAGATTGGTGGACAATCCCGAGTTTTCCAGAATGTGGAAAGACTGGGAGGAGCAAGCGAAGAAAGCGAACAAAAAGGTCATCGAGCTAATGAGCGAGAGCCTAGGCGCGATCGCGGATAGCTACAAGAGCCTTGAGCTCCTCAGCGTGAGAAATCCTATCAAGCAGGTTGAAATTTCAATGCGTCAAGCCTTTGAAAGCTTCACGGACGCAGCCGAAGCTTTGAAGCTTGATATACCAAAGCAGATGGGCGGTATCGCCGATCTAAGCGTAGAGCGTATGGCGCAGGCATACCGCAAAGCAATAGCGTCTGATTTTACGAAATCAAACGTAGATAGCCTAAATTCTCTCGTAAAAGCCTACGAGGCGGCCAAAAAGGCGCAAGACGAATATACGAAAGCTCTAATCAGCTTCACGCAAAGTATAGCTCAGACCCAGGCGGGCTTTTACGCAGCGGTCGGTCGCGATACGAACGTGCTAACTTTGCAAAACATCTACACCAAATTTCGCGCTCTAGCAGGAAGCATAGAGGGCGATCTGGGCGCGGACGAAATGAGCCGCGTCTCAAAACTAGGAAACACGAACGATCCTAGGGTTTGGGCGGAGTATTTCTACCGTATGAGCGCGGCGCAGATGCAAGAGTTTCTCTCTACCGGCAACGTCGAAATGAGAAAACAGCTGTTAGAAGCCGTAACCGAGTACAACAACCACAGAAACCAAAACGGCGGGCGCGACATATGGATGAAGTCACTCACGGGTTTAGAGGAAATCGTCAAACAAATCAAAGCCCTAGATCTAGCAGAGCAGGCAAGAAAGACGCTAGAAGCGCAAAAACAGCAACTCGCCGTCCTAAATTTGCAGCGCGCGGCGGTAGAAAAGCTAGCCTCTATGGCGGGCAAGATCAGAGAAAATGTCATAGATAATCAAACCGCGGGCATAAACTACGCCCTAGCTCTGCAAAAAGCAAAAGCGGCGTTTAGTGCGGGCAACTACGACGCCAAGGCCTACGACGAGCTTAATAGCGCCATATCCAAGCAGGAACAAAACCTGCGAGATAACGCGGCCACATACCAAGACTACCGCTACGAAATGCTCAAACTAGCAAATGAGGTAGAAGGCATAAGCGGCGACGTAAATTTGGGCGATTTGCTCGAGCAAATCAAAAAGCTTGACAAACTGCTAAACAGCGCAAACGATACCTATTCGCAGCAGCTTGACGCCCTAAAAAAGCAAAAAGAGGCGCTAGAGCTTGATAGCCAAAACCAAATCCACGCCCTGCACGATCTGCTCGGCAAAGATAGCCCCGTAGTGGCACATCTGCAATCGGTTAGAGATGCGATTATAGCGGGCAAGGCTGCACCCGAGTACAAAGGCGCGCCGCCCGCAAATATAGCAAACGGAGCTACCACCGCAAACGGCGCGATAATAAGCTCAAGCCTAGACCGCGATATAAACTCTATCTACAAAGACGTACTAGGCCGCAGCGTAGAACAAGGCGGGCTAGATGCGTGGAAACGCAAAGCGCAAATTGAGGGGCTAAGCAAAGAGCAACTACGGGCGCAGATAGAAGCTACGGCAAGAGCCGCTACTGGCGGCAATTCAAAACAAGACTTCATCGAGTGGAGCAAGAAACGAGGCTACAAGCCCTTTGCCGACGGCGGCATCGTAACGCGTCCGACAAGAGCGCTCATAGGCGAAGCGGGCTACGACGAAGCGGTCATTCCGCTTGACGGCAGAGGTATCAAGGTGGATATGGGCGGAGCCTTTGAGGCGCTAGCAAAGAGGCTAGAAAGGGTAGAGCAAATAGCCGCAAACATAGGAAGGGACGTACGAGAGATGACGATGAACGCAAGGCAAACCGTAGAAAACGGAGCCGTAAACGTAAGGAGCATAGCATGACCGTAGTAGAAAAAGTGGATCTAACCCTCAAAGAGACCAATGCGCCGGCAGATACGCTAAGGACCTTTTCAAAGGGTATGAACGTAGAGCTTGGCGAGGAGATCATATATGCGGACGAGAAATACAAGGCCGCAAAGGCGATGACGAATATCCAGACCGAGCCAAACAAGGACATAGCAAATTTCGCCCACATGGGGGCCATCAACAAAAAGGCGATGTTTGATAGATATATCGGCACGCAAACGAGGAAAAAGGACGGGCAGCCGCTGAAATTCAAAATAGATACGGGCAAAAAGCGCGTGAACTGTTTTAGCTTTTTCAACGTAGACGGCAGCGAAATTTTTATCCGAAAAGCCGGCGCCGTAATAGCTCATAAACGCCTGCTTAATGCCGGGAGCCGTAGCTGGTGGGAGTATTTTTTCGAGTTCGGCCAAGACTACAAAAAAGACGTAGTGTTATACACGGACAAATACTTCGGAGAGTTTGAGATAGAGATCACCCCAAACCGCTTGGGGGCAAATTTAGGCCATTTTTCTGCCGGGCAACGGGTGTTTCTTGGATATACAGAGCTTGAAGCCGAGTTTGGAGTTAACGACTACAGCAGAAAGCAAAAGACGGCCTACGGAGATGTCTTTATCGCAAAAGGCCGCACGGCAAACTATATGAGCCTTGCGGTAGTGCTGCCTACCCCGCAAATAGACCGCACGAGAGATACGCTCAAAAACCTATGCGGGGAGCTTACGACCTTTATCGGAGACGAGAAAGACAAAGGCTTCAAGAGCCTGCTGGTCTTTGGCTTTCTCAATGACTTTCGTATCAAGATCACGGGCGAGCAGTATAGCTCGCTAAGTATCAATGTAGAGGGAATAATCTAAATTTAAAGGAGAGAAAATGAAACAAATAACTAAGTTGCCCCAGCCGCCTACCACGGCCGAGCCGCAAAATTTCGACGACCGAGCCGATGCGTTCGTAGGCGCGCTACCAAAATTCGTCACCGAGACCAATGAGGTGGCGGCAGAGTTGGAAGAGAATTTAAGTAGTGCGGCGTCGCTAAAAACCGCTGCTCAGTCCAGCGCAGACTCTGCAGCAGAGTCCGCACAAACGGCTAGCAGCGCCAGCAGCACCGCAGTAAGTAGCGCAAACGAAGCAGTAGCGGCAAAAGAGATCGCCGCAGCCGCCGCAGCCTCCGCAAAACAAAGCGAGCAGGTGGCTACGTCCGTCAAAGAGGAACTGCAAGATTCGGCAAATGCGCTTGAGGAGATGAAAAAAATAGTTGCGACGGGCTTCATCGACGACTCGAAAGTGCGCACGAATTTGACTTACTCGAGCAAAAAGATCGATAGTGATTTTTCAAAGACAGACCACAACCACGATACAACCTATTTATCTATCGAGAAATTCAACGAATTTAAGACGAAAATCGTCAAAAAACAAAATAATCTCGATTTTATGGTTAATTTCTTGCAAGACGTTACGGCAGACGGTGTAGCCGTAAAAATAGACGATACGAGCAATTCGTCCGGCTCTTTTGTGCGAGACGGTGAGCCTGTTTTGTGCGTGGATAACGGAAAATATTTTTATATAGGCACAATAGGGTCAAACTACGCCATCATATCGGACGAAATAAAAAATCCAAATGGCAAGAATATATTAAAAAGACATCAATATCTAACCCCATACTCAAGCGTCATTTTTTTATATAAAATCGGGGATCTGCTTTATTTTAGCAGAGACACATCCTTTTTTGTATACAACACAAAAACCGAGGAGTGGGTCGAAGCAAATAGCAGTATGGGGGACAGTCTTTATCAAATGGAAAGAATGCATTTTATAGATCCAAAATTCGCCGTCACAAGACACCCGTCCGGGCTAAAAATCAAAGGAGCAAACGGAGGTAATTACATAACCCTTGACTACATAAGTAACACGGCGATAATAATGCAGGACTACTTAATCGAAATGAATGATTCGCCAAAAACGGTTAAAGCCTACAAAATCGTAGTCGAGGGCGGCAATGTTTCAAAAAGACCTATAGACATATCTCAGGTTCCTTATCATGATTCGCATATTAAGCTCGTTGCCGCCGACCCTCGGTACTATGACAGAAGGACCAAGTATTATAAGAAAGACGATGATCTATACTATCTAGAGACATTTGAGGATGGCAGCGTACGTGGCTATGCTCTATACAAAAACAAAGAGCGACTACCTATACCAATAATGCCGCAAGGAAATGAAAAACTATTTCTAGCCCAGAGAACTAGATTTTTAATCAATGTTTATATCGGCGCAGACCAAACCTATACGCGCATGTACGATATTACCGGAAAAGGCAAAATCGTGAGGCTCCCAGTGGGCGTACTATGCGCAGAAGAAACCGAGCAAGGCGTACGAATAGCGTATGTGACGCGGTTGCCTGCCGACGGCAAGCCGCGGACCTTTTATGAGGCAATATTGCCGTATGAAATTTTTAGTAACGAGGAGTAGCCAATGAAACCGACTCCAAAACAATGGCTACAAGTAGCCAAAAATTTCATCATCGAGCTTCCGCTTGAGATTTTGGCCTTTTTCGTCGTGCCAATTGCATTGCTTTTTGTAAAAGAGAGCGACGATCATCTGCCGCGATGTTTTCGCTGGTTTGAGGACGCGGACGACTACTACGACGGGCAAAGCGCGGCGATTAACGGCGACGGCGGATGGAGACGGGATCACTTCCCGCCGCCTAAAAACCGCACATACCGGGCGAGGCTTTGCTGGCTTTTGCGAAACCGCATCGGCTATTTTTGCGTCAAATACCTCGGCGTCAAGACAAGCGAGATAGATCCCGCCTCTATTAAAACGAGCGGAGATCCGTCCGTCACGTCAAACGGCGGCGTATCAAACTCATGGTGCAAGGTGGAGTGCAGACTCAAAGACGGCAAGCAGCGTTTTGGATACTACCGCACGATTAGGTGGTGCAAACGCTTTTACGCGAGAATCTATGTCGGCTGGAAATTGATGGATATAGCCGGCGCAAATCCCAAAAATTGGCACGAATACACCGAGGACGAGGACAAAAAAGTGCTAAAGACTGTGTGGGCATTTCACCCTATGAGAAAGGTCAAAGAATGAATGCGTCCACAAAGAAATTCGTACTGATCGCGACGGCTATCATTATCTTGGCCGTCACCGCAAAACTACTGAAAGGAGCGTAAAATGGGCTTTTTAAATATCAAATTTCTAGCTTCCGTCGGCGTCGCTTTGCTGATAGCCCTCGGCGGCGCAGGGATTGAGATATGGCGGCTAAACGGCGCAGTTTCGAGCGCAAAAGCCCAGATGCAAGATACCAAAGACAAGCTGGAAAAAGAGCAAACAAAGCTAGCCCTCAAAGAGGCGGAAAGCCAAATTTATGCGGCAAACCTCTCTGAGTGCAACTCCAAGATCTCCGCTCAAAATCAGGCCATCGAGAGTATAGCGCTAGATATGAAAAAGATCCGCCAAAGCCAGGCGGGGCTCAGAAAAGAGATACAAGCCAAATACGAAAGTATGGAGCCTCCGCCGAGGGATAGTAGCTGCGAGGAAAACTTAGCCTATTACGAAAGGCTATTTAGGGGACTAGGAAAATGAAAGCAGCTGGAAAAATAGCCAAATTTGCGGCCGTCTGCGCCGCGACAATCATGCTTTGCGGTTGCGCGGGTACTGAGCCACGGATCATAGCCCGTACCCAGTACCAAGACGTGGACAAACCCGTGCGCTGCGACGTGGAGTTACCGCCAAAGCCAAGCTTTGACAAAACAAACCCGTCGACTGCCGGGGCCGTAGCGGCATATCACGAAGAGGTCGAAAGGCTGCTTTTGCTGTGCGCGGGCAAGGAGCCGCAATGAGCGAGCTAGTGATTAGAAAGATTATGGGTTTTAGGCTTAGCAAAAAAAGGATACTCGAGATAGTTCTATCGGTCCTGCTCGCCTTGATTTTCGGGGCGGTGATGGGATGAGCTGGATCGACAAAGAGTACTGGTACTTACTTTGGGTATTGCTGGTAGGGCTCATCGGCGGGGCCTTGGGGCTGCTCGACGACGACGGAAAACCAAGAAAACATCGCACGAGATGGGCGTTTCTCGCCGCCACTCTTACCGCGGCGTTTCTTTGCGGGGCAACGTTTTCGATCGTGAAATTTTTTATACACGATATTGAATTTTCGCTAGGCGTCGGAGGCATTGTAGCATTTATGGGCGGAGGTTGGGTGCGTAGAAAGATCGACAAGGCCGCAAACAAAAAGATAGAGAGCCTAGGCACAGAGGGCGGCTGCGCAAAGAGCGAATACGAGGAGGAGCTAAGATGAGCGACAAAGAGATCCTAGAGAGCTTGCGGGCAAACCGCACGCGCTGCGTCGTTTATACTAGAGTGATGGGGTATCACCGCCCCGTCGAGAGCTTTAACATCGGTAAGACGGGCGAACACAAAGAGCGCGTAAAATTCAAAGAAAGGATAAAAAATGAAACTGATCATACGTAGATACAAGAATATCGATGACGGCACTATCGGCAAATTTGAGCTAGTAGGCGTAAATACCGTGCTGATGACGGGCTATACGCTAGAGTCAGCAGGACCAGATACCACTGCAAGGGGCAAAGATAGGCGCATACCGGCAGGGCTTTATCAGGTGGCTTGGCATCGCTCGCCAAAATTTAACCGCGTGGTGCCGGTGCTTTTTAACAAGCATGTACCGAAAGATCGGTACATAGAGATCCACGCCGGCAACTATCCAAAGCATACCGAGGGCTGCATCTTGGTCGGAAAATGGGCGAACGACGAGGGAGTGTTTGAGAGCGTCAAAACACTAGAGGCTTTGCTTAGTTTTATCCAGGGCAAGGATTTAGAGGTGGAGGTTTTAAACGATATAAAGGAGCAACGATGAAAAGAAATAACTCGGGTCTTACCTCCCCCCCCCCCCCCAGAAATTAAAAGCTCCGTTTGCGTGGGTAGGCGGTAAATCAAAGCTTGCCGCAAAGATTGTTTCTCTTATGCCGCCGCACGTCAAATATATCGAAGTCTTTGGCGGCGCCTTGTCTGTGTTTTATCAAAAAGCGCCGTCTAAGATCGAAGTCGTAAACGACATAAATGGCGATCTTATTAATCTACACCGCACCATTCAAACAAGGCCGCAAAGTTTATCTTTTTATCTAAACTCCATGTTAAAAAGCCGCGAGATATTTTACGGCATCAAAGACGGCAAGCTAGAGCCTAGAAACAAGATAGAAGCCGCGGCGTTTTACTATTATCTTATTAACATGAGCTTTGGGGCGAAGGGCGCAAATTACGCCATGAGTAGACGTAGGAACTTTGGAAATATCTATAGAGATTTTACGGTATATTCTAAGCGTCTAAAGGGCGCCTCGATCGAAAACATGAGCTATGAAAAACTTATAAAAGAATACGACGATAAGGACGCTTTATTTTACCTAGACCCGCCTTACATCGGGACAGAGAGTTACTACAAAACCCCAAGAGGCTTTACTATGGACGACCACCAAAATTTAGCCGCCGTCTTACGAAACGTCAAAGGCAAATTTATTCTTAGCTACAACGACTGCGAGACGGTGCGAGAACTCTATGCGGGATTTAGATTTGAGGAAGCCCAAATAAACTACAGCCTAAACGGAGCGGCAAGAGATAAGGTAAGCGCGGAAGTTATCGTGATGAATTTTTAAAGGCCTTAAAGGGCTTTTAATAGATTTTTAAAAAGCCTATTGAGGCGTATAAATTTACGTTAGAAATCAAAGTGAAAAATAGGAGATTTTAGCTCACTTTGATTTTAAGCGTAAATTCACTTTGATTTGAAAAGCGGTTTTACACTACCGCATCTTCAAAACTAGACGGAGTCGGAGCGGTAAAATCAGGCGTTAATTTCTTATAAATCGAAGTTGCGCCTTCTTTTATCTCTGTAAAATAGCTTCTAGATTCGACATCTTTTACCTCTATCAAGGTATCGCTATCCTTTTGATAGCCCTCTACGCCGTCGGTATTTAGCGCCATATAGGCATTAAATTTATTTTCTCCTACATTTTGCAAGAAATACTGCGCCTTACCGACTCCGAGCGTAGATAGTTTTTCCTCGACATTTTGCAGATTCACGTCCTCTTGCGCTCTTGTTAGCTCGGTGATGTTTGATGGAAGCGTGATTTTATCTTGAGCGTTGTCTAGTACGGCCATTTTTGCGCCGTTTGATAGATTGTTCGTGTCGGCGTTGATGCTTATTTTTTTCAAATTTGCATTTTCTTGCAGGGTCTGGGCTATATCAAAAGTATCGACTCCATAGCTGCTATTTACCGTATATGCCGCCTTTGACACTAGCGTCACGTCATCCGAGAATCGTCCGTCGTACGCTCGGTAGACCACCTCGTCTTTTCCGATATCGGCGGTCCATTTCGTATCTAGCGCGCTATCTGTTACTGTGACTTTGCCTTTGTAGTTGAAATTCGGCGTAAGAGGGCTTAAATGCTCGGGCGAGCTTGCGTTTAGATACAACTTGCCTTTGTAGTCCAGATTTTCGCTATCTTTGCTGATCTCAAAGTTTATATCGGTATTTGCGTATTTTGGATCGGTTTTGCTAGCATAGCTTAGCTTGCCGTCCTCGTAGGTTAGAGTGAGTTTTTCGCCACCGGATCTTTCTAGGATTTTTTCTTCCAACACTCCTTTGCCGTCAAATTTATCTCTAATGACGTCTCCTATTTTTGAGACGCTAGGAGTGTATTCTTCGGTTACTTTGTAGCCGTCTTTTTCATAAATTTTATAGGCTGAGATCTTGTAGTCCTTGATCATATTTTCGCCGTTATAAAATTTGCCGTCCGGCATATCTACTTTTATATCGGAGTTTTCTGGCTGAGCGTCTCTTTTGCCAAATTCTATCCTATACGTTACGCCCGTCGTGTCGTTTGTGTATTCCCAGGTAAAGGCCTTGCCGTCTTTTACGTCGATCGGTTTCATGGCTGCTTTGCCGGTTTGCTCATTGACCTCATACACTCCGTTATCATTGTCGTCCTTAGATACTATGTCTTTTACGGCGTCGTATTGCGCTTTTATGAAATTTATCTTTGCATTATCCGTGCTATCTAGGGTTTTGATAGCGTCTACGTGAGATTTTATATGCTCAAAATGCTTAACGATATTTGCCGAAGTATCTTTTATTACAAATTTATCGCCATTTGCTTTTTTGTCTTTTAGCGCTATAAAGGTAGCGATATCTAACGTAAAATCTTTACTATTGTCTATAAAAAATTTCTCTACCGAACTGCTTTTTATCAAATTTAGATGATCGCTCGTTACGTTATGTAGCCAAATTTTACCTTCGGAAATTTTATTTAGTAGCGCCGTAGTAGCCTTGCTGGCGTCTAGCGTAAAGCTGCCGCTAAATTTGATAGATAGGACGTATTTTAAATTTGAGACGATTTTATCTATATTGTTTTGTATATTTCCCGCTTCGTCTTCTATGATAAACGAAGTGCTTTCGTCGGCGATGTTTGCAGCTTTTTCCAAAAACGTCTTAACATCGGTTTTTTCGATGATGGGATCAGGGTCGGGTTTTGGCTCCGGTTTGGGATCTGGTTTTGGCTCCGGAGTAGGGACATAATCTTTATCGTAGTTTGGAAATTGACTTTTTATCTCGCTTTCGCTTTTTCCGGTTACTTGCGGTATTATGGATATTTTATCGTTTTTGCTTAGTGATTCGTCTAGTTTTGAGTTATCTAGCGTCAAATTTGATTTGTTGTTTATGATGACGTTTTTTGTATCCTGAGCGGAGGATGTCGCCGTTATAGCGTCGTTTATTTTTAAAAAAGAATTTAAAGCGGTTTTTATATCGCCGCCCGGTACGTCTTGTACGCTATCGGCTACGACGTTTGAGGCGATGATTTTGTTTATCAACGTTTTATGCGCGTCTCTAGTGGCGGCATCCGAGCTTTGCGCGTGGACCGGGTTTAGCGCCGCTTTTAAGATCTCGCTTACGACTTGACCTCTGTCGTTTGTATTATTTAGCATGTTTATCCAGCCTGCTTTTCCGCCGACGTCGGTATTTTCATCCTTGTTTAACAATGTTGCATAAATATGCTTGATGAAATTTTCGTTGCTCTCCAGGCTTTTGCCGAAAAATTCCTTCGACGCCGTCGTATCCAACATCAAATTTGCAACGTTGGATAAATTTAAATTTTTAGCGTTTGCCGATTTTAGCGCCAGGCTTCATTGCCTGCACCTTCGCTAGATCTGCCAAATAGGGCAACATAAAGTCCTGAAATTTGCGACTTGGTTAAAGACATTTTCACACCTTTAAGTTGTATTTTTTAAATATACGTGTTGAATATTTAAAATTTTATTATTATATAGTATAAGTATAAAAATAAAACTTAATATTTTATGAAATATCAGATACAAAATATGGAACTTTAGGCGTGAAGCTTTTGCATTTTTATGCGTATTAATTAATAAATTTTGAGTTTTTGAATTATCAAAATAGATAGATGAAATTTGTGTTAAAGCGGAGTTTTGAAAAAGGACGCGGAAGTAAAGCTCGCGGCTTCACTTCCCAAAAAGCTTCTTTATAGCGCCAAAAAAGCCGTCTGAGCCTTCGTTTTTATCGCTCTCTTTTTTATTTTTGTCTAGCTTCATCGCTTCACTGATCTGCTGTACCGCCGTATCGGCGTAGATAAATGCGCCTTCCGGGTCGCAATTAAAAAGATTTGAGTAGCATTCGGAGCTGTTTAGATCGAGCGGGTTTGGCACGATGACGTCGGTTGCCTCAAGCAGTCCGTAGCCGTTTTCTACGCTAAATTTAACCGCGCTTAAAAATGCGGGCAAATTTTGGGCGTAAAAATTATCCGTTTTTTGCTTGATATCGCCGCCTGCGTTGTAATCCTGCCAAAATTCAGCCAAATTTGCCGCGCTTACAAATGCGCCCGATGAGTAGTTTCCGTCAAATTCGCCGGTAAATTTAGCTTTTATTTCAGGCGGTATAACGCCGCTTATATCGCTTAGATACCGCTTAAATTCGCCATACTCCTGCGCCAAAAAACCAAACGCCGTGCCGCGCGTGTAGAAGTATTTTCTAAAAAATCCCTGCACGGTAGCGAGTATGTAGCCGTGTCCCGTCGAAAAGTCCTCGCCATCTTTGGTTTCAAGCGCGATTTTAAGAGTATCGATGTATTTTTGCGCATAAAAATCCTCTATGCCGTACTCTTTTGTAAGCCTTTGCGCAACCGACCAGTCGCCCTCGCGCGCGTTTTTTAACGCGTCAAAATACCACTGCTTGATCTCGTTTTCGTTGATCGGATGATAACTCACGTCGTAGCCCATTTTGGCTCCTTTTTAGGTAGATTTTTCTAAATTTATACGGATCGCGACTGATTTACGCGTATAAAATCGACCCCAAACGAATCATATTCGAGCCGCATTTTATCGCTAGTTCAAAGTCGCCGCTCATACCCATCGAGCAAATTTGCGCGCCGTTGGGTTCCAAATTCTCGTAAATTTTACGCGTAGTCTCAAAGCTCTTTTGCACGAGTTTTTCGTCCTCTACGTGCGCGCCGATACTCATCACGCCTACTGGTTTTAGAAATTTACACTCCTGCGCGATTTGTAAAAATGCATCCTGGGCGGCCTCGGGCGAGATGCCTTGTTTGCTATCTTCGTAGGCCGAGTTTATTTGCAGCAGGCAAGGTAGCTCATAGTCAAGCCTCTTATCCACCGCAAGCGCGGCCTCTAAGCTCTCGCAGCTTTGCCAAAGAGCGGGTTTGAGCGCTAGTAGGTGGTTTATTTTGTTACTTTGAAGTCGCCCGATGAAGTGCCACTCGATCGGCAAATTTGATAAAATTTCGCTCTTATTTTTGAGCTCTTGCACGCGGTTTTCGCCAAAGCTCGTTTGTCCTTGCCTAAAAAGCTCCAAAACCTCTTTAGTCGTTACGTTTTTACTCACGGCGATTAGCTTTACGGCCTCGCCCGAGCGCGCGTTTTCGATGCGTTCTAAAATTTGCGCGAGTTTCATTGTCCCGCTCCGCTTAGGCGCATCACGTCGTTAAAGGTCGCAAACGCCATCAGGCAGAGCAAAAACGCCCAGCCGCAGTAGGTGAGGCCGATATAGACTTTTTCGTTCATCTCGCGGCGGAAAATGAGCTCGTAAAGGTTGAAAAATATGTGTCCGCCGTCAAGCGCCGGGATCGGGAGCAGGTTTAGCACGCCTAAATTTACGGAGATCAGCGCGGCGATGATGAGTAGGGTCGAGACGCCGATGCCTGCGGCTTTTGAGGTGATGTCGGTGATCTGGATGATGCCGCCCATCTCTTTTAGCGGCACGACGCCCACTATCAGCTTTTCAAGTCCCGTAAATATGAGCTTTGAAGCGTTTATGGTTTCAACGAGCGCAAATTTGAGCGAGCTAAAGCCGGTGTTTCGTATCGTGACGGCCTCGCCTGAGGGCGAAATGCCGATGAGCGGTTTTTCTATCTTTTCGCCAAATATCGTCATGCTTTGCCCGATTTTAGGCGTCAAATTTATCGTTTTTATTTCGCCCGCGCGCTCGAGCGTGATCGCAGTGGAGGTCAAATTTACGTTTTTGCTTATCTCGTCCCATTCGCTGATTTTGATGCCGTTTATGTTTAAAATTTTATCGCCTTTTTGCAGTCCGGCACTCGCCGCAGCCGAGTTTTCTAGCACCTTGCCTACGGTTGGAGCTAGCCTTTCTACGCCGATATGTCCGAGCGCGATAAAGATAAAAAACGCCAAGGCAAAGTTAAAAAACGGTCCGGCAAAAAGGATAAAAATGCGTCCTATCGGGCTAAGCCTCGTGTAGCTGTCGGCGTCCTCATTTTTTAGCCCCGGTTTGGAATCCTCTTGCCCTTTTAGGCTAACGTAACCGCCAAGCGGTATCGCGCTGATGGCGTACTCGGTGCCGCCGATGGTTTTTGAGTAGACGCTTTGACCAAAGCCCACGCTAAATTTTAAAACGCCGACTTTTAGCATGCGAGCGGCGAGAAAGTGGCCCAGCTCATGGAAAAATATAAGAAACGAAATCACCAAAACCGTGATCAAAAAGTGCCAAGAATACGCATAAATGCCGACGGCTAGCAATGCCGCCACAAAGATAATGCTTTTCAAAATTTACCTTTAAATTTGATTTTACCGCTCGAGTTTATCGCTGAGCAAAACGGCGATAAATTTCGTGCTCGGGTTCGCGTCAAGCGCGATCTTTAGGCTCATCGTAAGCGGTACAGCTAAAAACATACCGCCGATGCCGAACAAAAATCCCCAAAAAAGTAGGCTCAAAAGCACTACAAGCGTGCTGATACCAAGGCCTTTGCCAAGAAATTTAGGCTCGATAAAGTTGCCGATGACGACATTTACGGCCGCATACAGCGCCGCAGTCCAAGCGCAAGCCGCCGCGTCGTTTAACAAAAGTGCCACCAAAAGCGCTGGAACGGCCGCGATAATAGAGCCGATCGTCGGGACAAAATTTAGCACGAAAGCCAAAATCCCCCAAAGCGGCGCGTAAGGCACACCGATGAAATTTAGCCCGATAAATATAAAAACGCCCGTCGCAAACGATGCTGCGGACTTGATCGCGAGATAGCGTTTGAGATTTGATATAAACGTATCTACGATCTGGTTTGTTTGCGGATTTTTACTCGCAAAATACTCGACTTTTTGAGAAAATACCTGCACCTCAAAAAGCATAAAAGTAACGAGTAAAAAGACAAAAAAGCTCTTTGAGGCAAGCTCCGTGCCGCTCCTTAAAAATCCGCCTACGACGGCAAAAAGTTTATTGATATCAAAGTCTGCGGGCGCGGCGACGCTGTTTGGGTCGATGAGTCCGCGGCTAGCTAAGATATGGTGATAGTGGTCGGCGAGGGCTTTAAATTTGCTCTGAAGCTCGGGCATATAGCTAACTAGCCCGTTGATCGTCTTTAGCACGGTGTTTGCGATAAATCCAAGCGATAAAAACACAACCGACGCAACTAGTGCAAAGGCTAAAACGCGCGGAAATTTGAGCTTTTCAAGCGCATTTATCGCAGGCGTCGCTACGATAGCGATAAAAACCGCCATCAAAAAGGGCAGAACGACGACGCTAGCGACCTTTAGTCCGGCTGCTACAACGACGAAGCTAGCTAGATAGATTATGGCGTTTCCTGTTCTCAAATTTACGCCTTTTTGGCTTGATTTTTAACGTGCCTTACATAAGCGTTTACGTACTCAAAGCCCGAATACAGCGTCAGCGCGACGCTAAGCCAGAGCAAAAACTCGCCAAAAGGCCACTGCATGGTTAAAAAGCCGATCGCGACCATCTGACAGACGGTTTTGACCTTGCCCGCCATCGACGCGGCGACCTCTACGCCTTCGCCCGCCATCACTACGCGAAATCCCGTGATAAAAAACTCGCGAACCAGGATGAGATACACGGCCCAAGGGCTCGCGCGGTCTATCATCATGAGCCCTAAAAATGCGCCAAGAGTTAGCATCTTATCAGCAAGCGGGTCGATGACGGCTCCTAGCTTGGTCTTTTGATCCCACGCGCGCGCGATAAATCCGTCAAAAAAGTCCGTGACGCTAGCGATCACGAACACAAGCGCAGCAAAATAGTTGATCCAGCTAACGTGCACGCTTGAGAAGGAATTTACGCTAAGTAGCAGCCAAAACATCAGGGGTGCGAGAAATACGCGCAGGAAGGCTAGGGCGTTTGGTAAATTTAGGCTCATTTATTTTTTCTTTCTTTTGGATTTCGGGGTTTAAATTTTGACGGCGCAGTGCGGGAGTCGGCGGAAAAAGCGCTAGCCTTGTTTTGGCTCGACTTTGCCCATTTCTTATTTGCGCTTTGGTTAAATTTGCTCGCAGCTTCTTCAAATTTGAGCAAATTTGACAAATTTGGATTAAATTTAAGAAAACCGTCCGCACCGCAAAATTTGCTTGTAAATTTTAAATTTTCATCAAATTTAGCCTGTAAGCGCGTTAAATTTATAACGCCAAATTTGCCCAGAACACGAGCAACCGACAAATGAGCGCAGGCTAAATTTGCTTTTTTCATTTAAATGTTGTACCGCCGTCGATGATGAAGGTGTGGCCCGTGACCCAGCTAGCTTTTGAACTGCACAGAAACAAACATGCGCCTGCTATGTCGGTCGGCTGCCCCATGCGATTTAGCGGGCTTAGCTCGGCTGTTTTGTCGCGAACTTCCTCGTAGTTTGTAAAGGCTCGCAATGCGTCCGTCTCGATCGGGCCGCCACTAACGACGTTTACGCGGATATTTTTTTCGCCAAGCTCAGTCGCCGCGTAGCGCGCCATAGCTTCGACCGCGGCTTTTGCAGTGCCGTGGCCTGCGTAGTTTTCGATATAGACGAGATTGCCGGTCGATGAAAGCGAGATGATGCTGCCGCCGCCCGTTTTTTCCATGCGTTTTGCGGCCTCTTGCGCGCCGACTACGAATGCGTTTACGGTTGCTGTGAAAATGTTATTGATACCGCGAGGGCGAAGTTTCATAAATTTCGTATATCCGCCTGCGACCGGACGACCCGAGATGATAGCGTTTGAGATGAAAAAATCTATGCGGTCAAAGTCTGCGTCGATCTCTAAAAATAGATCTTTGTAGGTCTCGGGCTCAAGTATATTTAGCGCGTAGGCTCTGGCTTTTATGCCGTACGTTGCCTCGAGCTCGGCGGCTTGGGTCTTGGCTAGCTCTTCGTTTGAGTTATATGTAAAGGCGATATTTGCGCCCTTTGCGGCGAATTCCTCCACGATGGCGCGTCCGATACCGCGCGTTCCGCCGCTGATTACTAGAGTTTTGCCTTTAAATTCGTTTTCACAGTTCATTAAAATCCTTTTATGTTATATTGTTTTATGGTTTGTTCGATTTTTTTGAGATTTTCAGCACTCGGCTCGCAAAGCGGCAAGCGGTACTCGAGGCTTGATATGAGCCCAGCGATGTACATAGCGGCCTTGACCGGGATCGGATTGCTCTCACAAAACATTATTTTATTGACCGCATACAGATCATCGTTTATGGCTTTTGCTCGCGCAAACTCGCCTTTGAGCGCAAAGTGAGTCAAATTTGAGATCTCATCCGGGAGCAAATTTGCCGTAACCGAGATCACGCCCTTGCCGCCGTTTGAGAGGATAGGGTAGTTTATCGCATCCTCGCCGCTGATGACGGATAGGCCTGGCTCGTGCGCGAGTAGATCGACGCAGCGCTCGATGCTGCCGGTGGCTTCTTTTACGCCGTAGACGTTCTCGCACTCTTTAAATAGCCTAAAAACCGTGCACGGCTGGATATCTACGCCTACGCGGCCGGGGACGTTGTAGAGTAACACGGGGATTTCTACGCTTGAGGCGATCGCTTTGTAGTGGCGATAGAGGCCTTCTTGCGTCGGTTTGTTGTAGTAAGGAGCTACCGAGAGGATACCGTCTGCACCGTGATCTTGAGCAAATTTAGCTAAACCTACCGCCTCATGCGTGGCGTTGCTGCCGGCACCGGCGAGTACTTTTACGCCGGTATTTTTGCAGGTATTTACGGCGATTTCTATGCAAATTCTATGCTCGTCGTGCGTTAGCGTCGCGCTCTCGCCGGTGGTGCCTACGGGTACGACAGCGTCGATACCGTTTGCGATTTGTCTTTTGATTAATTTTTCATAACCGATTTCGTCTAATTTGCCGTCTTTAAATGGCGTAATCAGCGCCGTCATAGCGCCCATTATTGCTTTTTTATTCACTTTTTTCCTTTCTTAGGATAATCGTCGTGGATTTTTCTTTTCTCGCGTATTTTTTGCAGATTTCGTTTAGATCGGTAGGTTTTAGCGCGGCTGTTTTTTCAGGCAGCTCAAGAAGCGGTTTTATATCGCCTCTAACTAGATAACTACCGTATAAATTCGCAACCTTCGACGCGCTATCTAGAGAGTAAATGAGATCGCTTTTTAAGCTATTTTTTATCTTGATTATCTCGTCTTCGTCTATTTTTTGCGTTTTTGCGTTTTCTAGCACACGCCAGATCTCTTCCTCTACGGCCTCGGCCTTGACGCCGGGATTACAAACGGCTAGCACGATGAGCAAGCTCTCGTCGATATTGCTCATATTATAGACGTCTACGCTATTTACGAGGCATTTTTCATCTATCAAAACGCGCTGTAAAACCGAGCTCTGCCCGCTGCCTAGATACTCGGCTAGCGCGCCCAGACGCGGCTGATCCTCGTGATTAAACGGCGGGATTTTAAAGGCGAGCGCTAGCATCTCCACCTCGCTATCCTTGTAAATTTCAGCTCTTTTTGCGCCGTTTTGTTCGGGCTCGATGCAGTGGAGTTTTGGTAGCGGTTTTTTGTTTTTTATGTTTTCAAAGTGCTTTTTGCCCAGCTCAAATGCGCTTTTTTTATCGATGTCGCCGCTGATTAGAAGCATTGCATTTTGCGGCTGATAGTACGTCTCGTGAAATTCTTTTATATCATCTATCGTCCAGTTTCTGATGTCGCCGATAAAGCCGATCGGAGTCCAGTGATACGGGTGATAACTAAAAGCGACGTTAAATAGCGTAAAGTACAAAAATCCGATCGGAGAGTTGTCCGTACGCCATCTGCGCTCCTCGGTCACGACGTCGCGCTCAGGTTGGAATTCTTTATCTTTTAGGCTCAAATTTTCCATTATATCGGCGTAGAGCCTAAGAGCCTCGTCTAGGTTGCCTTTTGAGCATTTGACGAAATAATGCGTATAGTCAAAGCCCGTGCTAGCGTTATTTACGCCGCCAAAACCCTTTACGATCTCGTCAAATTCGCCCGCTTTCATATTTTTCGTGGATTTAAAATTTAGATGTTCTAGCATGTGCGCGATGCCGCTTTTGCCCATCGTTTCGTTTCGCGAGCCCACGCGGTAAAACACGTCCACGCTGATGACGCTAGAGCCCTTGCTAGCGGGGATGTGATAGATCTCAAAGCTGTTTTTGAGCTTCGTTTTGGAGTATTTTATAAGCATAAATTTCCTTAAATTTTGTTTTTTATATCGCAGCCCACCGCTTCGCTAATCGAGGCGAAATTATCCTCTTTTAAAAGCTTTAAAATACCTTCGTTTATCTGTTTTGCGATGTTTGGGCCTTTGAATATAAAGGAGGTGTAAATTTGAACCAAATTTGCGCCTGATTTTATGCGAGCGTATGCCTCCTCGGCGCTGTCTATGCCGCCGCTTGCGATCAAAACCGTCTTGCCGTAAAGCTCGCTAGCCACCGCGCTAAAAAGCTCGCGCGAGCGTTTGGCGATGATCTTGCCGCTTAGTCCGCCGAAATTTTGTAAATTTGGCGACTTTGATAGCGAATAATCAATACTCGTATTATTTACGATGACGCCTTTTGCGCCACTTTCTACGGCAGTTTTGCAGATCTGCACGGCTTTGTCGTCGTCCATATCGGGCGCGATTTTAAAGATTATCGGCTTTTTTGCGATCGGCGTAAGGCACGCAAAGAGGTCTTTTATAAAGCTATCTTCTTGTAGTTCGCGTAAATTTGGAGTATTTGGCGATGAGACGTTGATGACAAAGCAGTCGCAGATTTCGTTAAATTTGGCGACTAAAATTTCATAGTCTTTGATCGCTTCTTCATTTGGCGTGATTTTGTTTTTGCCGATGTTGGCAAAGAGCGGTATCGCAAACGGATAGAGCTTACCGACGCGCGCGCTCAGAGCGTCTGCGCCCTCGTTGTTAAAGCCCATCGCGTTTTGTATGCTCTCTTCTTCGATAAGGCGAAAAAGGCGCGGTTTTGCGTTGCCCTCTTGCGGTTTTGGCGTGACGGTGCCAAACTCCACGTGCCCAAACCCGAGCGCGGCCAGCGGACGCAGCATGGTGGCATTTTTATCAAATCCGCCTGCGATTCCAACCGGATTTAAAAAGCTAGTTCCTAGCAAATTTTGCGAAAGAGCCGCGTCCGTGACGACGCAGTTTTTAGCGACGATGCTATAAAGGCCCGGAAATACGCAGTCTGAGATACTTAGCGTTTTTTCTACGATTTTGTGAGCGGTTTCGGGGTCAAATTTAAAAAATATGGATTTTAGCGTTTCGTAATTCAAATTTTATCCTTAAATTTTGAGCGATTTTATCAAATTTAGGCTTAAACAAGGGCTTCGCCTTTTAGTTTCGCGTAAATTTCGCAGCTCTTGCTAAGCGCCTCGTCGGTATCAAATCCGACCACTTTTCCGCCGCTGATAACGGCGATTTTATCGGCATTTTGCACCGTACTTAGGCGGTGCGCGATGATAAATATTATCTTTTCTTTTTGTAAATTCGCGATAGCTTTGGTTATCTGCTGCTCGCTTTCGTTATCCAGAGCGCTCGTAGCCTCGTCAAATATCAAAATCTGCGGGTCGTCGTAGAGCGCGCGGGCGATGGCGATACGCTGGCGTTGGCCGCCCGAGAGATTGGTGCCAAATTCATTTAAAACAGTCTGAGCGCCCTCGGGTAAATTTGACACGAAATCATATGCATTTGCCGTTTTTAGCGCGAGTTCGACCTTGGCTTCGTCGTATTCGCGGCCGTAGGCGACGTTGTTTGCGACGGTGTCGTTAAAGATATAGACGCGCTGGGTCACTAGGCCGATATTTTGCCGCAGCGAACCTAGCTCGAAATTTTTGATATTTTCGCCGTTTATCTCGATCGCTCCGCCGTTTGCGTCGTAAAATCTCATGAGCAGGTTTACGATCGAGCTTTTTCCGCCGCCGCTACTGCCTACAAGTGCTACGGTTTGGGACTTGCTCGCGCTTAGATTTACGCCTTTTAGCACCTCTTTGTCGTCGTAGTTTAGCCTGACGTCTTTAAAATTTATCAAATTTATTTCACTCGGTACGGGCTTGTCGCCGCTTAAAATTTGAGGCTCTTTATCAAGTAGCTCAAAGGTTCGCTCTGCCGCGACCACGGCGTCTTGCATCTTGTTGTAAAGGCCTGAAATGCGTTTAATAGGCGTGTAAAGCATGAAAAGCGCGGTTAGGAAAGAAAAAAAACTTCCCATCGTCAAATTTCCGTCTATAACCTCTTTGCCGCCGATAATGACGACCGCCGCGACGCCGACGGAGCCGAAAATTTCCATCATCGGGCTTACCATCTCGTTTACTTTTACGCTTTTTAAATTTAGCTTGAAAAATTTAGCGTTTTCGTCGGTAAATTTGGCGTGCTCAAACTCCTGTGCGTTGTTTGCTTTGATGATCTCGATATTGGTAAAAATTTCGCTCAGCTTAGAGCTGATGTCGGAGGTCTTTTCCTGCGAGGCGCGGGAGATTTTTTTCATCTTTTTTGCGAGTTTTGAGAGCGGATAGACGGCTGCTGGCATGATAACTAGCGCAAAAAACGCAAGCTGCAGGCTCTGATAAAGCACGACGCAAAGCAGTCCCGCGATCGTGATAGCCTCGCGGATGAGCTCTGGGATCATAGAGCTAACGATACTTCTGATGCGGTCGATGTCATTGATATTTCGGCTTATTAGCTCGCCCGTGCGGTAGTCGTTAAAAAACTTCATATCCAAATTTAGCAGGTTTTTTAGCAACCGCTCGCGAAATCTCCTCACGATATCCTGCCCGATATACGCCGTAAAATACGCCTGCAAAAACGTCCCAAGCCCCTTTAAAACGTAAATCACGATAATGGCGTAAGGCAAAAGATAAAGCAGGTCTTTGTTTTTTTCGATGAAAATTTTATTTAGCACGGGCTCGATCACCCACGCCGACGCCGCAGTGCCGCCGCTAGCCATCAGCATGCCGGCGATCGCGATGATAAAATACGAAATATAATCCCTAAAATATGGCGCAAACCGCCGCAAGACCTCTTTTAGGCTCATCTGCTTCATATCTTTTCCCACATGCAACCGTTTGGAGTATCCATGAGGTTGATGCCGTTTGTGGCTAGCATATCGCGGATTTTATCCGATAGCTCGTAGTTTTTGGCCGCCTTGGCTTCGTTTCTTTGATTTATCAGATCCTCGATATAGGCTCGCTTCTCGTCGCTTACGCCAAACTGAAAATACTCAAATACATCCACCTGCAAGATACCTAGTACGCGCGCTATCAGCTCCAAATTTGCCGCGATTTCGCCTTTTTTGGCTTTGTCTTTAGGGTTTGCGTCTATCTCGTCGTTTGCACTGCGGACAAACTCATCTACACAAGCAAGCGCCTTTGATGTGTTTAGATCGTCCCTCATCGCGGACATAAATTCGCTCTTAAATTTCTCGTTCGCGCTCAAATTTGCCGCCGTGCCAAGAACCCGTTTTTTTAGGCGGTAAATTTTATCAAGGCGCTTTTTTGCGGCATTTAGATCGTCTTCACTAAAGTTAAAATTTGCTCTGTAGTGGCTAGAAATCAGATAAAATCTCACCGCCTCGCCCAAATTTCGCTCCAGCGCATCTTTAACGAAAAAGCTATTTCCGAGGCTCTTGCTCATTTTTTCGTTATTTACTTGGATAAAGCCGTTGTGCAGCCAGTATTTAGCCAGGCTTTTGCGCTCGGCGCAGCGGCACTGCGCGGCCTCGTTTTCGTGATGAGGAAAGAGCAGATCAAGCCCGCCCGCGTGGATATCGATCTCAAATTTTTCGCCGCTGCTTAGGTGCTTTTTTATCATCGCGACGCACTCTGTGTGCCAGCCGGGCCGTCCGCGGCCAAACGGACTTTCGTACCATTTCTCGTCAAATTTCCACAGCACGAAGTCTTTTTCGTCCTTTTTTTCGTCGCTACTAGCCACGCGAGCGACGTTTGCCTCGGTGTCAAATTTACCGCTCAAGCTCAGATACTCCGCGTCTTTTGCGGTGTCAAAGTATATGCCGTCGCCCTCGATCTCGTAAGCAAAGCCATTTTTTAGCAAAATTTCGATGTAGCCTATCATCTCTTTTAGCGTCTGTGTCGCCTTTGGCTTGACGTCTGGCTCAAGCACGTTAAGCGCGCTCATATCGCGCTCGTAGTTTGCGATGTATCTATCCGTGATTGCCTCCAGACTCTCGCCACTTTCGGCCATCTTTTTTAAAATTTTATCGTCGATATCGGTGTAGTTTCGCACAAATTTGACCTTGTAGCCAAGCTCGCTTAGCGTGCGCCTAAGTAAATCAAAGCTAATCGCGCTTTTGGCGTGTCCTAAGTGCGCATCGTCATAAACTGTCGGCCCGCAAACGTAAATACGGACAAAGTCGCTTTTTACGGGCTCAAATTCTACTTTTTTTCTCTTTACGCTATCAAAAATTTGCATCTAAAAATTTCCTTAAAAATATCAAAATCACTGCTTCTAAAACCAAAACCGCGCTTAAAAGCGTTATTTTTTTAGGCTCAATTATAGCTAAAAATTTCCTTATCCCAAAAAATTTGACGTTTAAAACTAGCGTCAAAAACCCGCCCAGCGAGCTAGCAAGCGCTAGTCCAAACGCGCCGTAGGATTGCATTAAGACGACCGCTAAAACGAGGTTAAAAACGAGGGTTATAACGGCGATTTTGGAGGCTAGCTTTTGCTGCAAATGCGCATAAAGCCAAAGCGAAAAAAGCTTGGCGAGTCCAAAGGGCAAAAGTCCGATCATATATGCCGCCAAAACGCTTGCGGTCGCTGCCGTATCGGATGCCGTAAAGCTTCCGCGCTCAAAAAGCAGCTTGATGATAGGCTCAGCTAAAATGATGCCGCCGATAGCCGCCGCAAAAAGCAGAAAATATAAAATTTCAAAGCTTTTTCGCATCCATTTTAGAGCTTCGGCTTCGTTGCCGGCCTTGATCTGGCGCGTGATTTTAGGAAAAAGCGCAGTCGAAAGCGCGATCGCAAATATCGCTAAAGGCAGCTGAAAAATGCGGTTGGCGTAGAAAAGATAGCTGATCGAGCCTGCCGCCAAAAACGACGCCAACCACGTATCCATAAACGAGCTTAGCTGCATCGCGGAGGATCCCACTAGGCCGTGGAAAAAGTTGCTAAAAAAGCCCTTCGTATCGGCTCTTTTACCGCGGGCAAATTTAACTAAGCCGCCAAAAAATAGCTTTGATATGCCGTTAAATTTAAGTGCAATAAGGTGCGCTATGAGCTGTAAAACGCCGCCTACAACGACGCCAAAGCTAAGATAATAAGCCACGACTTTAGGCTCTTGTCCGCGAGCCAAAATCAAAGAACCAATCATGGCTAAATTTAACAGCGCGGTCGAAAACGCCGTCGTCGCGAAGTGTCCGCGGTACTGCAAAAGCGAGGCTAAAAAAGTAACGGCAAAGATGAGTGCTAGGTAGTAAAAGTTGATTTTTACGAGCGGGACGGCTTCGCTTATGTCGCTAGGCGCCAAACCGGTAGCGATAACGGCGGTAAAAAACGGGGCGAATAAATTTACCAAAAGCGTGAGAATGCCGATAAAGGCTAGAAATTTAAGAAAAATCTCGGCGCTAAAGAGCGATTTTTTGTTTGATTTCGTAAAATTTGGTAAAAAAGCGTTGGCAAAAGCCCCCTCGCCAAAGATACGGCGCAGTAAATTTGGTATCTTAAACGCGATAAAAAATATGTCGCTGTAAATGCCCGCACCCAAAGTAGAAGCGGTAAGTAGGTCGCGCACGAGCCCTAAAACTCGCGAAACCATGATGCCGATACTGTTTGAAAAAAAGCCCTTGATAAACACGAAAATCCTAGTAAATTTTTAGCGCAATGATAGGCAAATTTAGTTTTAAAAGACGTAAAATCAAGAGTTTTTAATGAAATTTTAGAGATAATCGACCAAAAATCAAAAAATTGCGAGAGTATCACGTGCCAGAAAACCAAAACGCGCAGCAAAACTTCCTAGCCGAGATAGAGTCTGAGACCGCCAATCCGTACGGCGAGATATTAAATTTAGCAAAACACTTCGGCGTCGATAGCAAATTTATAGATTTTGATATCATAGAGATCAAAACCGAGTGTAAGGTGGCGGGCGAGAGTCAGCCTCGCCAAATCCCGGCAGAAAAACTAAATATCTTTGACGACGATAAATTTTTCGTAGAAAAAGTAGAAAGCATAAAACAAAACTATCTGGTTAAATTTTACGACACGAGGCAGGTAAAACCAACGCCTTTGCCTAATGTCGCCATAAATGCGAATAAAAATTTAACTAAAATTTTAGCCACCGTTTCGCAAAACGCCGACACGGTTTATTTTAAAGAATTTGACAAAAAGCTGATAAATTTTATCTACAAAAAGCTGATAAAAGTAGGCATCCTGGTTGGCATCAGAAACAAAACGATGCTAGAAGAGGTCGCTAAAATTTATTCGGTTTTAAGAGTAAAAGAATTTATCGACAAAGACTACACCTTTATCGTGACCGCAGGCGTAAACGTAAATCCGTCGGCAGACGACGCACTGGTGTTTTACTATAAAAATAAAAATAAATCCACAGATGAAAACGACAAGGTCGACTATGCAAACAGAGGCTATTTGCTAGGCGTAACCGAAAATGAATTGATATTTGAATACGTAAAACTAAGAGAGGGCGCAAACGGCCGCGACGTGAGGGGAAATCTACTGCCGACGCAAAAGCCTAAAATAACGATAACCAAAATGCCTGAACATACCGAAAATATATACTCGAAAGAAGGCGAGGAGGGGATAAAATTTTACTCCAAAAAGGCTGGCTACGTCCAAGAGGAAAAAGGCGTCTTTGATATCAAAGACGAACTTGACGTAAATGAAATTTCGTTTAAAACTACTGGCTCGGTCGATACTGGACTAGATACCAACGTAACGCTAAACGTAAAAGAAAAAGACCTAACAAAAGACGCCATAGGTACTGGTATGACGGTTGAAGCAAACGAAGTAAACGTCGATGGAAACGTCGCCGCAAACGCCGTAGTAAAGGCAAATAAGGTAGTGATCGGCGGACAAACTCACGCCAAAGCCCTCATCGAGGCGAAAGATGCGAAAATCGCCGTACATATCGGTAGCTTTGACGGCGAATACGTCGAAATAGATAGGCTAGAAGGCGGCAAAGTAAAAGCTAAAAAAGCCGTGATAAAATCAGCGATCGGCGGCGAGATAATCGCCGAAAGCGTCGTCATAGACACGCTAGTGTCAAACTCAAATATCATAATCGCCGACACGCTAGAGATAAAAAAACTAAAAGGCGTGAATAATAAAATTTTAGTCGATTTTAGTATGATAAAAAACACGGGCGAGCAGATAAACGAGCGCATGGCAAAGATAAAAGCTATCAGAGAACAGATCGTAAAAATGCCACGCACGCTGGAATCTAAAAGATGCGTCATCGAGGAAAACAAAGGTCCGATAAACGTCATAAAAGCTAAAATCGAAGAACTAAAAAGCACAAACAACACTCCGCCGGTGACATTTATGAAAAAGCTAAAAGAGTATCAGCAGCTGGTGCACGAGTATAACGCGCTTTTAAAGGAATTCCGCGAGAAAAAAGCCGTGATAGCCGAGCTAAAAAGCGAAATAGCCAATATCCAAGACGGAATATTTAACTCAAAGGTAATAAATCACAGCAACTGGCGCGAGTTTAACGAGATAAAATTTAGGCTCGTGGATCCTGCTCGCGACATCACGTACAGCACCCGCGAAAACGAAATCGCTCGAGTCATAACGATAGCCAAGGTCGAGACCGAGGATGGCGATATAGACTACGTAGTTAAGAAAAACAACAACGTCAGAAAGGCCTAAATTTGCCTCTTTTTTTAAAATTTGAAAGCGAATTTTACAAGTGCGAGCAAGGCGGCGACAAGCTAACTATAAATCTAAAAAACGACTGGAACTACAAGCTGCCGGCTCAAATTTGGACCCAAACGGCCGCGCTTATCGGCTCAAAGAAATTTAACAAAATCGTTTTAAATTTTAAAGGCGTAAAAGAGCTTGATTACGCAGCGGCGCTTTTTTTTAAAAATACCTTTTTAAATGCCAGCAAAGAGTACGAGCTCGTAAATTTAAATCCGCACGCGCAAAAGATTTTCGCCTCGATAAATAGCGAAGTAAATCCCAAAATAAAACAGATCATAAACTCCAAACCGCACGGAAATCCGCTCTCGCAAATCGGCAAAAATTTGGCCGCGTTTTTTGCGGGATTTTGCGCGTTTTTAAATTTCACTGGCGAATTTTTGGTCAAATTTAGCAAGATATTCGTGCTGAAAAACATCCGCATGAAGGAAATTTTGGCTTATTTCGAGGATGCGGGCATAAAGTCCGTTTTTATCGTGTGCCTCACCTCTTTTCTCATCGGTATCGTGCTGGCATATCAGGGCTCAAATTTGCTCGAGCGTTTCGGCGCTACGATAATAATCGTCGAGATGATGGGGCTTTTGACCCTGCGCGAGATAGCTCCGCTCATCGCCGCTATCATCGTAGCGGGGCGTCTGGCGTCTAGCTTTACCGCACAAATCGGCGTCATGAAAATCACCGAAGAGATCGACGCGATGAAAACAATGGGCTTTGATCCGTTTAAATTTCTCGTTCTGCCGCGCGTGATAGCTCTTATTCTCGCTATGCCGCTTATCGTGTTTTTAGCCGACGTGGCGGGGATTTTTGGCGAGATGGTCGTGATGGAAAACTACCTAAACATCAGCTTTGATAGCTATCTAGCGAGGTTTGGCCAAGAGGTGGACATAAAGCACCTTTACGTCGGGCTTTTTAAGGCTCCGTTTTTTGGCGTCGTGATCGCGTTTATCGGCTGCATGAGAGGCTTTCAGATCAGCGGAAACACCCAAAGCGTGGGCACTTATACGACCGTGAGCGTTGTAAACGCGATATTTGGCGTGATCATGGTGGACGCGCTGTTTTCGATTATTTTCACGCAGCTAGGCATATAAATGATAATAAAAGCGACTGATTTAACGACGAAATTTGGCGACCGAGTGATCCACGACGGGCTAAATTTCCACGTAAACGAGGCTGAAATTTACGGGCTGCTCGGCGGTAGCGGTACGGGTAAATCGACGCTGATGAAAACGATGATATATCTAAAGGAACCAAGCGCCGGCAAGGTCGAGATGCTGGGGCGCGATCTGTGGTCGCTAGATGAGGCGGCTAGGCAGGAGATGAAGCTCGCTTGCAACGTGATGTTTCAGTTTGGCGCGCTTTATACCTCGATGAACGTGCTAGAAAACATCTACATCCTGCTAAAAGAGTATAGCGGCATGAGCGAGCGCTCTATGCGCGAGATAGCGATGTTTTGGTTACAAAAAGTAGGCCTTAGCGAAAACGTCGCGCTGCAATACCCAAGCGAACTAAGCGGCGGTATGAAAAAGCGCGTGGCGATGGCTAGAGCGCTGGTGCTGAGTCCTAAAATTTTGTTTTTGGACGAGCCAAACTCCGGCCTTGATCCAAGCAGCGCGCGGGCGTTTGACGAGTTAGTGGTGGAGTTACGAGATACGCTAGGCGTCACGGTCGTGATGGTGACGCACGATATAGACAGTATTTGCACGATTTTGGATAGATTTTTGATACTTCAAGATAAAAAGATAGCCTTCGAGGGGACGTTTGAGCAGCTGATGCAAATGCCCGAAAATCCGCTCGAAGAGCTTTTAAAAACAAGGAAAGACGGTGGGAAATAAAATAAATTATACTTTGATAGGCCTCTTTTTCGTGCTTGTCGTGAGCGCGCTAGGTATCGCGGCGTGGTGGCTGGGCGGATACGGGAAAAAGGCCGATGACTACAGGTCGTATTTCATCAAAACTACAAGCCTGCCAAGCGGCATCAAAAAGGACTCCACGGTCAAATTTATCGGCGTAGACGCAGGCAGCGTCAAGGATATCCGCTTTGCCGACGAAAAAGAAGCCCTCATCGAGCTTGAGCTCTCCGTGAGAAAAGACATACCCATTAGAACCGACAGCGCGGCGTCTGCGGAAATACAGGGCATCACAGGCATCGGCTACCTAAATATCTCGCGCGGCAGTATGGATAGCCCGCTCTTTGATAAAAACGAAAAAGCCTACATAGGGCTTGAGGCCGGTTTTTTCGACAAAATCGGCGACAGAGCTGAATACATAACGCAAAATTTAGAGTCCACATTTAAAAATATCAATAAATTTTTAAGCGACGAAAACGCGGCCAAATTTTCATCTATCTTAGTTTCGGTTGATGAAGCCGCGAAAAAGATAAACGCGGGAAATCTCGATATGAACGCGACTATCGCAAACGCAAACGAGGTTTTGGTAAATGCGAATTTGACGCTAAACGAGCTAAAAAAAGCGCTAAAAAACGCCTCGAGTACGCTTGAGTTTATAAATTCGTTTGCCACTAAGGCCGCAGATGCCGCGCAGGAGCTAAAAAACCTACAAACCGCGATCTCTGAAAAGATAAAAAGCGGCGAATACGACGTGAAAGACGCGCTAAATACGCTTAGCGACGAGACGGAGAGGACGCTGCTTAGCTTCCAAAAGCTGATTTCGGATTTTAGAAATACTCTTTTTAGACTCGAGGACGACCCGTATGAATTTTTCTTTAAAGACACGCAGAAAAAGGACGAAAAATGAAAATTTTAAGCACGGTTTTAGCTCTGGCGGCGCTGTTTTTTAGCGGTTGTAGCGTTTTGGCAAAGCCTGCGCCCAGGACGAATTATTTTATGCTAGGCGGCACGGAGGATAAATTTAAAGAGTGCGAAAACAAGCCGGGAAAAACCGTTTTCATCGAAGAAGTGCGGGTTTTTGGCGCGTATGAGAGCCGCGAAGTCCTAAAGATAGACGCAAACGGCGAAATCCGTCCGCTAAAAAATATCAAATTTTTAGCACTCCCAAGCGAGATGACTAGGCGAAATTTGATCATAGCCGCGAGCAATCAGTGCGCGTTTAAACCCTCTTTTAAAAACGCAGACGTAAGCGTAAAGTCAAATTTGCTCACCCTTCAAATCAAAGATCAAAAGGCGCAAATTTCCATGATGTTTAGCTTTTTTAAAGATGGCAAAGAGCTAAAAAGCGTCGTGCTAAGCTCGCAAAAAGACGCAGGTGCTGACGAGGGCGAAATCGCGATGAGGGCGCTAAATGCCGCCTTTAGCGAAGTGACGGATAAGTTTTTGCAAGAATTAATCAAATTTTAGAGATAATCGCAAATTTTAAAGGAAAATGATGATAAAAGCGATCGAGGGCGTCATAACCAAAAAAGAGCCCGCAAATCTCATCTTAAAGACTGCCGGCGGCGTGAGCTACGGCGTGGCGATCTCGCTTTTTTGCTCGGCGAAACTCGAGCGAGGCCAGAGCGTGGAGCTAAACATCACGCAGATCATCCGCGAGGATGCGGATTTACTTTACGGATTTTTAGATAGTAACGAACAAAAGATGTTTGAGACGCTGATAAAACTAAGCGGTATCGGCGCGGCGACTGCGATGGCGGTGTGCTCGAGCCTAAATCCGAACGCATTTTTAAACGCGGTAAAAAGCGGAGACGCTGCGGCGCTACAAACGGTACCAGGCATCGGCGCAAAGACTGCTAGACGCATCATAGCCGAGCTTAGCGACGCAAAGATGACGATGGATGAAAATTTGCCTAGCCATCAGCACGAAGCGATCTTGGCTCTGGAAAGTCTTGGCTTTAAAAGAGAAAAGATAACCAAGGCGCTTAGCGAGTGCGACGCCCAAAATACGGGCGAACTCATCAAACAAGCCCTAAAAAAACTAGCATAAAAAAGGAAAAGATATGAAATTTGCTGTGATATTCGGCGCTAAAAGCTACGAACACGAGATCAGTATCGTGAGCGCCATAGCCCTAAAAAAGGTGCTAAAAAACGAACCTTTATTTATATTTTGCGATAAATTTAGAGAATTTTACCTGATAAACGGCGCCGATATGAAGGCGAATTTCTTTAGCTCGGGCAAATATAAAAACGCCAAAAAGCTTACTCTTAAGCAGGGCGGGTTTTTCGCGGGCGGATTGCTCGGCGAGAAAAAGATCGAGGCGGACGCGTTTATAAATTTAGTTCACGGCATGGACGGCGAGGACGGCAAGATCGCGGCGCTGCTCGAGTTTTACAGCCTTAGTTATATCGGCCCTCGCGTGGAGGCTAGCGCGCTAAGCTACAACAAGGAGCTAACCAAACTGCTAGCGCAAAAAGCCGGCGTAAATACCCTAAACTACGAGGTTGTAAGCAGAACAAAGGCGCCTAGCCTGCCGCTACCCGTGATCCTAAAGCCTCTTCGCCTAGGAAGCTCGATCGGAGTTAGCGTGATAAAAGACGCTAACGAGCTAGAATACGGCCTAGACGTGGCATACGAGTTTGACAAAGAGATCCTAGTTGAGCCCTTTATCGAGGGCGTAAAGGAGTACAATCTAGCAGGCTGCAAGGCGGGCGGCGAGATCAAATTTTCCATCATCGAAGAGCCTAAAAAGAAGGAATTTTTAGACTACGAGCAAAAATACATGAGCTTTTCAAACGAGAGCAGGGCGCGCGAGGCCGACATCGGCGCAGAGCTAGCCGCCAAGCTAAAACAAAGCTTTGAGCGCATCTATAACTGCGGCTTTGACGGGGCGCTGATACGTTGCGACTTTTTTGAGATCAACGGCGAAGTATATCTAAATGAGATCAATCCAAATCCGGGCAGCATGGCGAATTACCTATTTGACGATTTTGAGGGGACGCTGGAGCGACTCGCCGCAAGCTTGCCCAAAGAGCGCGAGATAAATATCGACTACAAATTTATCAACTCCATAACGTCGGCGAAAGGCAAACTGTAAAATTTTGTTTGCCTAATTTTTGCTAAATTTGACGTTTAGATGCCGCCTTAAACGGATTGTTTTTGGCGGCTTTTTAAATTTTTGTGCTTTTAAGGCAAAGGCATGGTTTATTTTTGCAGCATTTTATAGCGTTAAAGTGCCGATTTAGGCCAAATTTACCTTACTTTCTTGACAAGGTTGCTATTTTCATCAAATTTTACTACTTCCTCTTTTATATGCTCGCAAAATTCACTCTAAAAGTATAAAACGCTCTAAAATAAATTTTAAAGAACATAATGCGCCATTATATTTTAATTTGAATTTAAAGATAATATGCTATATTTTACGTAAAATTTTACGTAAAGAGCAAAAATGACTACTTTTAGCAAAGATGAAATTTACACGGCGACCGAAGTGGTGCGAAATTTCAGCGCCGTCTTGGGCAAAGTCGGCAAAGCACAGATGAAGCGCGCCGTAATCGTTAAAAATAATAAATTTGAAGCCGTACTGCTAAATATGGGCGAATACGAGCGCCTATGCGAGGCCGTCGAGGTGCTCCAAAGCATATATGAGGCTAAAAAACGATCCGGAAGCGGCGAATAATGGCAGTCAAAGATGTAAAATACGGCGGCAAAATTTACCGCATAAGCTACGAAACCGTAAATCCCGCAAACAAGGACGTCGCGCTGTTTTTGCACGGCTGGGGCGCGAACAAAGAGATCATGAAAAAGGCTTTCGGCGCGTATTTTAAGGACTTTCGGCATGTTTACGTCGATATGCCGGGCTTTGGCGCGAGCAGTATGCACGGTGCGCTAGCGACGAAAGACTACGCAAAAATCATGAAATCATTTTTGGACGAGCTTGGCGCGAATCCTAAAATTATCTTTGGACATAGCTTTGGCGGCAAGGTCGCAACACTGCTAAACCCCGAATATCTCGCGCTTTTAAGCTCGGCAGGCATCGTAGCCAAAAAGCCGCTTTGGGTGAGATTTAAGATCGCTTTGTTTAAGTTTTTAAAACTATTCGGGCTTGGGTTTTTATACAAATTTTTCGCCACGAAAGACGTAAAAGGTATGAGCAAAACGATGTACGAGACCCTAAAAAACGTCGTTGACGAGGACTTCAGCTCTAAATTTGCAGACTTTGGCGGTAAGGCGTTTATATTTTGGGGCGAGGAAGACAAAGCCACGCCTCTAAAAAGCGGCGAACGCGTGAGTCGCCTCATTAAAAACAGCGAATTTCACGCGCTAAAGGGCGATCATTTTTTCTTTTTACTCCACGCGCGCTATATCGACGGTGTCGTGAACGCGGGGTTAAATTTGATGGACTTGGATGAAGAAAGCGGGATCGAGAGCGTAAAAATTTTAAGCCCGAAAAACCGTGAAAATTTGAGCGAAAAAATTGAGAGTGCCGACGAAGACGGCGATCTTAAAAATGTTACCGAGCAAAATTTGACGAAACCTGCTCGTGCGGATTTGGAGACGAGCGCAAAAACCATCTCTCAAAGTAGCCTTTTTGACGAGCAACCACAAAGCGGTAATTTGGCTGATAAAAACTCGCAGCCTGACGATGCGAGTGACGAAAACGGTCAAATTTCTGCAAAAAATGTTTTTAAAGAAAATTTGTTTGACGGGCAAGAAAGCGCGCAAGACAAGCCCGAACCTAAAATCGACGCCTTAAACAGCGACGAGCAAAATCAAATTTTGCCAAAAGATGAGCAGGGCGATCAAAAAATCCCCAAAAAACCGGTGCAGCAAACGTTTGATTTAAGCTAGCGCGCTTAGATATCAGCATTAAATTTATGCAGGTTTAGTAAGCCTGCATCAAATTTACGAGCTAAATTTAAGCCCAAAATCTGTAAAATCTCGGCTGATAAATTTGCGTTTTTGCGGCACCGTTAAAGTAGGGCGGCTAAATTTGGCTCTCAAATTTAACAAAAAACTATCAAAATTTACGCCAAATCTGCAAAACAAACTGCAAAATGTCAAATTTTGCAAAAGCGGCACGGAAAAGCCCGCTTAAGCGAACCTAGGAGAAAAAATGAACGAAACCCTCATAAATATCGGCCTTGCCGCGACGCAGATTTTATTTACGTTTGCGCTCGGATTTTATCTCATCACCTGCCTTCAGTGGTTTTCCTACAAATTTGAGCGCGTGCTATTTCACTTCACCAGGCCGCTGTGGCACGTGTTTTTCCTCATCGTGCCGATCGTGCTTTTTTACGGGGCGGAGCGATTTTTTTGGATTTATTTTTACTTTGCGCTGGTGCCGAGCCTTGCTCTTTGGCACAAAAAACTCGATAAAAAGCTGGTTTTTACGCCGCGAGTCAAGCGATTTTTTGTTATCCTAGCGCTCGCGGTTATCGCTAGCTACGCCGTTTATCTAGCGACGCAGCACCGCGTAAATTTAGGCGTCGTCCTGCCGCTCGTGGCCTCTTTCGCGCTTAGTTTTTTGCTGGAAAAGGCTAAATTTAAGGCCTACGAAAACAGCGCGCGCAAAAAGCTAGCCTCGATGCCTGAGCTCAAAATCATCATGATAACGGCGAGTTTTGGCAAAACCAGCATCAAAAATTTCCTATTTGAGCTACTTAAAAATGACTTCGCCTGCCGCAAAACCCCTCGTAGTGTAAACACGCTAGCAGGCCTCATCCAAGACGTAAATAACGAACTTGCCGCCGGTACGCAGATCTATATAGCCGAGGCGGGCGCACGCCTAAAAGGCGACATCGCACAGATCACGGAGTTTTTGAACCCGCACATCGCGATCGTCGGCGAGATCGGTGCGCAGCATATCGAGTACTTTAAGACGCTTGAAAATATCCGTGCCACGAAGCTTGAGGCTCTTGGCTCAAAGCGCCTAGAAAAGGCTTTCGTGCACAGTAGCACGCAAGCAAACGAGAGCGAAAAGATAGAAATTTACGACAGAGATCTGAGCGGCGTGGAGGCGAGCTTAGATGGAGTTAAATTTAGGCTTGGCGAGAAGGAATTCGCTTCGCCGCTACTTGGTAAATTTAACGCCGCAAACCTAGCTGTCTGTGTCAAAACCGCGTTATATCTGGGGCTAGACGAGGCCAGGATCGCCGCAGCTCTAGCGCGTCTAAAAAACGTCGAGCATAGACTCGAGCGCATCGATGCGGGCGGTAAAATCATCATCGACGACGGTTTTAACGGTAACTTTAACGGTATGAGCGCGAGCTACGAGCTAGTCGGTAGCTACGAAGGGCGCAAGGTGCTCGTGACGCCCGGCATCATGGAGAGCAGCGACGAGGAGAACGAAAAACTAAGCAAGATCATCAACAAGACCTTTGATATCGTCATGCTAACAAGCTCGCTAAACGCCGTCGCGCTGCTAAAGCACCTAAGCAGGCCAAAAGTCATCGTCATCAAAGATAAGTCAAAAATGCAAGAAGCCCTGGCGCAAAACACCAAAGCGGGCGATCTGATCCTTTTTTCAAACGACGCTCCGAGCTTTATGTAGGCGTAAATTTGAGGAGTTTGGTCGGACGGAGTTAAATTTGACGACTCCGCTTTTAGATTTGCAAATTTGCAGTTTAAGATACGTTTTAAAATTTGAAAATACGCCTTTAATTTTGAGGCTTAGATAAATTTGGCATTTTTAAGGTGCGGGTTATGCCAAGCGCCGATTTACGCAGACGAAAGATAAAATAGAGCAACTAAATTTAAACGACTCAAATTTGGCCACAAATTTTAGCTAAATTTAAATCCCTGCACTAGCCATCCCAGCCTCGATCAAAAACTGGCTGGGCTGGTAGTTTATTTTTTTGATTTTGTCGTATTTGGCGTAGCTTAAAATCAGCTCGTCGCGCGCGCGAGTGACTGCGACGTAAAAGAGCCGCCGCTCCTCCTCAAGCGAGCCGCCCATGCTCATGAGTTTGAGGTTTGGGAAGCGATTTTGCGCGAGATCGACTACGAAAACGAGGTCAAACTCAAGCCCCTTTGAGGCGTGCACGCTTAGCAGATTTACCCCTTCGCCGCTGCTCATCTCGCTACTGCCCAGAGTGATAAAGTTATAAAATTTCTCCGCCTCCGAGTAGTTTTTGGCTAGTTCGCCCAGCACCTCTAGCTTGCCCACGATGCGCTCCAGAGCCTCTTTTTTTAGCGTTTCGTTGATGTTGCCGTTTTTTTGCGTGGCGCGCTTGGTCGCGAGATTATCGGCGATGAGGGCGTAAATTTTGCTATTTTTGAGATCCTCTATCAGCGAGGTTGGGCGCGAGTGGCGTTTGGCGGCGCTTAAAAAATTGTAAATTTCATACAAAAACTGCCCGCCACTCTCGCTTAGTTTTTGCATTTTTAAAATCGGATGCGCGAAAAATTTCTCGCTAAAGTTAAATTTAGCAAAGCGTGACTTCTCCCCGACCTCGTCAAGCTCGTCAAAAAGCCCTAGCTGGTAGTTTTTAGTCTTTTTGGCAAAGGCCTCCACGCTCTCATCAGGCTGCAAAAATCCGCGCACGACGTCGCCGTGTCCGACCTTGCTCAGCACCTCAAAAATTTCCTTGCTAAGCGCCGCACCGACGCCTTTTGCGTATTCGCACACGTGGATAAAGGCCATGATGTCCTTTGGGTTTATGAGGATGCCTAGTAGATCCATCGCGGCGCGCACCTCGCGGCTCTCAAAAAAGCTCACGCCGCCCTTGCGCTTGGAGCCGATGCCTAGCTCTCGCAGCGCGACTTCTAGGCCGTCGGCGCTTGAGTTGTTGCGAAAGATGATGGCGATGTTTTCTTTTTTGTATTTTGAGACGGCGATAACCTGTGCGATGTTTGAGTATTGGTCGAAAAGCTCGTTATAAACCAGCAGCTTTGGCGAGGTAAATTTACCCTCGCGGCCGACGACTAGCTTTTTTTCGTAAAGGCGCGGGTTGTTCGCGATGACTTTGTTGGCAAGTGCTAGGATCGCGGAGCTGCTGCGGTAGTTGATGTTTAGCGCGTAGATTTTAGCGTCTGCGAATCGGTCCTTAAACGAGCCGATGATCTCGATGTTTGCGCCATTAAAAGCGTAAATGCTCTGGTCAAAATCCCCGACGCAAAAAAGGCTTTTCGTCTCAAAGGCGCTGATTAGCGAGCCTTGCAGCGAGTTTGTGTCCTGGTACTCGTCGACTAAAATTTCCTCAAATTTTAGCGGCGCGCCTTTTCTCAGTTCGTTACGCATTTTGATAAGCAAGTCGTTAAAATCTGCGTAGCCAAATTTGCTCTTTTCCTCCTCAAATTCGCGCAAAACATCCTCGTAAATCTCGGCATATACGCCTTGCTCGTCGCTTCGCTCCTTTAGCCACTCGCCAAAAGTCTGCTTTAGGGCTAAATTTTGAAACAGCGAATACGCGTCGTAAAGATAAGCGCCGCCGTATGGTTTGACGTCGCTTAGGTGGTTAAATTTGCGCCTCTCGACGAGCGATTTTAGCAGCGTTTTTAGCTCGCTTGGCTGCTTTAGCGTGACTGGTTTTTCTAGAAATTTAAGCAGCGAATAAGAAACCGAGTGAAAAGTGCCCGCCGTGATGCGCGAGGTGATTTTTTTATCAAAATGCCGGTTTAATCGCTCGATCATCTCGGCCGCAGCCTTGTTGGTGAAGGTTAGCAGCAAAATTTTCTCTGGCTTTACGCCTAAATTTAGCAGATGAGCGATGCGCGCAACGATGGTGCTGGTTTTGCCGGTGCCCGCGCTTGCTATGACTAGATTGTGCCCTGCAGGAGCGGTCGCTGCGGCATATTGTTCTTGATTTAGTTTTGAAAGGGGCATATTTTCCTCGCGTTTAAAAGGGCAGATTATACCCAAACGGGCTTAAAATTATGAAAATTCAAATAGTAGCCAAAAACCTGCGCGCTTAAATTTGAGCTTTAAATTTGCGTAGTAAAGTTGTTTTCAAATTTGACGTTATGCATAAAATTTACTGTTAAATTTGCCTGCGGCCAGTAACTGCTTTTTTAGAAGTTGCAAACGCAAGCCCTGAAGTAGCGTGAAACTGATTATATAAATAAATCGGCATTGTCAAGGCACGGGTCTTGGCGGGTAAGTATTGCTCCAAATTTGAGCGCAAGAAGCCAAGGCGCAGTCTCGCGAGACGGCTTTAAGTCGCGAAGATTTTCTACCGAAGATATAACGCGTAGTTTATCGATGGAGAAAATTTCTAGCTGCGTTAAAGACGCTCGCGAGGCAAGCTCTAAGTCAAATTAAAATTTGACTTCGGCTGACAGCATAAACATCCTGCTCTCGCCCAGGCTTAGCCCGTTAGCTACGCCAAGAACGCTAGCGCTGGTGCCTGCGCCGTCGGCGCTTGCAGGATACATGCCCGCCCAGTATTTTTTGTTAAATACGTTATTTACGTTAAAGCGCAAAGTGGTTTGTTTGCCCAGCATGGTGCGGCTAACGTATCTCACGCCAAGATCGGTGACGAAAAAGCTAGGCGTAGCCTGAGTGTTTAGATCGTCGATGTACATCTTGCTCGTGTAGTGGAAATTTGCGCTAAATGCTAGCTTTTCGGTATTTGGCACTACGTAGTCAAATAGCAAATTCGAGTTTAGTTTAGGCACGCCGTTTACGACTTTGCCGTTTGCGCCTTTTAGTAGTGGGTCTTTAAATTTAGAGTTTATCAGCGTAAATCCGCCTAGAACGCTTAAATTTGACGTGATTTTGCCGCCGCTCATAAACTCAAAGCCAGTATTTACCTGCTCGCCTTGGACGTCGTATCTGCCGTTACCGCCGACATAGGCGATAGGGCGCTGTATCCTAAATACCGCCGTGCTAAAGTCGATTTCGTTTATGCGAGCTTTAGCGCCTATTTCGTATTGTTTCGAGCGATACGGTTTTAGCACGCTAGTCGTACCGTCGGTGTTCGTGCCGCTGCCGCCTTGTTGCAAGCTATCGGCAAAGGTAATATAAGTGCTCACGTTTTCAACAGGTTTATAAACTAGGCTCGCGCCGTAGCTAAGGCCAGATTCGTCGTATTTGGTCACGATAGGTTTTAGCTGTCTTTGCGTAGCGGTTATGGCCGGGCGAGTGCGCTCTTTTATCCAGCTATTTGAGAGGCTTAGTAGCAAGCTAAAGTTGTCGTTTATAGTGATATCGTCTAGCACGGAGATATTTTTCATATCGGTTGTGCTGAGTTTATATAAATTTGAGCCTTTTTTAGAGTTTGGATGCGGGAAAACTTTAGGATCGTTGATGTTTGCCGAGCCGGCTTTTGTAGTCGTGCTTAAATTTGAATAGCGATACTGCACGTATCTGTATCCGTTTGCCTGCACGCTAAAGTTGTGATTTAGTCCCCAGATATCAAAGTCCGTTACTGCCTTTAAATAGCCGCTAGGCAGGTCAAATCTATACGCCGCTGTCGCTCCGCCGCCGTGATAGGTATCGTAGTTGCCGTTTTTATCCGTGATCCTGTTTACGACGCTATGTGTATGGCGATCGGCTCGCTGGAACTGATATCCGCCCTCGAAATACCAATCCTCGCTCGGAGCGTATTTAAATTTAGCGCTAGCCGTCGTCGTTTTTAGATTCATACCGCCGTATGGCTGACCAAGGCCAGGAGTTTTGTTATCGACCGGGTCTGGTAGCTTTAGGTCATTTCTGATCATGCCGTCTTTTACATAAAGCGCAAAAAGTCCCGCAAAGCCGTGAGTGTTGTGCTCGTAGTAGCTAGCCGCAGTCTCAAACGTAAGCGACTCGGTCGGATAAAACTCGAGCGTGATGCTGGCTAGGCGGCGCTGATAGTTGCTGTCTTTTACTTGTTTTGCGCCGTCTGAGCCGTATACGACCGCGCGGTAGCCTACCTTGTCAAATTTCATCGAGCTATCTACGCCCACGCCAAAGTGCTCTCGCGAAGCGTAGTCCGCCCAGATGCTGTGCTCGTTATCTACCGGGCGTTTTCTAGTGTAGTTAAAGACGCCGACAGGATTTTGCGGGCCGTAGAGCGAGCCGGCAAGACCGTTTTGTATCTGCAAGCTCTCAAACATCGCCATAGGAATCGCCGTAGTCGAGATAGCGTAAAAGCCGTCCCAAAAAACGTTGCCTACGACACTACCCTCAAAGCCGCGAGTTTGCGGACGACCGACCGTGGTGCCGCCTCTCATCTGAACCTGCGCGGACGGGAAGTATTTCACCGCCTCCTCAAAGCCTGTCACGCCTTGGTGATTCATCGTTTCTTTCGTGATCGTGTTTATCTGATATGGGGTATCTAGCACCTTTTTGCCGGCCAGGATACCGTTTTGTACGTTTTTGGTTAGGATGCCTTCGCTGATACCGCTCTCGCTGATGTTGTCGCCGACGCTGTTTATCTCGACGCCTTCTAGCTTAACCGTATCTGCGGCATTTGCTTGCGCCGTAAATAGCGCCAAAACCGCACATGCGGCAACTGAAAATTTCACTCTCATTTAGACTCCTTATTGGTTTTATACTAAATTTGCATAATGCGCGTATGTTACAAATTGTTTACTTAATACAAAATTAAAATTTTATATTTATATAATTTATATTAGTATATTTTTAATTTTTTTCAGGACTCTTTTTTTTGAGATAAAATTAAAATTTTTAAATATCCGATTAACATCTTTGTAAGTCATAGTTAAGTAAAATCGGCCTTTAAATTTAACTCGGGAAAGGGAAAAATGCAGGCGGATAAGTGGATATTTTACTCTTGCGTCGCACTCATTACTATCGGCATTGTTTTTTCGCTATCCTTACCCGTTTTTACCGTGCTTCTTTTTAACTACGAGCCTTATCATTTTTTTATCAGACAGCTTGTCGTGGGAGCGATCGGGATATTTTTGATGTGGGGTATTTCGCGGCTTGACCCTGATAAATCCATGGTCTGGATCGGCTTTTGTCTGTTTGGCTTTTGCGCTATCGCGATGGGAGCTATGCACGCGCTACCTAGTTCGCTGGTTACCGATGCGGGCGGAGCCAAGCGCTGGATACGCTTGCCGGGCTTTTCTTTGGCACCCGTTGAGTTTTTTAAGATCGGTTTCGTTTACTTTTTGGCATGGAGCTTTGCGCGCAAGATCGACGGTAGCAAAAAGAGCCTAAAGCAGGAATTTAAGCTTATTTTACCTTATATGTTTTTGTTTTTGATAGCCGTTTATCTTATCGCCATCCTTCAAAACGACCTCGGCCAAGTCGTCGTTTTGGCGCTTACGCTTATCGTTATGATGCTTTTTGCCGGCACTAGCAAGCGGCTTTTCGTCATCGGTATGGCGGGCGCTTCAGTGCTTGCTTTCGTGGCTATTTTTACGTCAGAACACCGAATTTTACGTATAAAATCATGGTGGGGCACGGTGCAAAACATGGTTCTTTCGCTAATGCCGGAAAATATGGCAAATATGTTTCGCGTCGAGGGCGTGCCCGAGCCGTATCAGATCTCGCACTCGCTAAATGCGATAAAGCACGGCGGATTTTTCGGCGAAGGACTTGGAGCGGGCGTTTTTAAGCTCGGATTTTTGAGCGAAGTGCACACGGACTTCGTACTTGCCGGTATAGCCGAGGAAGTCGGGGTGCTGGGGATACTTATTATCACGTCGCTTCTTTTGATTTTGCTTTTCCGCATCTTTCGCGTCTCCTCAAGGAGCGAAAACAAGGTCTATCACCTCTTTACGCTCGGCGTCGGACTTCTCATCTCGTTTTCGTTTATCATGAACTCATACGGCATCACCTCGATCACGCCCATCAAAGGCATTGCCGTACCGTTTCTAAGCTACGGCGGTAGCTCGATCCTAGCGCTTTGCATAGGGGTCGGCATGGTGCTGATGGTGAGCAAAAAGGTAAAAGATTGAGCTCAAATTTGACTTACGACGCAAATTTAAGGTCAAATTTGAATGCCCGAAATTAGATAACAAGGAGTAAAATTTGACGTCTGAAAATTTAAAAGACAAACAAATTTCAGCTGAAATTTCGCCGTCAAATTTAACTAGCGGCGAAGCCCGAAATAAAACCGAGAGTAGTCTGCAAAGCGGCACTATCGTTATCTGCGGAGGCGGTACGGGCGGGCATTTAGCCGTCGCAAAAGCCTTAAACGAAGAATTGGTATCGCGCGGATGTAGGACGATATTTGTAGGCTCAAGCAGCGGACAGGACAAGATGTGGTTTGAAAACGACGCCGCATTTAGCGAGAAATTTTTCCTGCCAAGTAGCGGAGTCGTAAACAAAAAAGGACTAGGCAAGTTTTTTTCGCTTTTTAATATCCTAAATTTAGCCTTTAAATGCCGCAAAATTTTCAAGACTCACGCCGTAAAAGCCGTCGTTAGCGTGGGCGGATACAGCGCTGCGCCTGCTGCATTTGCGGCCATAGTCTCGCGCACGCCTCTTTTTATCCACGAGCAAAACGCCGTGATCGGCAACCTAAACAAGCTCCTAAAACCGCTCGCAAAGGGCTTTTTTAGCTCGTATTTTAAGCCTGTCTTTAGCTACCCCGTTGCGGAGAGATTTTTTAGCGCGGCTAGGCTTCGCAGCGAGCTAAAAACGGTCATATTTTTAGGCGGTTCGCAGGGTGCGGCGGCGATAAATTCGTTAGCTTTAAAGCTGGCTCCCGTTTTTAAAGAAAAAGGCGTAAAAATCATCCATCAATGCGGCAAAAACGCGCTTGAGAGCTTGCAAGAGGAGTATAAAAAGCTTGCTCTTGGCAGCGATGAGCTTGAGCTTTTTGACTTTGATCCTAAAATAGAGCTTAAGATGAGCCGCGCCGATCTGGCGATAAGCCGCGCAGGGGCGGGTACGCTGTGGGAGCTCACGGCAAATGCGTTGCCTAGCGTATTCGTGCCTTATCCTTACGCCGCAAACAATCATCAAGTTTTTAACGCTAAATTCCTCGTGGATCAAAATTTGGCCAAATTTTGCTTTCAAAAAGGCGGCGAAATCGATGCGAATGAGGTGCTAAATTTGATAAACGAGATAGATATAGCGCGAATTTCAAGTAAGCTTTCCAAGCAGATAGATAACGGCGGTGCACGGAAAATAGCGGATGAAATTTTAAAAGATATTTAAAATTTACGGCAGAGCGTTAATTTTAAATATCTTTGTACTTTGTAAATTTTAAAATTAGTTTATAAAATCGTCTTTATTCTCGCAGTTTGTAAACTAGATAATGATACACGAGTTCACTTGTCTTTAGGCTCTGATTGCTAAATATCGGCCCAATCATTGCTGCAATCTTATCGCAAACGCTGATTATCTCGGCTAAAAGTAGCTGATCGCCTCTGCTTTTTGCTAAAAAAACAGAGTAAAATAAAATTTATACGCCATCTTAAACTCGCCCAAAATCACATTTGAGATGATGCTAGCCTGCATTTTTAGTAGCTTATCTAGTCTTGATTGCGCTTTGAGAAGTACCGCAAGCTGCGTTTTGACGGCACGCAGACGAGTAGCGCGTCATTATTAAAGAGGCTTCGTCTTTTGTATTTTTGCATGATGGCGCTTTGAGCTTGCAGGAGCTCGGTTATATATTTTATATTTTTTGCGGCGACTTGGAGTTTGTGATTTGCCATTATGCTTATGCTGTTTTTCTCGCTTTTTAGCGATATCACCGAGAGTATTTGCGACAGATAGGCACTAATGTTAGCATAATACTTCTCATCATCAAAAACGGCCGAAAAATATCCGCTAGTTTTTACTCATTGCTCTTTGACCCAGCTTGCTAGAGCGCTAAACTATGAGACACTCATGATCGCTTCTTGCGGCTTGATATCCATTTTTTCAAGCTCGTTAGGCTTGTTTTTTTTGGTATTTATACCGCCAGAGACGAGATTGTCTTATATCTGTCCTCGCTGAAGTTTATGCACTAGCTCGTCGTAGCTGATATCTGCACCTGCTAAAATTTGCCCGAGCAACTTACCTGAAGCATCCATGCCGCCGCTTTTTTCGGCCTCAAGTAGCTGCTTATATACGCCTTCGATAAATTTTACGCCATCCGGATTTGGCTTGCGGCGAACGGAGTAGTAGCCGATGATCTCGCCGTTAGCATCTAGCGAAGCTGTAATGTTAGCAAATACCCAGTAAAAGCCGCCGTCAAAGCTCTTGTTTTTAACGAACGCAAATATCTCTTGTTTTGCCTTGATACGCTCCCACAGTAGCTTAAACACGATGCGCGGCATATCAGGGTGTCTGATGATGTTGTGTGGCTTGTGCAAAAGCTGATCTTGCGTCGCGCCGACGATCTTTAAAAACGGCTGATTGCAGTAGGTTATCTTGCCCTTGACGTCGGTTTTTGATACGATAAAATCTTCTTCTTTTACGAAATGTTCCTTACTTTCGCTCACTTTATACCTTAAATTTTTTGGCAATTATAACCAAATATTACGCAAATGTAGCTTACTCGTTTTTTCAGCTTAGATAGCAAACGCCTATTAAATCAAATTTGACGCCGTAAATTTAAAGGGTAGGGCGGGTGGATTTTGGAGCGTAAATTTGAGCTCAAATTTAAAAAACTCGGCGGCAAATTTAACTCTGCCGCCGAACCGAAATAAAATTTAAGCCCAAAAAAAGTTTAAATTTAGATCGCTTTTAGTAGGATTTTGGTTAGCTTTTTACTAAACGCCGACGGATCGTCGATCGCGACGCCTTCGTTTAGCTTAGCCATATCTAAAAGCAGTTCGGCCGCATCGTAGATCATCGCCTCGTTTTGAGATAGCTTTTCAAAGAGCTCGTGCTTTGGATTTATCTCCAGTATCGGCAAAATTTTACCCGCACTATGCCCCATCTGCTTTAGCATCATCTGCGTAGCGTAGTCTGGATCATTTTTATCATAGACGATGACGGCGGCGCTTTCGCTTAGACGTGAGCTTAGCTTTACGTCCTTTACCTCGTCTTTTAGTATCTCTTTCATCTTGGCTAGCAGCGCGGCGAATCTGCCTTCGTCGGCTTCGCTTTTTTCCGGCTTGATCTCTGCGTCGATATCGGTGTGATTTACCGCTTTTATCGGCGTTTTGTCGTAGTCTTGAACCATCGGCATGACGATAGAGTCTATCTCCTCGTCCATGATGAGTACTTCGATTCCTTCAGCCTTAAAGCTCTCTAAAAGCGGCGAATTTCTTAGCATAGTTTCGTTGTTTCCGCTGATGTAGTAGATCGATTTTTGTCCGTCTTTCATCGCCTCTTTGTACTCTTTTAGGCTGATTAGTCCGTCGCGCTTGCTCGATTTAAAGAGGCAAAGGTCTAAAATTTGCTCCTTTTCGCTACTAAATCCGTAAAGCCCCTCCTTGATCACCTTGCCGAATATTTTATAAAATTTGATGTATTTTCCCCTATCTTTTTCTTTTAGCTTGGCTAGTTCGCCCAGGATTTTCTTGACGCTTTGCTCCCTTACGCTACGCATTATGCTATTTTCTTGCAGGATTTCGCGGCTGACGTTTAGCGGCAGATCCTCCACGTCGATGATGCCACGGACGAATCTAAGATAAGGCGGCAGCATCTCTTTGGCGTCGTCGCTTATAAATACGCTCTTGACGTAAAGTTTCACGCCGCTTTGATAATCCACGCGAAATAGATCAAACGGCTCTGACGCCGGCACGAAAAATAGGGTAGTGTACTCGATCTTACCCTCAGCTTTGGTATGCACGTAGAGCAACGGATCCTCGCTATCGTGCGAGATTTGCTTGTAAAAGTCGTTGTAATCGGCATCTTTTAGTGCGCTTTTACTCATTTTCCAGAGCGCCGAGGCCTTATTTATCTGCACGTTTTTGGTCTCATACGAGCCCTCTTTTTTGCCCTCCTTAGGCGCTACATACTCTTCTTTATCCGCAAATATCGGATACGGGATATGGTTGGAGTATTTTTTGACTATATTTTCGATGCGGTAGGACTCGGCAAACTCGCCATCTTTTAGATAAAGCGTGATCGAGGTGCCATGACCGTCTTTTTGCGCGGGCGAGATTTCGTAGGTTTTAGCGTCCGAACTCCACACAAAGGCTTCTTCGCCAAGCGCTTTTTTACTCACGACTTCGATTTTATCCGCGACCATAAACGCCGAATAAAACCCGACGCCAAACTGCCCTATGAGGGCGCTATCTTTTTTAGCTTGGCCGCTTAGTTTATCCAAAAAGCCCTTCGTACCGCTTCTAGCGATGGTGCCGAGGTTATTTATCAGCTCATTTTTGTCCATGCCGATGCCGTTATCGCTGATCGTTAGCGTCTTTTTATCTTTGTCTATTTTGATATCGATTCGCGGGGAGTAGCTTAGGCTTTTGTATGCGTCGTCCGTGAGGCATAGGTAGTTTAGCTTATCCAGCGCGTCGCTCGCGTTTGAGATGAGCTCGCGCAAAAATATCTCTTTGTTCGAGTAAAGCGAGTGTATCATCAAATTTAACAGCTCGTTTACCTCGGTTTGAAATTCAAATTTTTCACTCATTTTTTCGTCCTTTGTTTTTAAAATTTTTAGCAGATTATAGCACAAAGTGCTAAGAATATCTTTAAACTTGATACGATTACTATCAACTAATCTAAAATTTGTTTCTCAAATTTGAGTGCTTTTTTCTATCCGCACAAAATCGATTTTGCCCGTATTATATATTTTAGCGTTAAATACAAAAGGCGTAAAAAACGGTCGCAATACCAGCCCGTTTCATCGTTTACGCGGCGCGGGTTTTGCCACAAAAAATCTGAAATTTATTCTAGTCCGGCGCCTATTTGCTTACTCGTAGCATTTTCGTCGTAGAAAATTCTAAAATTAGGCACGGATTTTGGCTGCTCACAGGCTCTGATCGCTTCGTCTTGCTCTAGCGCAAAAAGCAGCACAAATAAAAAGAAGTAGGGCGAGCGGCAAAAATCGTAAAGAAACTTTCATCGTCCATCCTTAAATTTACATACGCTGCGGTAAAATTTTAGCCTAAGTCTAGCGGACTAAATTTGAAGCGGTAAATTTAACTCAGCCGTCTTGTTTAAATTTGCCCTTAAATTTTGCTTCGTGCCGCTCGCTCGCCGCGTTATGCTATTTGACTTCGTTTATTAGCTTTAGACTCTCTTTTGCGTCGTAGTGGGTTGCGTACTTTTTGAGATTTTCGCACGAGGTTTGTAAATTTTCTTGCTTGCAAACGCCGTTTTTTAGTAGAAATTTAACCATATCCTCGCTGTCTAAGATCGCGGATAGTTTCGTAAAAACTTCCAGATCCTTAGCCTCAAATTCGCTAAGCGGCTTAAATTTTAGCAGCTCCTCTAGGTAGCGCATTTTATCGCGGTAAAACTCGGTAAATTTTGCGGTTTTCGCAAACTGCCTTATTTTTGGATCAAGTGGAGCGTTTGAGATTGGCGAGGCGCCGTTTTGACCCATAAAGATAGCTATCCCACCAGCCACGCAAAGCATCGTTTCTTTGTCGCCGCGCGCGCCTTTGCTAAGAAGGTGGCTAAAAATCTCAAACGCTTCGGCATTGCAAGCCGTGCGCAAAAGTTCGGGCGAGCCGATATCCGCGCCGTTTGCCACGAGTAGGTCGATGAGGCGTATCGACTCTTTTTGATCAAATTTATATTTGCCGTCAGGGTTTATGCCAAGTGCAATAACCGCGTCAATAGGCGTGAAAATCATAAATTTGTAGTTAAGACGCGGCTTAAATTTGAGTGCCTTTTTTATACGTTCAAAGTCAAATTTGCCCGTTTTTATGATTTTTACGTTGTAGATAAACGGCGAAAAAAGGCGGTCGTTAAATTCGCCAAATTCATCATTTACGCGGTGTGGGTTTTGCGATAAAAAATCTAAAATTTGATCGAGCTCAGCGTCTATTTGTTTGCTTGTAGCATTTTCGTCAAAAAAGATCTCAAGGTCTGGCTCAGGCAAATTTGAAGCGAATAAAATTTGAGTTAAAACCATAAAGATAACTGCGAGTTTTTTCATAAATCCTCCTAAATTTACAGTTTTTACGAGGCAGTCAAATTTGGCTAGCGGATTTAAGGGCTAAATTTGCTCGCGGTAAATTTGACTCAATTTCAGGTTAAATTTACGCGCGAGGCAAATTTGCGGTAAAAACAGGCGTTTTAGACCGCCGCTTTTTGCCTCTCGTTATCTAGCGTTTCTTGCATTTTAGCTCTTGCATTTTCTAGCCACTCAGGGTCGGCGGTGTCGATGAGATCTAGGCAGATGATTTTGATTTTGCCGCTTTTAAAGCTGAAATTTTTCACGTCCATGATGTCTGAGCCCACGATCACGATGGGCTGGATTTTTAGATTTAGCTTGTCGGCGATGATTTTCGCACCGCCTTTAAACGGCAAAAGCTCCTTTGAGTGCGAGCGCGTTCCCTCGGGGAAAATCGCCAGCACACGCCCTTTTTCGACGCGGTCTTGTGCGTCTTTTACGAGCTTGATGAGGGAGCGTTTATTCTCGCGCTCGACCGAGATCATCTGCGGCACGTGGATGATTTGACCGATCACTGGTAGATCGGCGATCTCTTTTTTAGCGATCCAGCAGAGATTTTTAGGATAAATTTCTTCTAAAACGACGATATCTAGCATACTTTGGTGGTTCATGATAATCATATTTGCGCGCTCGTCGAATTTGCCGACGACTTCGAGCGAATAAAAGCCAAAAAGCCGCTGGCTCCTACCCCAAATTTTTCTCACGCCGTGAATGTGCTTTTTAAAAAGCCACATAAAAAACACGACCAAAAGTATGCTAATGAGAAATTCGACCGCGAAATACGCGGCCTTTATCCTAGAAAATATCATCTTTTTTTACCCAGCCTATCTTGCCGTCGTCTAGTAAAATTTTGACGTAGTCCTCGCGTTCGCCAAGTATCTCAACCTTTTGCTCCGCTTTTGAGGTATAAAATACGCTCGAGTTTTGCGTAGGCAAAATTTTTACGTTTATATTTTGCCTTAGCGTCGCGCCACCAAATGGGTTGTAGCTGTAAAGGATATAAGCCCCAAGGCCGACTACGACGACGAGGAATATCGCATCACGCTTAAACAAAAACGTGATCAAGAAAATACCGAAAAGCGCGTAAACTCCGATATTTTTGTAAATTTCAAATTTGCTTTGCTTCGGGTTTAGCCCGATTTGCGTGCTGATCTCGTCATCCTCGACGACGACCGGGAGCGAAAAGCTCACGAAATCTTTTTTAGCTAGGCTAAAGTAGTTAAAATCTATCGAGGTTTTTTCAGGTGAAAATATCGCGAAATAATATCCGCTTTGCGCGTCAAATTCGCCGCTCGTGGAGTCCACGCCTTGCTTAATGATATCCTTATCCTCGATGAAAAAGTCCGCGATGTTGCCTTTTTGCGCGTTTACTTCGACGATCATGATGAGATTTTTATCGTCGAATTTATTGGTTTTATATTTTTTGACTTCGAGATTTTGAGCGACGACGTGGTTGTATTTCTCGCTGCTTTTTAGCGCTACGATTTTAGGTAGCGAAAGCGTCAAATTTGCCGCCTGGAAAAACTCGCCGTTGCGCTTTAAATTTACCGTGATTTTTGGACTTTTTACGGCCTCGGCGGAGGCCTCGGCGTAAATTTGAGCCTTGTAAACGCCCTTGCCGTCGTTATCCCAGCGCAAATTTGAGCTTAGCCATTTTAGATTTTTGGTTTCGGGCAAGATAGTTTGCAAATCGACCGCGATATTATCCTGGATATCGACCGAGAGCGTAAAGCTAAAAATTTGTCCGACGTAGACTTGCTTTGGCGCGTTTAGAGCCTTGATGATGATATCGTTTGGCTGCACGCGCTCGTAGAGCTGGCTGTCTTTTAAATTTAGCTCTGGCTCGTTGGTTGGCGCGATATTTTGTGGGATAGGCTGGCGCAGATGCGTACCGCCTTGGTTGCTTATGGCTTGGCTTTGCGCTACGGGAGGTCTATTTTGAGTAGCCGTACTTTGCGTCTGGCTCGGAGTTCTATTATCAGCACTTGGCGCTCTGTTTTGTAAATTTGGCTTTTGTGTCGGCGTTTGCGGAGCGGGCTTGATTACTTTTTGGCTTTGCTCGTCGCCCATCATATCAAACACGCTAGGCTCAGTGGCCCCGCAAGCTAAAACAAATATAGTAAAAAAGGCTAAAAAGGGCTTTAGCAAACTAGCCCTTTTAGCATCTTTAGTCCATCATCCGTGCCTAAAAACTTCTCGCAGGCGCGCTCTGGGTGAGGCATGAGGCCGAATATCTTTTTGTTCTTATCGCAAATTCCGGCTACCTCGTCGACCGAACCGTTTGGATTTAGTTCTGCGCCGTTTGCGTCGCAGTATTTTAGCAGCACCTGATCGTTGTCGTAGAGGTCTTTTAGCGTCGCTTCGTCGGCGTAAAAGTTACCCTCGCCGTGAGCGATCGGGATATTTACGATCTCGCCGACGCTCAAATTTGATAGAAATTTATTTGCGTTTGAGATCACTTTTAGGTGGTGATATTTTGAGATGAAGCTTAAATTTTCGTTTCGTCTCATCGCGCCTGCAAGCAGTTTTAGCTCGCACAGCATCTGAAAGCCGTTGCAAATACCAAGCACGTATCCACCTTTTTGGGCGTGTTTTACGACCGCGTTCATCGCGGGGCTAAATTTAGCGATAGCTGCCGTGCGCAAGTAGTCGCCGTAGCTAAATCCGCCCGGAAGCACGATAAGATCGGCATTTATCTCGCTTTCTTTATGCCAGATTATCTGTGTCTGGCAACCCAAAAGCTCAAAGGCATACTTTGTATCTTGCTCGCAGTTCGTGCCTGGAAACAAAACGATGGCGACTTTCATTTTGCGCTCTCGCATTTATCGTTCAAATTTATCTCGTAGTCCTCTATGACGGTGTTTGCGAGCAGTTCTTCACACATTTTAGTTAGCTCCTTGCGCGCTTCGTCTTTGCTTGCGACGTTTATATCCAGCACGATTTGTTTGCCTATTCGCACGCCGCTTACGTTGTTAAATCCAAGCGAGCCAAGCGCGTGTTCGACTGCCTTTCCTTGCGGATCTAAAACGCCGTTTTTTAGGGATACGTTGATGATAGCTTTCATTTTAAACCTTAGATAAAATTCTTTTTAAAACTTCTTCGTAGGCGACTTTTACGTTGCCAAGATCCTGGCGAAATCTGTCTTTGTCAAGCTTTTCGTTCGTAGTAGCGTCCCAAAAGCGGCAACTATCTGGGCTGATCTCGTCTGCTAGCACGATATTTCCATCTTTATCGACGCCAAATTCCACTTTAAAATCAACCAGTTTCAAATTTCTATCTGCGAAAAATTTAAATAGGATAGCGTTTATCTCACGTCCCATGTGTTTTAACCTATCGAGGTCGTTTTCGCTCTTGACTAAGCCCATTATTAGGCAGTGCTCGTCGTTTACAATCGGATCGTGTAGGTCGTCGTTTTTGTAGTAAAACTCCACTAAAGGAAACGGCAAAACCGTACCTTCTTTTATCGCTAGGCGTTTTGTTAGCGAGCCGGTGGCGATATTTCTCACGACCACTTCAAGTGGGATGATTTCACATTTTTTCACGAGCTGCTCGGTGTCGCTTAGGGTTTCGACCAGGTGAGTCGGGATGCCTTTTTCTTTTAAAAGATGAAAAAGCTGTGTCGAAATTTTATTATTCAGCGCGCCCTTACCGGCTTCGTTACCTCTTTTTTGCGCATCAAAGGCGGTTAGATCGTCTTTAAATTCCGCTATTAGCAAGTCCGCATCATCCGTTGCGAACATCTTTTTTCCCTTGCCTTCGTAGATCAGCTCTTTTTTTTGCATTTTTGCACTCCTTATTTTAGCTGTAAAATTTTGATCGCGTCAATCGCCGATTTTAGCTGTATATCGTCGTTTACGTTAGCCTCGGTTATTATCTTTTTGTTGTCGGCGGTTTTGGTCACGTTTTTATCGCCATTGCCGTCGATTTTGCTTAGTTCATTGGTTAAGTGTTTTTTTAGTTCGCTCTCTTTTATAGAAAACGCATTCTCGTCCTGCTGCGGTACCTTGCCTGGAAATACGACGATATCAGGTTCCACGCCCGTTGCTTGTATAGTGCGGCCGCTCGGCAAATAGTAACGCGCTATCGTTAGGCGGATAGCCTCTTTGTCGTCCACTGGCAGGATGATTTGCACGCTGCCTTTGCCAAACGTTTTTTCACCGATAACGACGGCTCGTTTATGGTCTTGTAGCGAGCCGCTTACGATCTCGCTCGCGCTCGCGCTTCCGCCGTTAACTAGCACCGCAAGCGGTAAATTTGTGATTTTATTTGCTCTTGCGGCTTTAAATTCGCTATTTTCGCTCTCGTTTCTGCCCTTTTGAGATACGATCACGCCGCTATCTATAAATAGATTCGTTAGCCCGACCGCTTGGTTTAAAAGTCCGCCCGGGTTGTTTCGAAGGTCTAGTATGATACCTTCTGCTTTCGGGTATTTTTTGATAAATTCCTCGGCTTTTTCGGTTACGTGCTTATCAAAATTTGTCACGCGAAGATAGAGGATGTTGTCTTTTTCGATCATTTTTGCGTAAACAGATTCGACCGAGATAATGTCGCGCACAAGCTTCACATCAAACGGCTTTTGCTCGCCTTTTCGCACAATAGTTATCGTGATAGGCGTCTTTGGTTTACCGCGCATTTTATTAACCGCTTCGTCTATGGTGGTGCCTAGAGTCGCGTTGCCGTCGATACGCAAGATGATATCGCCGCTTTTTATGCCGGCTTTATCCGCAGGCGTATTTTCGATAGGCGAGATGACCGTTAGCGCGCCGTCTTTCATACCGACCGTGATGCCCAGGCCGCCAAATTCGCCGTTTGTTTGCACCTGCATATCTTTAAACGCCTTTTCGTTTAAAAATCCCGAATGTGCGTCAAGGTTGTTTAAAAGCCCCTCTATGGCCTTATCCACGATCTCTTTAAACTGTAAATCATCAACATAATATTTTTCGATAGTAGAAATGGTTTTTGTAAGTTTTGAGAGCGATTGCAGTTTAGAATTTGATCCGTCCTCGGTGGCTTTAGCATTTAAATTTGCGCTAAAAACCGCTCCGAATATCATCGCGCCCGCAACGCTTGAAAACAAAAACGTCTTTTTTTTATTCAAAGTTAATCTCCTGCCTTTTGAGTGGGGGTATTTTAGTTAAATTTGCCTAAAAATAGGATAAAAGATTTAATAAAATTTAATTTTATTTCGTAAGTGTTTATATTAAATAACTTAGATAACTTGACAATAATCGACTAAAGTTATATAATACGCTCATTATAAACTAAAGGAGAAAAAATGGCGAATTTAGGCGAAAATTTAACCGCACAAATGCAAGAGCTGGTAGAAAAAGGCGTCTCGCTAGCGATACACGCGAAAAATCCGCAAACCTTTCCGCTTCATTTGCTTTGGGCACTAGTCGCAGATAGTAGCTCGCTACTCAACCAAGTCTTTAACAAAATGAACGTCAGCAAAGACGCGGTGGAGCTTGAAGTAAAAAGCAAAGCCGCGCAGCTACCGACAAGCTCAAACGTCAGCAAAGAAAACGTGCAAATTTCAAAGGAGCTCATAAACTCTCTTGAAAGTGCAAAAGCCCTGATGGTGAGCCTGGGAGATAGCTATATCGCGGTGGATACGTGGATCATTTCGGCGCTTGAGCTACCCGAGATCAAACAAATTTTAGGCAAATTTACAGATGTTTTAGAGATCCGCAAAAATTTAGAAAGCATAAGAGCAGGGCGCAAGATAGATAGTCAAACCGGCGACGAGACGTTAGATAGCTTGGAGAAGTACGGCATCGATCTAACCGCAAAGGCGCTAAATAAGGAGCTAGACCCAGTCATCGGGCGCGACGAAGAGATCACGCGCATGATGCAAATTTTAATAAGAAAAAGCAAGAATAATCCTATTTTGTTAGGTGAGCCAGGCGTGGGCAAAACCGCTATCGTCGAGGGCTTAGCGCAAAAAATCGTGGCAAAAGACGTACCGACTAGCCTAGCAAACAAACGCGTAATCGCGCTTGATATGAGTGCGCTGATCGCAGGCGCAAAGTACCGCGGCGAGTTTGAAGACAGGCTAAAAGCCGTCATAAACGAGGTAAAAAGCGCCGGAAATATCATCCTGTTTATCGACGAGATCCACACTATCGTGGGCGCGGGTGCAAGCGAAGGCAGCATGGACGCGGCAAATATCCTAAAGCCCGCGCTTGCTAGAGGCGAGCTGCATGCCGTGGGCGCTACGACGCTAAAAGAGTACCGCAAGTATTTCGAAAAGGACGCCGCGTTGCAACGCCGCTTTCAGCCCATCGACGTCAAAGAGCCTAGCGTAAACGAAGCGCTTCAAATTTTACGCGGCATAAAAGAGCGCCTCGAGGTGCACCACGGCGTGACGATCACCGATAGCGCGCTGGTCGCGGCGGCAAAGCTAAGCGACCGCTACATCTCAAACCGCTTTTTGCCCGATAAAGCGATCGATCTCATCGACGAGGCCGCAGCCGAGCTAAAAATGCAGATAGAAAGCGAGCCCTACGAACTCGCCCGTATCAAACGCGAGATCGTAACGCTGCAAGTCGAAAAAGAGGCGTTAAAAATGGAAGACGAGGCCAAAAACGCCGCTCGCCTAAGCGAAATCGAAAAGCAAATCGCCGATCTAAACGAACAAAAGCACGCCCTTGACGGCAAATTTGAAAACGAAAAGGCGGTTTTCGGCGGTATCTCAAAAGCAAAAAAAGAGATAGATAGCCTAAAAAGCGAGGCCGAGATAGCGCGCAGAAACGGCGATTTGCAGCGCGCGGCCGAGATCGAATACGGCAAAATTTTAGAAGCTGCCAACCGCCAAAAAGAGCTCGAAAAAAAATGGGACGAGATGAAAAAAAGTGGCGTGTTACTCAAAAATCAAGTAGATGAGGAGCTGGTAGCAGAAATATTAAGCAAATGGACGGGAATTTCGGTCAGCAAAATGCTAACTAGCGAAAAGCAAAAATATCTGATGATAGAGGAGCATTTGCGAGAAAGCGTCGTCGGTCAGGATGCAGCTCTGCACGCTCTAGCAAGAGCCATCAAGCGAAACAAAGCGGGCCTAAACGAGGGCGCGCGTCCGATCGGATCGTTTTTGTTTTTAGGACCTACGGGTGTGGGTAAAACGCAGTCGGCGAAGGCTTTGGCTAAATTTTTATTTGACGACGAGCGCGCGCTCATACGCTTTGACATGAGCGAATACATGGAAAAGCACAGCGTCTCCCGCCTGCTCGGAGCGCCTCCTGGATACGTGGGTTACGACGAGGGCGGACAGCTAACAGAAGCCGTGCGCAGACGTCCGTATAGCGTCATACTTTTTGACGAGATCGAAAAGGCTCACAAGGACGTGTTTAACGTGCTTTTAGGCATCCTAGACGACGGAAGAGCGACTGATAATAAGGGCGTGACGGTCGATTTTAAAAACACGATCATCATCCTCACGTCAAATATCGCGTCAAATTTCATCATGGATCTAAAAGGCGAGGAGCGCGAGCAAGCGGTCAAAAACGAGCTTAAAAACTACTTTAAACCCGAGTTTTTAAACCGCCTTGATGATATGATAATCTTTAATCCGCTTGATGAAGACGGGCTAATAAAAATCGTAGATATAATGTTTAAAGAGCTTGAAAAAACGCTGCAAAATCGCGGCATAAAAGCAAGCCTAAGCGAAGAGGCTAAGAAATTTATCGCGGGCGCGGGCTTTGACATCGTTTACGGCGCTAGACCGCTTCGCCGAGCGCTCTATGAGCTGGTCGAAGATCCGCTAGCCGATATGATCCTACGCGACGAGCTTGAAAGCGGCGACGAGATCGTGGTCGGTAGCGACAAAGAAAAAATAACGATCTCTAAAATTTAACCCAAATTTACGGTCGCGTTTTTGGCGCGGCCGTTTTTCGTCTCTCGTCAAATTTCTTAAATTTAACCGTACGATTATCTTATCTTATATTATATAGACTGCTCAAATTTAAAAGTAGCGTCTTAGCTTGCAAGCGGCGAACAAATTTAGGTAAATTTCAAATTTGCCAAGCCTTTACCTTGCTAACCAGCAAATCAAATTTGCCAAAACCGCTCAAATTTAGCGCCTACTCTCCGCTTAGCTCCTCGGCTACCTGCGCGGCGAGCTTTAGCTTTTCGCTATCAAAATGCGTGTAAATTCGCGATGTGTTTAGACTCGCGTGCCCGAGCGCTTCTTGCACTAAAACCAGGTCTTTTTGCTTTTTGTAAAGCATCGTGGCAAAGGTATGACGCAGCATATGAGCGCCGTTTTTTTCCTTGCGGATACCTGCTTTAAAGAGGATCTGCTCGACGATGCGGCTCACGTAAGCCTGCGTTAGACGCGTGCCTTTTTTGTTGATAAAAAGATAGCCTTCTTTATTTATATAGTTTATCGCGATCGCGTCCAGATGGGCTTCGATAAGGCGACGCTTGATCATGACGACGCGGTATTTGTTGCCTTTGCCGCGGATTCTTATGACGTAGAGTTCGCCGTCCTCGGCTATGTCTTTGCGCTTTAGATTTAGCGCCTCGCTCACGCGGATGCCGGTAAAAATGATAATTTTGATGATGAGCTTGTTGCGGTTGGCATTGCTTTTAAACTCCGCGTTTTCGATCGCTTCCAAAAATCTCTTGACCTCATCCTCGCTCATAAACTCGGGCAGTTTTTGCCCGCGCGCTCCGCCCACGCCGCCCCAGTTTTTTAGCTCGATGTCAAAGACGTGCGCCTTGCCGTCCTCTTCGTTTTGCTTATCCAAAAATGCGAAAAAATTTATCGCGCTTATGCGGTAGTTTTTCTTGCTCGCGTCGCTTAGCCCGCCCGTGACGCTAGCTAGCACCTCGCTTAGCAGCTCCTCGTCGATCTGCTTTAGGCTCTCTAGCTCGTAAAATTTGAGCGTCTCGAATATCTTTTTAAGCGGATTAAAGTATGTATTTATACCCGTTAGTCCCGCGTTTCTAGCCGATTTTACGAGGCCGTCTAGCTGGTCGATGTTTTTTATCTCGCGGCTAAGGGCGAAATTTACGCTTGCTAGCGCCTTTGGATCGCGAAGCTCTTTGTTTGAGAGCGAGCTAAGCTTAAATTTAACGTATCTCGTGAGCCAAAATATAAACGAGTTTTCAAAACTATCCTTGCAATCAAGCGCGTATTTCAAGATCTTTTCCTTAAATTTATAAAAATTTGAAAAGCATTATAACCAAACGCTTCTAAAAAATAAATTTTTGATAATCTAAAAAACACTTTTAGTTAAAATATTAATATTATCGTTTAAGCTAAGATATGATAAAGTCATAAAATCATTTCAAATCAAAGGAGAAAAAATGCAATCAACGCTAGGTTCGCGTCGTAGCTTTATCGCTGCGGCGGGTGTTTTTATCGCCTCTACCGCGCTCAGGGCCGCTCCGAATAAATTTGAAAAAACCAAAGGTCCGCGCTACGGCATGGTCATCGACCTCACGCGCTGCGTCGGCTGTCAGTCGTGCACGATGAACTGCGCTATGGAAAACAATGTCCAAGCAGGCGCCTTTAGGACGATCGTTTCGGAGTACGAAGCTAGCGACAAAGACGGCAACCGCGCCGTTATCGCATCGCTACCGCGCCTTTGTAATCACTGCGAAAATCCGGCCTGTATCGACGTTTGTCCGACGGGAGCGAGCCACCAAAGAAGCAACGGCATCGTCAAAGTAAATAGCACCGAGTGCATCGGCTGCGCGCTTTGCGCCGAGGCCTGTCCGTATCACGCCAGATACCTAAGTATGCAGACCTACAAAGTCGATAAATGCACCTTTTGCGATCACAGACTACGCGAGGGATTACTGCCTGCGTGCGTAGAGACCTGCGTCGGCGGTAGCCGCATAATAGGCGATCTAAACGACGAAAACTCAAATATCAGGAAATTTTTAGCCTCTCACGAGACGATGGTGCTAGATAGTCCGAAAAATACGCATCCGCAGGTTTTTTACTACGGCGTGAGCGAAATTTTGGTTAAAAATGATAAGGAACTGGCGGCTAAAAAAGGCTACAAACAAGCGATCAGCTGGAGCGAAGAGATCGCGCTGTAAGGAGAAAATAATGCAAAGACGAGAATTTCTAAAAAACGCGGCGATGATCTCGGCCGTAGGCGCGACCGCTGCGGTAGCGGACGACGCTGCTAAAATAAAAGACGACTATAAACCGCAGGGCAGCTCGCTTCAGCCCGAATTTAGCGTAAAAGACGGTAAAATTTCGATGAACGACGGCCATAGCGTGGTGTTTTCTATGTGTCACGGCTGCGTGGCAAAGTGCGGACTGCGGCTACACGTGGACGAAAAAGCAGACCGCGTACTAAGATGCACGGGCAACCCATATCACCCGCTATCAAACGTGCGCTGGGCGAGCTATGACACCTCGATAAACGACGCACTGCTAGCGACCACGGCTAGCGGCGAGGACGATCGGCGCGCCACCGTATGCGCTAGAGGCGCGGCGCTGCCTGAGATGATAGCTTCGCCTATTAGGATTTTATCTCCGCTTAAGCGAGTGGGCAAAAGGGGCGAGGGCAAGTGGAAAAAGATCAGCTTCGAGCAGCTCATAGAGGAGGTCGTCGAGGGCGGAGATCTTTTTGGCGAGGGGCACGTGAACGGGCTTAGGGCCATACTCTCAGACGAGCTCATCGACGAGGCAAATCCCGAATACGGCACCAAGCGCAACCAGCTTTTGAGCTTTTATCTCTACGACGGACGCTCTGATATCGTCGATCGCTTTATCAAAAAATCATTCGGCACTATAAATCACTACTCCCACGGCGGTATCTGCGGCGGCGGTTTTAGAGTCGGCGGCAAGATCGCGCATAACGCAAAAGGCTTTGCTCACACCAAACCCGACTACGAAAACTCCAAATTTACCATCTACTGGGGCACGTCGCCGGCAAACGGCGGAAATCCGTTCCAAAAGCAAGCCAAAATGGTCGCCCACGCAAGAAGTAAAAACGATGGCTTCAGCTATGCGGTGGTAGATCCGACGCTAACAAACGCCGTTAAATTCGCCGCCTCAGACAAAGGCCGCTGGATCGGTATAAAACCGGGCACCGACACCGCGCTTGCTATGGCGATGATACGCTGGATCATCGAAAACGAAAAATACGCCGCAAACTACCTCATGCAGCCAAATTTAGAGCAGGCAAAGCTAGCGGGCGAAATACACTGGTGCAACGCCACTCACCTAGTCATCACACAAAAAGGCCACCCAAACTACGGCAAATTTGCGCTCGCGGGCGACGAGTGGCAGGTCTGCTCTCAAAGCGGCAAAATCCAAAGCTACAAGATAAACGAGCCGGCCAAGCTCTACTATAAGGGCAAAATTTTACTTAACGGCAAAAAAGTCGAGGTCAAAAGCTCGATGCAGCTGCTAAAAGAATCAGCCTATAAGCACAGCCTCAAAGAGTACTCTAAAATTTGCGGCGTGAGCGTGGATGATATCCTCTGGCTGTGCGAAAATTTCACCAAAAACGGCAGGCAGGTCAGCACCAACGTCCACGGCGGCATGATGCACACGCAAGCGGCGATGAGCACGTATGCGATCTTTTGCCTAAACACTCTGATGGGCACATACGGCTACAAGGGCGGCAGCATAAACGCAAGCGCCGGTACGCACGGATTTTTAAAGGGCAGATACGATCTGGAGAGCTTCGAGGGCGCATACAAGGCAAACGGGCTAAATTTATCCCGCTCGGGCAAGTATTACGAAACGAGCTCGGAGTTTAAGCGTAAAGTCGCGGCAGGCGGCAGCGGCTATCCTGCGCAGCAGCCGTGGTATCCTATCTCGATGCCGCTAGTAAACGAAACGCTCACTAGCCACGCCGCAGGCTATCCGTACAAGGTAAAAGCGTTTATAAACTACATGACAAACGTGATGTACGGACAGGCGGGGCTTGAAGTCGCAGTGCTTGACGTGCTAAAAGATAGCAAAAATTTACCGCTTTTCATCGGTATCGACGCCTTTATGAACGAGACCAACGCCTACGCCGACTATATCGTACCAGACGGCGTAAATCTCGAAAACTGGGCGCTTCCAAACTCGCTTTGGGGTACGATAGCTAAAACCTCGGTCGTGCGCTACCCGGCCGTCGCCGCCAAACAAGACCGCGCCGCAGACGGCACGGTGATCGACGTGGAGGCCTTTTATATCGCGGTGGCAAAGAGGCTCGGGTTAAAGGGATTTGGCAAGGGCGCCTTTAAGGATAAAGACGGAAAGCCGATGGATCTGGATACGAAAGAGCAGTATTACGCCGCGGCGCTGGCAAATTTGGCCTTTGACGGAGCTGGCGTGAAGGACATCGACAAAGAGGACTTGAAGCTCAGCAAAATTTCAAAAACCATGAAAAAGCTAGAGCCGTTTTTAAAAGACGAGGAAAAAGCAAAAGTCGCGCACGTGCTAGCAAAGGGCGGTAGATTTGACGATTACGAGAGCGCTTATGCGGGCGATAAAATGACGGTAAAAGTACCCGCCGCCACGCCTGCTGCGATCTACTACGAGCCGCTTGGCGGACATAGACACTCTATCACGGGCGAGTATATGCCAGGCACTCCGACTCTATCTCTTGCGGTGGCTAGCGACGGCACTCCGCTAGAAAAGTTTTTCCCAAAATCGGAGTGGAAATACCTCGTAAGCTCGAGAAAATCAAACATCCAGCACTACTACACGATCGTTAGTTCAAAGCTACGCGCGATACATCCAAAAAATTTCGTAAGAATCGCCGAGGATATCGCGAGCGAGCAGGGCATCAAGACTGGCGACACGGTCAAGATCACGACGCCGTACGGCTCGCAAACGGGCGAGGCCTTCGTAACAAACGGCGTTGCTAGCGGCGTCATCAGCCTCGAGCACGGATTTGGACACGATGAGTTTGGCGCTAGAGTGCATTTTATCGACGGCAAACCGGCCCTTTGGCTAGAAAGCGCGGAAAAGGGCGTAAATCACAACAAACTAGGCCTGCTAGATCCGAAGCGAAAGGGCAAATTTAGTCTAAACGACTGGCTGGTGGGCACCTGCGCTAGACAGGCGCTACCTGCAAATATCCGTAAAATCGGCTAAATTTAATGCGGCGGCCCCGGCTTAGCCGGGTCGCCGTCAAATTTGACGCTTGGCGGTAAATTTAAAGTAGCGTAAAATTATCGCGGACGGCGTCAAATTTAGAGTAAATTTGAGACAACCCGCGCAAATTTGAGGCAAAATTTATCGATAGATATCTAGGCTCAAATTTAGCTCGTCGACGACGCTAAGCATCTGTCTGACGTATCTTTGCTCGCGACGAGCCTCTGCGATGTCTAGTTTATCAAAAAGCCGTCCCTCGAAAAAATTTCTCCTGCTAAAGCAAAATAGATAAAATTTGTTATCCATGAAGGCTACGCTGGGCGATTTTAGCGTGTTTTTATAGGCTTTTAGTATATTTAGCTTGCCCATAAACGCAGGCGTGAGCAGATATCTCGCCTCCACCTTATCCGTCGCAAAAACTCTAAAATTTTCATTAAATTTGACGTCGTCTAGCAGCTCTTTGTCGCCTAGAAATTTGGTATTAAAATCCTTACTCACGGCGACCGTTTTGCCGCGAAATTTCTTATTAAACTCGCAAACCAGCACGCTACCCTTGAAGTCCGAATACTGATCAAACGCGTATTTTAGCAGGATAAATGCGGCGACGTATTTGTTATTTACGCGCGGGTATTCGCGCTCGTGGCTGATCACCTCGCACAGGTTAAATTTGACGCCTTTATAGACGCCGCGTACGCTATCTTCGCTATAAAATGTGCTCGGTCTATAAATCCCGGCCGCATTAAATTCGCTCTGCGAGATGCCGCCGTAAGCGCTATACATAAAGCTCTCGTCTATCTCGCCGATAAGCGCGCGAACGAAAACTTCTTTATAAAATTCGTTGTATTCCTCTTTTACTTTTTCTACTTTTTCGATGTGATTAAGTATTTTAAAAAGATAACGAGAAATAACAAGCAAAAACACCATCACAAAGCCAAATGACGAGAGCTGATCGCTATCAAATCTATTTCCGAAGATAAGAAACAGCGCTATGACGCCGACGCCCAAAATAACGCTTGTCGGAGATACTGCGACTCTAGCTCGGCACTCTTTTTGTTTGTTTTTGGTTAATATAAATGCTTGCGAAAGGGTCATTTGCTCGCTTTTGATTAAATTTTACGTAAATTTTGACCGAGCGCGGCTTAAAATAAAGTAAATCGGTCGGGTAAATTTGAGCGAGGATTTTTAAAATTTGAGAGATTTAGAGTCAAATTTTGACTCGGAGTAAATTTGGAGTTTGGGTAGCCAAATTTGCCGCCGTTTTCGACCGTAAATTTAAGATCAAATTTGACCGAGCCGTAGAAACGACTCGTCAAATTTGCTTTAACGCCAAATCAAAGCGGTTTTTGCGGCAAACGCGCCGACAAAAGCTCAAATTTAAGCGGTCAAATTTAGAGATTTTCTATCACCCTTTTTGTTTCTAGCGCGATTTCTAGCTCCTCGTTAGTAGGCACGACGAGAGTTTTTACCGCTGCGTCGGGGGCGCTTAGATCGCGTATACCGCCGCTTGCGGCGAAATTTAGCTCGTGATCGATCCTGATACCCATGTGCGTGAGATCGTTGCAGATTTTCTCGCGGCTATACGGGGCGTTTTCGCCGATACCGCCGGTGAAAACGACCGCATCCACTCGGCCCAAAACAGCGTAATACGCGCCGATATATTTTTTAATACGGTAGCAAAACATCTCAAAGGCTAAATGCGCGCGCTCGTCGCCGCCTTGCATCTTGACGACCACTTCGCGCATGTCGTTTGAGCCGCAGATGCCTAGCAGTCCGCTTTTTTTGTTTAAAAACGCGTCTATGCCCTCAGCCGTGAGCTCGCCTAAATTTAAAAGATATGTAAGCACCGCTGGGTCCATATCGCCGCTTCTAGTGCCCATTATCAGGCCTTCTAGCGGGCTTAAACCCATCGAGGTATCGACGCTTTTGCCCCCTTGCACGGCGCAGGCGGAGGCTCCGTTGCCAAGATGCAGCGAGACGGCGTTAAATTTCTCGTACGGTACGCCCAGATACTCGGCGGCTTTTTTGGTCACGTAGTGGTGCGAAGTGCCGTGAAAGCCGTATCTGCGGATATGCAGTCTCTTACAAAGATCAAACGGCAGAGCGTAGCGATAGGCGTACTCAGGGATAGTTTGATGAAACACGGTATCAAAAACGACGACGTGAGGCACCTTTTTGCCACTCTCATACATAGCATTTTTTATGCCGGCTAGGTGGCCGGGGTTGTGAAGCGGCGCTAGGACGGAGTTTTGCTCGATTTTGGCGATCACGTCAGGAGTAACTAGGGCCGAGTCGCTAAAGCTCTCGCCGCCGTGCACGATGCGGTGTCCGATGCCGTCTAGCTCGCTAAAATCATGTAGGATATTTGAGCTAACAAACAGCCGCCTCATCGCCTCAAGCCCCTCGTGGTGGTCTTTTAGCGGCGCGTGCTCCTCGTAAATTTTATCCGCGCTAACGTCTTTTAGCTTGGCGTAGGAGCTTGCTTCGCCGATCTTTTCGACTAGGCCGCTAGCGATGACGCGGTTACCTGCCATATCAAAAAGCTGAAATTTAACCGACGAGCTACCTGAGTTTAAAACCAAAATTTTCACTATTTTCCTCCTTCGTTTGCGGCTTGTATCGCGCTTATTAGAACCGTATTTACGACGTCGCCCACGCCGCATCCGCGACTTAGGTCGTTTACCGGTTTTTTTAGACCTTGCAAGATCGGTCCGACGGCTAGGCAGTTTGCGCTTCGTTGCGCGATTTTATAGCCGATATTGCCCGCGTTTAAATTTGGAAATACAAAAACGTTCGCGCGGCCGGCTACGTCGCTGTTTGGCAACTTTTTGCGCGCTACGGCAGGATCTATGGCCGCGTCGTACTGCACGGGAGCTTCGATTTTTAGGGCTGGGTCTAGCCCTCGCGCTATCTCGCCCGCACTCCTAACCAGATCGATATCAGCGCCGCTGCCGCTATCTCCGCTAGAGTAGCTTAGCATCGCTACCCTTGGCTCCAGCCCAAAAGCACGCGCCGTGTCCGCCGATGCTATAGCGATTTGGGCTAGTTGTTCGGCGCTTGGATTTGGGTTTATCGCGCAGTCGGCGTAGATCAGGATCTCCTCGTCAAAGCACATTATAAACGAGCTTGAAACTAGCGGGCTATCCGGGCGCGTTTTGATGATCTGAAGTGCTGGGCGGATGGTGTGCGCTGTGGTCGTGTTTGCACCGCTCACCATGGCGTGGGCTAGTCCTTCTTGCACCAGCATCGTGGCAAAGTACGTCCTATCTCGCACGAGTTCGCGGGCTTGCTCTAGGCTTACGCCCTTGCTTTTGCGAGCTTCAAAAAGCGCGGCGGTTAGGCGCTGCGCGTACTCGTTTTTTTCTAAATTTATAAATCTCGCGCCGTTTAAATTTACTCCGAGCTTTTTTGCTTCAAATTTAACCTCGTTTTCGTCGCCCAAAAGGATCAAATTTACCGCGCCGCTTTTTAGTAAAATTTCGCTCGCTCTTAGTATCCGCTCGTCTTCGCTTTCTGGCAAAACGACTGTTTTTTTATCTTTTGCGGCGAGTTTAAAGAGCGAATTTTCAAAGCGCAAAGGCGTGATGATATCTTGCTTTGCATTTAAAATTTCATCCAAATTTCTGCTTACGATTAGCTTTGAGTTTCGCGTAAAAAAGCTCAAATTTTCTCGGCAAAAAACCGGAACGTTTAAATGTCTCGCGATCTGTAAATTTAGCTCTATTTCGCCGATATTTGCTATACTTTGCGCTGGTTTAACGAGTACGAAATCAGCACTCTCGGCTAGTCGGTCAAATTCATTTATCGCGCTTTTAAAAAACTCGCGCTCGCTGCCGTTTTCAAAAGCCTTTTTGGTATTTTCGAGTCCGTAAAAATCATTGATGGGGTCAAAAACGGCTACATTTTTAAATTTTGCTGATATAATTTCGTAAATTTCTTGAAAATTCGCGCCAAGCGCAAGGATAGAATCGGCCATAATTTTCCTTTTGGAACTTGATTTGCTTATTTTATCGTAAAATTTTCACTTTAAGGTAAAACGTGAGAAAAAATATTTACTTTTGCGCCCTTGCAGCAGCGTTTTTGAGCGGGTGTTTACCTAGCGCGGATCCTCGCATAGATATGAAGCCGCCGGTTTACGTCGAGCAGCTTCCCGCCAAACAGGTCAATAACCAGCCAAACGCGGGCAGCCTTTTTGGTCGCGGCGACAACCCGCTTTTTGCCGACCGCAAGGCGATGAATGTAAACGACATCGTAACCGTTGTCATCAGCGAGCGCGCCAATCAAAGCTCCAGCGGCAAGCACGACACGAGCAAAAATAGCACGATAAGCCTTGGTGGAGGGGTATTTACCGCAGGCTCGGCACCGCTATCTACGCTAGCTACTCAGCTAAACAAAGCCGGCGATATCGGCTTTAGCGCGGGCAATAAAAACGAATTTACGGGTGCAGGATCTAGCGTGCGCGCAGAGGCCTTTACGACTACGATCTCAGCTCGCATCATCAAGGTGCTAGAAAACGGCAACTACTTTATCGAGGGTTCGCGCGAACTGCTCATAAACGGCGAAAAGCAGATCATGCAGCTTAGCGGCGTGATCCGCCCGTACGACATCTCAAACGCCAACGAGATCGACTCGCGCTACATCGCAGACGCCAAGATCTTATATAAAACCGAAGGCGACGTGGATAGGGCGACGAGGAAGCCGTGGGGGACGAAGCTTATGGAGGCGATCTGGCCTTTTTAGTCCTCTTTGCTTTTTGGCGGCTTGTCTCGTGAGCGTCTTTAACGGAGCTAGTAAAAATTTAGCTTGATAGACTATATGTCTTATCTTCGCTAAATTTTTACGTCGCAACCCTTAAATCCATCTCGCGATACTTCACCTTATCGTTTTTCGCTAAAATTTGAAATTAAATTTGTAAATTTCGGTTTCAAATTTGACCCACCGAGACCCGCATCCTGAAAACGCAAATTTTAAATTTGCAGTGCGACAGCACATATAAAAACTGCGCACAGTGCAGCAACTTCTAACGTGCAGTGGGGTTGGAGAGGGTTTGGGAGAGGAAGGGGCGACGCTTCGTAAGTAGTACCCCCTTCCTCTCCCAAAGAAAAGAGAAAGGCGGATATAAAAGGGGGCTCTTTTGCTTCGGTGTTGCCTCGCAACTGCAAAGCAGAGCACAATTCAAGCCCCTTCTCCCTTAACAAGCAAAGATGAAATACCAAATTTCGCATTTTAAAGGTACGGGTCTCGGCGCATCAAATTTAAAAACATATCCAAATTTGAATCCTTCTAAATTTAGCTCGCAAATTTACTCAAATTTAAGCCCTTTTAAAGCCGAGCCCAAATTCTAAGCCCGATTTTACGCGTTTTTAAACCTTGAAGCTGTATAATCGGGGTCAAATTTATCAAAAGGCGATACAGATGATAAAAGGCATTTCTGGCTCGCGCATGGTGATGGAAGCCTTGCGCGAGGAGGGCGTAGAGACGGTTTTTGGTTACCCGGGCGGTGCGGCGCTAAACATCTACGACGAGACGTATAAGCAGAGTTATTTCAAGCACGTTTTGACGCGTCACGAGCAAGCCGCCGTGCATGCAGCAGACGGATACGCCAGAGCTAGTGGCAAGGTCGGAGTGGCGTTTGTGACGAGCGGTCCCGGCTTTACAAACGCGGTCACCGGCCTAGCCACCGCATACTCAGATAGCATTCCGCTTATATTAATCAGCGGCCAGGTTCCAACCTCGCTTATCGGCACGGACGCCTTTCAGGAGATCGACGCCGTGGGTATCTCGCGCCCGTGCGTGAAGCACAACTACCTCGTTCGCAGTATCGAGGAGCTGCCGCGCATCCTAAAAGAGGCCTTTTACATCGCTCGCTCGGGACGCCCGGGGCCCGTTCACGTCGATATCCCAAAGGATATAACCGCAGCCGTTGGGGATTTTGATTACCCGACCGAGATAAAGATGCCGACATACAAACCGACCTATAAAGGCAACGCAAAACAGATCAAAAAGGCGCTAGAAGTCATAGCCGAGGCAAAACGCCCGCTGCTCTATCTAGGCGGCGGCGTCGTAGCGGCGAATGCTAGCGAGCTCGTGCGCAAATTTAGCGCAAAAACGGGCATCCCAGCGGTCGAAACGCTGATGGGGCTTGGCGTCCTAGCACACGAGGACAAAAATCTACTCTCAATGGTCGGCATGCACGGTAGCTACGCGGCAAATATGGCGATGAGCGAGACCGATCTCATCATCGCGCTTGGCGTGCGGTTTGACGACCGCGTAACGGGTAAACTAAGCGAATTTGCCAAACACGCCAAAATCATCCACGTCGATATCGACCCTAGCTCGATCTCAAAGATCGTAAACGCGCACTTTCCGATCGTAGGCGATCTAAACTGCGTCCTAGAAGAGATGCTGGAAAAAGTAACCGTAAACGAGCAAAATTTGACCGCGTGGCGCGAGATATTGGCCAGGTACGACGCGCTAAATCCACTGGATTACAAAGACAGCGACGAGGTCATAAAACCGCAGTGGGTCGTGCACGAAACGGCTAAAATTTTAAAAGAATCAGGCAAAGACGCCGTGATCGCCACCGACGTCGGCCAGCACCAGATGTGGGTCGCGCAGTTTTATCCGTTTGATAGGCCGCGCCAGCTGATAACTAGCGGCGGGCTTGGCACGATGGGTTACGGCCTACCAGCAGCCGTCGGAGCAAAAAACGCGATGCCGGAAAGCACGGTCGTAAATTTCACCGGCGACGGCTCGATCCTCATGAATATCCAAGAGCTGATGACCGCCACCGAGATAGATAAGCCCGTCATTAACATCATCCTAAATAACAACTTCCTAGGCATGGTGCGCCAGTGGCAGACCTTTTTCTACGGCGAGCGCTACTCTTCGACCGACCTTAGCTTGCAGCCTGATTTTGTAAAGATCGCAGAGGGCTTTGGCGGAACGGGTTTTGTGTGCCGCACGAAGGACGAGTTTCACTCAGCGCTAAAAGAGGCGATGGCCTGCGGTAAAACTGCAGTGCTAGACGTACGCGTGGATAGATTTGAGGACGTACTACCGATGGTTCCTGCGGGCGCGGCGATATATAACATGATCTTAAAAAGCAAGGAATAAAAATGAGCATAAGAAGAGTGATTTCAGTCATCGTGCTAAACGAGCACGGCGTTTTATCGCGCATTTCCGGGCTTTTTGCGGGGCGCGGATACAACATCGACACGCTCACGGTCGCACCGATCCCAGGCACCGAGCTTTCTCGTATTAGCATCGTCACTAGCGGCGACGAGCGCGTGCTCGAGCAGATCGTAAAGCAGCTACACAAGCTAATACCGACCTACAAAGTCATCGAAAGCGGCGAATTCGTCGAAAAGGAAATGGCACTCGTTAAAATCCCGCTAAGCGAAAATTTCGGCGGACTGGACGCGATACTAAAGGCATACAACGGAATCGTAGCCAACACCAACGAAAACTACATAGTAGTCATGGTTAGCGACGACGCGAGCAGGATAGAAAATTTCCTCAAAGCTATCAAAAAATTTAACCCCACAGACGTCGTACGCGGCGGCTCGGTGCTAATGGATCTATGATGAAACTAAGCGAAATTTATAAAATTTTAGGACTGGAATTTAGCGGCGAGGAGCTAGAGATCACGGCTCTAAATTCGCTCTCAAACGCAGGGCCTAGCGAGCTAAGTTATTGCGACAGCGAAAAAAACGCTAAATTTATCGAGGGCTCAAAGGCGGGCGCGATTTTGGTCGCGTCAAATTTAAAAGAACTCGTCGGCGCGCAAAGCAGGGCGGTAGTGGTAGAAAACCCGCACCTTGCCTTTGCTATTTTGAGCGAATATTTTGCAAAAGAGCTTCTAGCCTCCGAGCCAAAACCCGCTCAAATTTCGCCAAGCGCAAAGATAATGCCAAACGTTTACGTGGGATCGGGCGCCGCGATCGGCGACAATACGCTCGTGATGGCCGGCGCCTACGTCGGCGATAACGTAAAAATCGGCGCAAACTGCGTCATCCACCCAAACGTCGTCATCTATAACGACACCGTTATCGGCAACGGCTGCCGTATCAACGCAAACGCCGTCATCGGTAGCGACGGCTTTGGCTACGCGCACACGAAAACGGGCGAACACGTGAAAATTTACCACAACGGCAATGTCGTTTTAGAGGACTTCGTCGAGATCGGCGCGTGTACGACGATAGACCGCGGCGTGTTTGAAAGCACGGTCGTAAAAGCCTACGCCAAGATCGATAATCTCGTGCAAATCGGCCACAACTGCGAGATAGGCTACGGCTCGATACTAGTCTCGCAGGTGGGGCTAGCAGGCTCAACCAAACTAGGACGCAACGTTGTGATGGGCGGACAAAGCGGCTCGGCGGGGCATTTGAGAGTCGGCGACTTTGCCCAGATAGCGGCGCGCGGCGGCGTGTCAAAAGATATCGCCGGCGGCAAAAAATACGCAGGCGCATATCCGATAATGGAGCTGGCCGATTTTTTCAAACTGCAAGCTAAGATCGCTAGGTTTTTTAAAAAGAACTAAAAATTTGACGGCTTTTCATAATCGCCGTCAAATTTAAAGGCATAAATTTGAACGCAAAATCCATGGAAAAAAGCAAAAGAAAAGAAATTTTAAAAGCTATAAAAGAAAAAGAACTGGCCGAATTTAGACAAAATTTGCCTATGTCCGAGGATAAATTTATACAGCTTTTTGAGATTTTGGATGCCAAGCTTCACGCGCGGGGCTGCGATCACGACCTAAAACTCACCCAGCAAATCCTTGTAAATTTGAGCGCAAAAGACGTTTCGAGCGTGCTTGCGTGGCTTAAAGAGCAGGGCGGATACTGTGACTGCGAAGTAATGATGAACGTTGAGCAAAAATTTGATTATTTGGATTAAAGCTGCGATTTAAATTTAATGCTAGGTTTATCAAATTTATAGAAGCTAAATTTATAAAAACCCAAATTTGACGCCGCAAAACCAGATCGCCGCGTCAAATTTGAGTCAAAATTTAATTATCTTTTATAGCTTTTTACAAACTCGCCGATCCTTGCAATACCTTTTCTGATACTTTCTAAATCGGTCGCAAATGATAGCCTAAAGTATCCATCCATACCAAATCCAACGCCAGGCACCACGGCAACTTTCGCCTTTTCTAGCAGCTCTTTGCAAAATTTCATGCTATCGGGCTCAACGGCAGAGCAGTTTATGAATAGATAAAACGCGCCATCTGGCTTAAGCACGCTAAGGCCCGGTATAGCGTTAATCATCTCAACGCCTAGGTCGCGGCGCTTTTTAAACTCGCCCTTCATATACGCGATATCTTCGTCGGCTTTGCCGAGCAGCGCAGGGATGGCGCCGGCTTGCGTTAGGGAGTTTATGTTGCTCGTACTTTGGCTTTGTAGCTTGTTTACCGCGGCGTTTAGCTCCTTAAACGGGCTAGCCATATAGCCAAATCTCCAGCCAGGCATCGCGCCGCACTTGCTTAGGCCGTTTATCGTGATCGTGCGGTTAAACATATCCTCGCTAACGGCCGCAGTAGCGACGAATTCGCCCTCGTAGTTTAGCTTTTCGTACATTTCATCGCTAGCTACGATGATTTTCGTGCCTTTTAGCACTTCACCCAGCGCCTCTAGCTCTTTGCGGCTATATATCGCGCCAGTCGGGTTGCAAGGGCTGTTTAGCGTCAAAATTTTAGTTCTAGGAGTGATCGCCGCTTTTAGCTGTTCGGGCGTGATTTTAAAGCCTGTTTTTTCGCTAGTTTCGATAAAAACGGGCTTGCCGCCGCTAAATTTGACCATCTCCGGGTAGCTCACCCAGTACGGGCTTGGCACGATGACCTCGTCGCCCTCGTCGATTAGCGCTTGAAATACGTTAAAAAGCGAGTGCTTGGCGCCGACGTTTGTTATTATTTGATTTGGCGCATAGTTTAGGCCGTTGTCGCGCTTTAGCTTTGCGGCGACCGCCTCTCTCACCTCTGGCGTGCCGGCGACGGCGGTGTATTTGCCGCAGCCTTTATCCAGAGCGGCTTTTACTTCGTTTTTGATGATCTCTGGCGTGTCAAAGTCCGGTTCGCCCGCGCCAAAACTGATCACGTCCTCGCCGCGGGCTTTCATCTCTTTTGCCTTGGTGCTGATCTCGATAGTTAGGCTCTCGCCTAGCACCTGAACTCTTTTTGATAGCATTTTTACTCCTTTTTCTAAATTTAAGATATGGTTTTTAGATAGCCGTTATCGTTTAAAAACAGATACATTTCGCCTAAAATTTGCTTGCGCTGCGAGTCGGTTACGAGCTTTGACTTTTCGATACGCTCGTTTAGGATGTCCTGGATCTCGTAGATGTCGTAGTCAAGATCCTCCATGATATCAAGGATCGATTGGCTCTCCAGCAGGTGCGACACCTTAAATCCCTCGGCGTCTATCTCGATAGTAGCTTCGGTCGGGTGAGTAAAGAGATTGTGTTTCATACCCAGCACCTCCTGATACGCTCCGACTAGGAAAAATCCTAAAAAGTACTCTTCCTTTTCCACGTCCACGTCGTGCAAAAATAGAGGATTTTCCTCATCGTCAAAGCCTATTTCGCCGTCGCTATCGCACGTGATATCCCACAGCGACGCCGAGCGGGTAGGGCGCATGTCTAGACGGTCAAGCGGCATGATAGGGAAATTTTGCTTTAAGCCCCAAAAATCAGGCAACGACTGAAAAAGGGAGAAATTTACTAGGTAGCGCTCCTGCGCCTCCTCTTGCAGCTTTAAAAGCTCGGCGTTATGCTGCTTGGTGCCTAGGATCTTTGCCGCTTTTTTGATGATTAGGTGGGTTAAAATTTCAGCATTCGAGCGGTCTTGCAGATCGACGTAGCCTAGATCAAACAGCGTCAGGATACTCTCCATGTGATCGATGCTATCGTGCAGATACTCTATCGCGTTTGACGGTTTTATCGTGCTTAGCAAGTCATTTAGCTCGGTGATCAGCTGAGGGTTTTTCTTTTTCAGCACGAGCTTTTCCTCGGTGTAGTCCTGGCTAAAGAGCTCCAAAACCGGCGCTACCAGCACCGCATGCGAAGCCGAGACGAAGCGGCCGCTCTCGATAAAGATATCTGGCTCCACCTCGTTTCGCTGCGTCGCCATCGTCTTTAGCAGATAGACCACGTCGTTGGCGTATTCGCTGAGGGTATAGTTTCGGCTTGAGTTTTCCTTAAACTGCGAGTACTCTATGGCTAGGCCGCCACCTAAATTTATGGCTTTTAGGTTTTTCGCGCCCATTTTTCGCAGCTCGGCGTAGATGTTTCCGGCCTCGATTAGAGCCTTTTTTAGCGGATGGATTTCGGTGATTTGCGAACCGATGTGAAAGTGGATCATATTAAAGCGATCGAGCAAATTCGCCTCTTTTAGCAAATTTACCGCTTCGATTAGCTCGGTTGCGGTTAGGCCGAATTTGGAGTTTATACCGCCGCTTTTGGCCCAGATACCGGATCCTGAGCTATGCAGCCTGATGCGCAGACCGATGTTTGGCTTTGGCGCGAAACGCTCTTTTGCGATGGCGATGATAGCCTCAAGCTCGTTTAGTCCCTCGATCGTTAGCGTGATGTTGTGTCCCATTTCGGCCGCGATAAAGCCGATGTTTATCATCTCTTTATCTTTAAAGCCGTTTACGGTGATCGGCGCGCCTTCGTTATTATACGCCATCACCAGCAGCAGCTCGGCCTTTGAGCCGGCCTCCAGCCCGTAGCCGTATTTTTGGCCGTGACGGACTAGGTTTTTTACAAAACCCGGATATTGATTTACTTTTAGCGGATAGACGGCGTTAAAGCTGCCTTTGTAGCCAAATTCGTTTTTCGCGCTCTCAAAGCTTTTGTAAATTTGCGAAATTTGCTTGTGTATGAGGTGAGGGAAGCGCAGCAATAGCGGGCCTCGGTAGCCTTCGCTCCTGATGCTTTTTACGATGTCGATGATGGCCGGTTTTGAGCCGGTATTGACGCAAATTTTACCGTTTTCGACGATGAAGTTATTATTTCCCCACAAATTTAAACCGTAATCATACATTTAAAATCCTTTTAAGTTCAGCCTCCAGATCCGCCAAATCAAGCGTTTTTTCGGCTTTCTCACTCAGATCTTTTAGCCAAATTTTGCCCGATTTTAGCTCGTCCTCGCCGACGCAAAGGCAAATCCTAGCGTTTGCGTTATCTGCGGCATTTAGGTGCTTTTGCAGTTTTTTAGGCTCGTAGCTCACGATGACTGGGAGACTTTTTCTTAAATTTATCGCTATTTTATAGACTGCGTCCACGCCATCGGCGTCCATCGCGCCGATATATACGCCGTTTCTTACGCTCTGGCTCTCGCGGCCGCCTAGGATTTCCATTATGCGCTCGATACCCATCGCGAAACCAACGCCGTAGCTAGCCTTGCCGCCTAGGTACTCGACCAGCCTGTCGTAGCGTCCGCCGCCCGCGACCGCGCTTTGTGCGCCGATCTCGTTTGAAACGAACTCAAACGCCGTTTTGCAGTAATAATCAAGCCCGCGCACGAGCTTTGGATCTATCTCAAACTCCACGCCGTTGCCGCTTAAAATTTCTTGCAGCTTTTTAAACTCGGCCGCGCATTCGTCGTTTAGACTGCCGATTATCAGCGGCGCGTTTTCGTAGATTTTTTGACAGCTTTCGACCTTGCAGTCTAGCACGCGGATAGGGTTTGTTAGCTTTCTGCGCTTGCAGTCCTCGCAAATTTGCCCCTCATGCTCGTCTAAAAATTTAACCAGCTTTTCGCGGTAGGCGCCCATGCTAGCGGCGTCTCCGAGCGAATTTATAAGTAGCTTAGTTTTGATACCAAGGCGCGAAAATATCTCGTTTATCATCAAAATAACGCTCGCATCCTCATAAACGCTAGGCTCGCCAAAGCACTCGCAGCCAAACTGATGAAACTCGCGCAAACGGCCTTTTTGCGGGCGCTCGTAGCGAAACATCGAACCGTGGTAAAAGTACCGTCTCACGCCGCCCGCTCGGTCAAATTTAGCCTCGATAAAGGCGCGCACTACTCCGGCCGTACCCTCAGGGCGCAGGCAAACGTCGTTGCCGCCCTTATCCTCAAACTGATACATCTCCTTGCCCACGATGTCGCTGCTTTCTCCGACGCTGCGGCGAAAAAGCGCCGTTTGCTCCAGGTGCGGAGACAGCACAAACTCGTATCCGTAGTTTTTCGCGACCTCTTCGCAGATTTTGATTATCCTCTCGTAAAGTCCCGACTGGGGCGGCAAAACGTCCTTCATCCCCCTTAATGCGCTAATCATTTATAAACTCCTTTATCAAATTCGTTATTTTTTCTTCGTCCAGAGCGGCGTCTGTTACGACGTAGCGGATGTCTAGTTTTTGTAAAATTTCCTCCATCGCGTCCTGAACTTTTAGCAAATAACCAAAGCCGCGAGCCTCTATACCATCCATCTGCACGCGCGAATTTAGACGCGATCTTAGCGTGCTTTCATCCGCTTTAAAAAATACTATTTTTTGCGGAAAATTTCCTTGCAAGGCGAATTTGTTTAAATTTAAAAGCTCCTCAAAGCTAAAATTTCCGCCCGCCAGCGCGTAAGCCATGCCCGAGACGAAGCCCCTGTCGCTTAAAATCATCTTGTCTAAGTTGGGTTTTATTATTTTACCGAAATGCTCGGCTCTATCGGCCAAAAATAGCAAAATTTCGGCCCTTTTATCCAGATCGTTTTCTTTTAGTAATATCTCGCGCAAATTTTCGCCAAGCTTTGTGCCGCCGGGCTCTTTGGTTACGATCGCTTGCGGGTAAGCCGCCGCCAGCCGCGCTATCTGCGTGCTTTTGCCCGCGCCGTCGATACCTTCAAATAAAATATACAAATTTAGCCTTTCAAAGTTTCTAAAATTTCACTTGGAACCAGCTTGCTAACGTCGCCGTCGTGGCTGAGAACGGAGCGCACGATCGAGCTTGAGATAAAGGCGTTTTTGAGGCTCGGCATCAGATAAACGGTCTCAAGCTCCTCCCAAAGCGTGGCGTTTGCGTAGCCGATTTGCAGCTCGTACTCAAAGTCGCTGACCGCGCGAAGTCCGCGGATCACGACGTTTACGCCGCAGCTTTTGGCGAAATCAACGAGCAAGTTATCAAAGCCTACGACCTCGACGTTTTTTAGATCCGCCGTTGAGATTTTTACCATTTCTACGCGTCTAGCCAAGCTAAAATATGGCTGCTTGCTCTCGCTAGCCGCAACCGCGACGATGACTTTATCGAAAATTTTAGTCGCGCGCTTGATGACGTCCAGATGGCCGTTTGTGACGGGATCAAAGGTGCCGGGATAGATACAAGCTTTCATTTTTCGCCTTTAAATTTTAAAGGATGATTTTACTATTTTATGCCTAAAACAGGACTTTATCTTGCGAATGGCGCAGCTGTTTTTAGCCCCATCTTTTGTAAATTTGATGCTCTAACCCGAGCAGATCAAGCCACTTGCCGATGATGAAATTTTCCATATCCTCAAGGCTATTTTGACCAGAATAATAGCCCAAAACCGGCGGCGCAATAACGGCGCCAAGAGCGGAAAGCTTGGCAGCGTGCTCAAGCGCAAGCGTAGAAAACGGCATCTCTCTAACGCCCAAAACTAGCCTTTTTCGCTCTTTTAGCGCGACTGCGGCGGCGCGAGTTATCAGCGTGTCGGCAAAGCCTGCGTGGATTTTAGCTAGCGTGTTGATAGAGCAGGGCGCGACGATAGTAGCGTCTATGCCAAACGATCCCGAGCTAGGAGCCGCGGCGAGATCAGGGTCATCGTGGATGGCGGCGTGATTTTGTAAATCTTGCCAAATTTGATAAATTTCGTCTTTTTGAGCGCGGTTTTTATCAAATTCGCTTTTGTCTTGAAATTTACGGCTATCAAATTTACCTAAAATTTGAGCGTCTTGTCGCTCGTTTTTCTCTCCGCCGTCAAATTTACAATTTTGCCCGTTTGTGTCGTCAAGAGCGCAGTTATCCAAAGCGTCAAATTTTAAATCTTGTGCATTATACGCAACTTTACTGTTTTTATTTTGCAGCTTATCCCCGCATTCAAAGTCCAGCTCGCCTTGAGCGGAGCTAAAATTTAAAAATTTGGCGTCTTCGTGATTTTTATCAAATTTGGCACTATTTTGGTTTGTATTAAATTTTAAACCCGTCGCACCGTTTTTATAAAAAAAATCCGTAAAATTTAGCTCTTTTTCTAGCACGTTCATAGCGTTTTTGCTCACGCACAGATGCAGCTTGCTTCTTTTTGCTATCTCGCAGGCAAGCTTTAGCCCCAGATTTACGCCGCTTGCGCCGCTGATACCTAGAAAAATTTTCATCTTATCATCACCTGTTTTTTTGAGACGATTTGAGCACTAAAAACCTTTTTATCGTTGTTTTTGACCTTGATGGTCTCGCCTAGATTGCCGTTTTCTAGCGCGGTGACTTCGACTATGATACTGAGCGCCCCGTCGCTAAGCACGGCGTTAACGCGCTCGCCTTTTTTGATGAGCGGCAACGGTGTAAACTGCCTCAGTCGCAGCACTTCGCCGCTTTTTATGTTTTGCTTCGTCGCTAGCCTCGCGTTTGGAGCTTCGCTCATCATGTCGGGGCTAAACTCGCCAAGCTCGACCCAGTCTTTCGCAAAGTCGTCTATACCTAGCATCTGGCGCGTTGCGAGTGGCTTAGTAGCCCGCAAAACAGGCATTTTCGCGCTAACTTCATATCTAAAAAAAACACTTGGCTGCGAGCCGTTTGGCGTGATAAAACTAGCCCTGAAGCTGCCTTTTGGATTGATTTTATTTACATAAATTTTATCGAATTTGTATTCGTGGAAATTTTTAGGAAGTTCGTTTTGAGGCTCGATGAGCGGAAATTTGACGAATTGCAGCCCCTTAAACTCGCCCGTAACCTCTTGCAAAAAGGCACGCTGAACGAGAGCTAATGCATCGCAGTTTTTGACAAATATCGTCTCTCCGCCGCTTTTATCCTCAAGCTCTAGCTCGTGTTTTTTTAAAATTTCAGCTAAGTCTCGCGAATTTATTTTTGCGGCTTTGTTTTCGCCTAAATTTAAAATCTCGTCGCTTTTGTCCGTAAAGCCCAAGTCCGCAAGCGTGATTTTGCCGTTTGAAACGCAATACATCGGCCAAAGTGCTAAATCTGAAGAAAATAAAAAAATGGGAAAAAATAGTAAGAAAAAAATGGAGCGGGAAACGAGATTCGAACTCGCGACCCCAACCTTGGCAAGGTTGTGCTCTACCCCTGAGCTATTCCCGCACCGTTTGAGAAGTCGCAATTTTAGCAAAAACGTTTTCATTTGTCAAGAAAATTTCAAAATTTTTACGATTTCGCCCGCTTTTAGCTCGCCGAGGCTCTCGTTTGTTACCAAAACGGCGTTACTTTTGGTGAGCGGAGTTATCATGCCAGATCCGAATTTATTATTATCCGTCACGCTAAATTTGCCTTCGCAAAAGCTGCCCAGCACGATATTTTGGCGTCCAGATTTTATTTTTACGTCTTGGCTTAAAACGGCGTCGAGTTTTTCAAGCTGCGCGCCTTTTAAAAAAGGAACGACTAGTAAAAAGCACATCAAAAACGCAGCCATCGGGTTTCCCGGCAGGATAAAAACGATTTTTTTACCTTTTATAAAGGCTTTGCTCGGTCGTCCCGGGCGGATATTTACGCCGTCAAAAAGCTCGCTAAAGCCTAAATTTAAAAGCGCCGTTTTCATAAAATCAGCCTCGCCCTTGCTCGCTCCGCCGCTTGTTATGATTACGTCAAATTCAGCCGTCTCAAGCGCGCGCGTCGTACTTTCTAAGTCGTCTTTTATGATGCCCGCGTACGAGCTAGCAAAGCCAAAGCTTTGAAGCAGTGACGCGATACCTGCGCCGTTTGCGTTATAAATTTGCTCCTCGCTCGCGTTTTGCCACGGCTCGACCACTTCATCGCCGCTTGAAAATATACCGATCTTTATCTCGCGCTCTACGCAGACGCAGTAGATGCCCTGGGCGGCTAGCATCATCACCCTTGCAGGCGTTAAATTTTCGCCTTTTTTTAGCAAAATTTCGCTCGCTTTGACCTCTTCGCCCTTGTATCTTAGGGCGTTAAATTTTTTAACTTTACTTTGCGGCGAGAGCTTGCCGCCCTGTAAAACCGCATCTTCAAAAGGCACGACCGTGTCGGCATTTATAGGCATTTTTGCGCCGGTCATTATCTTTACGCATTCGCCTTTTTTTAGCGCGATCTCGGCCTCATCGCCCGCTAGCACAGTTGCCGCGACGCCTAAAGGCTCATTAAAATCATCAAATTTTAGCGCGTAGCCGTCCATCGCGGCATTGTCGAAAGAGGGCAAATTTTTAACCGCAACCACGTCCTGGGCTAAAATTTTACCCGTCGCGCGCTCAAGGCTTACAAACTCGCCGCAGCCGTCAAATTTAGCTTTTTCTAGGATCAAATTTTGAGCAAGCTCTAGCGTCATTTTACTCCTCCAGCCTGCGTATTTTTGCACCCAGAGCCGCTAGTTTGCGCTCCAGCCCCTCGTAGCCTCTATCTAGGTGGTAAATTCTGTGCACGCGGCTAGTTCCGTTTGCGGCAAGGGCCGCCAGCACTAGAGCAGAGCTTGCGCGCAGATCGGTAGCCATCACGTCTGCGGCGTTTATCTCGCCTCCGCCGTAGATCGTCGCGATATGGCCGTTTAGGCGGATGTCCGCACCCATACGCGTGAGCTCGCTAACGTGCATAAATCGGTTCTCAAAAAGCCTTTCGTCGATCGTGCTGACGCCGTTTGCTACGAGCGAGAGCGCCATAAACTGCGCCTGCATATCGGTCGGAAAGCCCGGAAACTCTGTCGTTACGATCTCGACGGGATTTACGTTTTTAGCCGGCATTATCGTGATTTTATCACCGTCCACGACGGTTTCAAAGCCCATTTGGTTAAATTTAGTAAGCACGGCCCTAAGATGCGCGGCGTTGGCGTTTGTGATGGTGACTTGCGAGTTCGTGATCGCTCCGGCGCAAAGATACGTCCCAGCCTCGATCCTATCGGGGATGACCGTTATCTCGCTCAGATCCAGCAAGCGTCTATCCGTGCCATCGATCACCAGCTCGTCCGTGCCTATACCCTCGATCTTAACGCCTCCAGTTGCCAAAACCTCACAAAGCTGCACCACCTCGGGCTCTTTAGCGACGTTGATTAGATGCGTCGTGCCGTGAGCGAGCACGGCGGCCATTATGATGTTTTCGCTGCCCGTTACCGTGATCTTGTCAAACACGATCTGCGCGCCTTTTAATCCGTCAGGTGCGGTAGCGACGACATAGCCTTGTTTTATTTCGATATTTGCGCCCATTTTTTCAAGCGCGCTTAGGTGTAGATCGATCGGTCTTTGTCCGATCGCGCAGCCGCCCGGCAGGCTCACCTCGCAGTGGCCAAACCTCGCTAGCAGCGGACCAAGCACCAGGATAGAGGCACGCATTTTACGCACGATGTCGTAGTTGGCCTTTGTGGAGCTAACGTAATTTGAGTTGATTTTTAGCGTGTGATCGTCCGTAAATTCGCATTTTGCGCCCAAATTTACCAGCAGAGTAGCCAATGTTTTTATATCCGCGACGTTTGGCATATTTTTTAGCGTCACGTCGTTTTTTATGATTAGAGCCGCGGCTATGAGGGGCAGGGCGGCGTTTTTCGCACCGCTTATGGCGACCTCGCCGCCTAGTTTCGCGTTTCCTTCGATTTCTAAATAATGCATCATCTTAAATCCTTAAATGAAATCCAAAGTATAGTAAAATTTAGCTTATAAATTTAAATTTATGCCGATATTTACCGATTTATTTATATAATCTTGCTTTTAGGCGGCCAGTTTCCGGCGCTCAAATTTACCGCAAAACGTCGCCTTAGATAAAAAATAGGATAACAAAATGAAATTTACGATTTTTTTACCGCTTGCGTCGCTTGCGGCTTTGATTTTTAGCGGATGCGCGAACGATGCGCCCAAAATTTACCCGACCGATCAAAGCGGACAGATTTTAAACGCGAGATTTTTAAACTCGCAGCAAGACGTATTTAACGATCTAGGCGGCAAAGCGCTTTCAAATTTTATGCAAGGCTTTTTGGGCAAAAAAGACGGCGGAGACTGCTCGGGTTTCGTCTCGCTCGTAAATAAAAACATAAATAACGTTTACTTTTCCGAGACGAATTTACTCAAATTTTACGGCGAACAAGGATCAAAATCGCAAGCTATTTATAATTTTTACAAAAAGCGAAATTTGATCTCGCAAACAAGTCCGAAGCTCGGAGATTTGGTGTTTTTTAACAACACCACGAGCCAAACCAAAGACAAAAATAAACAAATCATAACGCACCTTGGCATCATAGACCGCATAGAAGATGACGGAACTATAAGATTTATGCATAATACTAGAGGCAAAAACAAAAGCGGATTTATAAATCTATTTCAAAAAAACAGCCACAAAATAGGCGGCAAAGAGGTGAACTCCTACATCGTAGCGTGCAAAGGCGGCGACGCTACCTGCCTAACGTCAAACAGATTCGCCGGCTTTGGCAAGGTTAGTTTTTAGCTAAATTTATGTCTAAATTTTATATGATAAAGCCTTTAAAAAGGAGCCGTTTTTGAAAGCCACGATATCGCTCATCGCGCTAAATTGTCTAATATTTTTTGCCGTTTACTGCGGCATTTGCGGCACTAACGCGACGCTTGGGCTAAATATGTTTTTTATAGACGGGCTTTTCGTTTGGCAGCCCGCAACCTCGATGTTTATGCATGCAAATTTGGCCCATCTGCTGATGAATATGGCGGTTTTGTATCAGTTTGGATCGCTTCTTGAGCGGTACTACGGCAGCGAAAAATTTGCCGTTATTTACTGCATCGGAGGCGTTTTGACCTCGCTGCTTAGTTTTGTTTATATTTATGTTATGTTTAAAACTAACGGAACTTTTATAAATTTAGTCGGAGCTAGTGGCGCGATCAGCCTACTGCTGGGCGTTTTGGCATTTTTGGACGCAAGTAGCCGAAAGGGGCTAATCATCGCGATCTTACTAATGAGCTTCGCGCCCGTGGCTATGGGCGTAAACGTCGCCTGGTACGCGCACATAATCGGCTTTGCGCTAGGATATTTCGGGGTAAAATTTAAGGTGATAAAATGAGATTTTTCGATCAAATTTGGGAAATTTTAGAGTGCGGCGACAAGGAGCTTAAGTTTGACAAATTTAGACGATTTTACGCCGAATACAAGGCTGGTAAATTTGACGCGCAGATAGAAGAGGGCGGTAAATTTGACGAAATAAAACCGCTTCGACGCCCGAGTTATGCGGCATTTTGCGAGGTCGTAGCCATGAGAGAAATCGGCAATAAAAAGCAAGCCGACAAACAAAAGGCCTTCCTCCACTCGATCGCTCACATCGAATATAGCGCCGTAGATATCGCACTAGATGCGGCGTATCGCTTTCGTACGCTGCCAAAAGCCTACTATGACGACTGGCTCGAGGTTGCAGAGGATGAGATCAGGCACTTTAAGATGATCGAGGAGCATATGGCTAAATTTGGCGTGAAATACGGCGAATTTGCCGTGCACGACGGGCTTTTTATCACCCTGCAAAACACCTCCTCGTCGCTGCTTGAGCGCATGGCTGTGCTGCCTAGATATATGGAGGCAAACGGTCTTGACGCAAATGCCTTTATGCTAAAAAAACTAGAAACCGAGCGTGAAAAAGACGCAAACAAGGCGCAGCTTTGCGAAATTTTGCAAGTCATTTTAGATGAGGAAATCTCGCACGTCTCAAAGGGCGATCGTTGGTTTAAATTTGCTTGCGAAAAAGAAGGCGTAAGCCCCGAAATCTACGCGCAAACAGTGCAAAAAATCTACCCTAAAGCCTTTTTGCAGTCTCGCGAGCTAAACGTAAGCGCACGCCTAAAATCAGGATTTAGCGAGGCGGAAATCGAGCACATAAAAAATATAGCGAAAGCCGGAAAGGCGGAATAAAATGAAAAAAATCTACTTTATCAGACATGCAAAAGCCGTAGATGAGGGCGACGGTAACGATTTTGAGCGCGATCTAAGCGAGCGAGGCAAAAAGGATCTGGCGCTAATGTGCGAACGACTAAAAAAGCACGAGGTAAAGGCAGACGCGATATTTTCAAGCCCTGCCAAACGTTGCGCTAAAACAGCTCAAAAGCTAGCCGAAGCGATCAAATTTAAGAAGAAAATCAAATTTAAAGACGAGCTATACGGAGCGCAGACGCACGAGCTTTTAGCCTTTATAAAAGAATTTGACGACAAATTTCAAAGCGTATTTGTCATCGCACACAACGACGCGATAACGGAAATTTGTGAGCTTTTAAGCGATGCTGCGATCGGGAATATACCCACATGCGGCATCTTTTGCGTCGAATTTGACGGTAGCTTTAAAGAACTAAAAGAACACGGCGCAAAGGCTCTGTTTTTTGACTATCCTAAAAAGCATAAAAAGTAGGGCTATTAAAAGCTCTATTTTATTCCTGTTTATTCCTACATTTTTCATCAACGTAATTACTTCAAAAAACTATTTCAAAAAAACATACAATAACAAGCAAAATATTTAGCAAAATAAGTATAAAAAATATTCATTAAATTTAGCATGAAATTTAACGGATAAATTATTTTAGTTCAAAAGGTAAAACGTTAAAAAAGACCGTATTCTCAGTATTTGCTGAAGATATTGAGGCAATACAAAAGAGATATAGATATTTATTTGAAAATTATAGTTTTCAATACAAAATAGAAAAAATAGTCTGCATTTTACTTTTTGACTTATTGTGTTAAGCATTAAATTATGCATCATAAAAATCGAGTGATTTCTGTATTTTTACCTGAAAAATTTAGATACAGCTTTACATGGGATTATTTTTTTGATTGTTAAGAAAATTTAGCACTGTATGTTTTGTTGCAGATTAATTGTATATTTTTCTTGTAGCAAAAAATTAAACTTGTAGCAAAAAATTAAACTTGTAGCAAAAAATTAAA
>CAUPZP010000010.1:0-89605 GCA_963516105.1 uncultured Campylobacter sp.
GCGACAGCGCAAAACGCCAAGCCGTCACAAACCCTGAAAAAACCATCTACTCTATAAAAAGAATAATGGGCCTAATGAGCAACGAGAAAAACGCGCAGGAGGCCAAATCTCGCCTGCCGTATCACATCGTAGATAGAAACGGTGCGTGCGCTATTGAGATCGCGGGCAAGGTCTACACTCCGCAAGAAATCTCTGCAAAAGTGCTCATAAAACTAAAAGAGGATGCGGAAAGCTATCTGGGCGAAACCGTCGTAGATGCCGTCATCACCGTGCCTGCGTACTTTAACGACAGCCAAAGAAAAGCGACTAAAGAGGCGGGAACTATCGCTGGACTAAATGTGCTTCGCATCATAAATGAGCCTACTGCGGCGGCTCTTGCTTACGGTCTAGATAAAAAAGAGGCCGAAAAGATCATGGTTTACGACCTGGGCGGCGGTACGTTCGACGTTACGGTGCTAGAAACCGGCGATAGCGTGGTCGAGGTTTTGGCTACGGGCGGTAACGCGTTTCTCGGCGGCGACGACTTCGATAACCGCTTAATAGACTGGCTAACGAGCGAATTTAAAAGCGACGCCGGCATCGATCTAAAAACCGACGTGATGGCTATGCAGCGCCTAAAAGAGGCTGCCGAAACAGCTAAAAAAGAGCTAAGCTCGGCTCAAGAAACGACGATAAATTTACCGTTCATCACAGCTGACGCTACTGGTCCAAAACACCTCACAAAGACGCTAACTAGGGCAAAATTTGAAGGCATGATAGAGGATCTAGTCGCTCAAACGATCACCAAGATAAACGAGGTCGTAAAAGATGCCGGACTGGACAAAAAAGATATAAAAGAAATCGTCATGGTGGGCGGTTCGACACGCGTGCCTTTAGTTCAAGAAGAGGTCAAAAAAGCATTTGGTAAAGAGCTAAATAAAAGCGTAAATCCGGACGAAGTCGTAGCTATCGGCGCGGCGATCCAAGGCGCGGTTATCAAAGGCGACGTGAAGGATGTGTTGCTCCTAGACGTCACTCCGCTAAGCCTAGGCATCGAGACTCTAGGCGGCGTGATGACAAAAATCATCGAAAAAGGCACGACTATCCCTGTTAAGAAAAATCAGGTATTTTCAACCGCTGAGGACAATCAAAGCGCCGTCACGATCCATGTGCTACAAGGCGAGCGCGAATTTGCCCGCGACAACAAGTCTTTGGGTCAGTTTAACCTAGAGGGCATCCCTGCCGCTCCTCGCGGAGTACCTCAGATCGAGGTTGAGTTTGACATCGACGCCAACGGCATCCTAACGGTCTCAGCTAAAGATAAAGCTACCGGCAAAGCCCAAAATATCACGATCTCAGGCTCAAGCGGCCTAAGCGAGGAAGAGATCAACAACATGGTCAAAGACGCCGAGCTACACAAAGAGGACGACAAAAAGCGCAAAGACGCGGTCGAGGCACGCAACCAAGCCGACGCGCTAGCGCACCAAACGCAAAAGAGCCTTGACGAGCTAGGCGAGAAAATCCCAGCCGAGGACAAAGAGCGTATCCAAAAGGCGCTGGACGAGCTAAAAGAGACGCTAAAAGACGAAAACGCTAGCAAAGAGCAGATCGATGCGAAGGTCAAAACTCTAAGCGAAGCCAGCCACAAGCTAGCCGAAGCGATGTATAAAAAAGACGGCGCCGCGGGCGAGCAAGCAAACGGCGGCAAGAAAAAAGACGACGACGTCATAGACGCCGAAGTCGAGTAAAATTTAGCCCTTGTTTTGGCAAGGGCTTTAAACTCAAATTTAAGGTTTTAGCGTTTTTACGCGCCCTTAAATTTGCCCCGTCCGTTAAATTCGACGGGCGGATTTTTATAAATCTCTAAATTCGTTATCTCAAATTTACCCAATCCAAATTTGACTTCAAGTAGTTTTTTTGTCCGCTTGTTTTTGCAAATTTGCCGCTTCGCCGATAGATTAAATTCGACCCTCTTCCGCGCAATCCTTAATCAAAATCATCCAATTGGACGACTGATTTAAATATAATCAAACAAAAAAGGTCTTAAATGTATCTATTTTTCCTGATTGTTCATATTTTGAGTGCCGTAGCCTTCGTCGGCTACGTATTTTTCGACGTTTGCATATTTCCGTTTGCTAAAAAGCATATAGACGAGGATACGCTCGCTCGCGTCAAAAAAGCCTACACTAAAGGCAGCGCGAAGGTGTTTGGCACTGCGTTTTTACTCCTGATTATCAGCGGCGTTTATATGGCAAAGGATTATTTTGGCGGCGAGAACGGATGGCTCGGTAGCCCATTTCAAATTTTACTCGCGACCAAGATCGGCGTGCTAGGGTTAATGTGCCTAATCACAGCAATATCGCTCTTTTATGTCTATAAGCTTAAAAAGCCCGATCCTTTCGGCAAATACTCGCACATCATCGCTCTTGTTTTGTGCGTCATAATGATAATCCTAGCAAAAGTAATGTGGAGGGTTTAGGTAAATTTGACCGACTGTAAGGCGCGATAAAATCGCCAAAGTAGAATAAAATAAAAGAGCTTTAGCCGCCAAGGAGCGTAGCGGCTAAAAGATAAAAGCAGTTAAATTTAGCCCAAAAGCCTGTTAAACTGGCTTTGCAAACTTGCGGTATTGTGCGCTTGCGCGAGGATCGCAGCGTTTGCTTGCAGGTCGTTTTGCTTAAAGGCGCTTATATTTTTAGCGATGTCGTTATTTTGTAGCTGTGACTCACTTTGCCTTAGCGCGACGTTTTTGGTTAGGCTTGCATTTATGCCAGAGATTATGCCGTTTTGCGCAGCGCCGATTTCACCTCGCAGAGCGTTTACGCTACCGATAAATTTATTCACGCTCTCGCCGCTACCCACGTCTATACCGCTAAAATCGGGCGCGTTTAAATTTACGCTCGCCGTGCCGTTACCGGTTAGGAAGCTCATCTGCCCGCCAAATACGTTCTTGCCGTTAAAGCTAGCCTGCTGTGTGCTCTCTTTCATCGCGCCCACGAGCGCATCCGCCTCGCTTTTTATCATCTTTTGCTGATCGGCGTTTAGGATGCCGCCGTTATATCTGACCGATAGTTCGCCGATGCGGTCGGCGCTTTGCGTGATATTTGCTAGCGTGGAGTCGGCGATCTGCAGGATGCCGATGGCGTCGTTTGCGTTTGCGACGCCCTGCTCTAGCGTGGAGCTTTGAGAGCGTAGCGAGTCTGCGATAGCTAGATTTGCGCTGTCGATACCACTTAGAGCGCGCTGTGCGGAGATGTTATTTAGGGCTTTTGCGCTGTTATTTTGGGCTTGTTCTAGGTACTGATTGCTTAGGCTTGAGTTTGCGGAAAAATTTCCCAGTTTCATTTGCACTCCTTTTAAATTTGACCAGATTTTAGCGAAAATTTGATTAAAATTTGCTAGCGGCGTGTACAGCGTCAAATTTGAGCGTTTTAAGCAAATTTACCGTCTAAATTTTGCCTTGCCGCGAGGTTTTGTCGCTGTTTCGTTTTCTACCGCTTTTGCGCGGCTTTTATATTCGTACGCTTTGCCCGCGATCGCAGCCAAAATCGCAACCCCTAAAAATATCCAAAGATAATACCTCCCCTCGCCGTCATAGCTAGTAACCGCCTCAAAAACGAGCTCGCCTTGTGCCGGTACGAGCTGACCATCTTTTATCATCTTGCGGATATCCTCGCCGCTCGGATTTTTGCCGCGCGGATCATATAGCCTCGTCAAGATTTCTATGGCGGCAGTATCCACGATCTCGTAGACGCTAGAGTCTATGAGCTGCCCCGTCCCAAGCGCGTCAAAATAGTAAATTTTATCGCCGTTTGCGTAAACCGCGCCGTATACGCCGTTACGCACGAGCCCTATTTTGCGCCATTGCTCGCTCGTTTTAAGCCTAAAAAGCTCCGTATGGCGCGAGCCTAAATGCCTGCCGTTTTTAGTTCTATGCCACACTTCGCGGCTCTGCACGAAATAGGTCTGAGCGCCGCTAACAAAAACGCTACCAGCAAGCGGCGAAATATCACCCGCAAAAGGATCGTCCGCCGCGCGTTTTAGCTCGCCGCTTTCGCCGCCGTTTTCACGCTCCCAAAAATAAATCCCGCCCTTGCCGCGAAAAAGCAGATGATAGGCGTGCGCGCCAGAGACGCCAAAGAGTAGCGAATAAGGCGCAAATTCGGGTGCAAACTCGTGCTCGTCCGCATAAACTACGCCGCTAGCGGGTTCCAAAAGATAGTGCACGCCGTTAAAATACGCCGCCTCGTGCAGCTCAGGGGTAAATTTGACCGCGAGCCGTGAGCTCTTAAAATAGACGTTTTGCCTGTCCGTGACGTAAAAATCGCTAGCTCGTCCGCGCGCGTCTAGCACGTATCTTAGCGCCCTGGCGTCTGCACCGTCTAGCTGCTTGCCCTCAAAATATACCTTTCCGCCTTCGCCGCGCAAAGCCGCTTTTTCCGCCGCGAAACCGAAACCTAAAATAGGAGCTAAATTTACGCTAGAAATGCGCTGGGTTTTATAGATATAGCTTTGCGGTTTATCAGCACCAAATATCGCGTACGCCATAGTTTGAACCATCTCGCTAAAGCCGCCTAGCTCGTAGTTTCTCTCGCCTACGTCGCTACAAAAATAGCTAACCCGGCCGTCCGTGAAATATCCGTTGCCAATCGCCATAGTGCGAGCCGGATCTAGCCCAGTCATCGCGAGATTGCCGCAGTAGACGGCACTTTCGCCCATGCCGACATTTCTGCCGCGGTAGCTATCAGACGCGAAAACCTTAAATTTATTCGCCCGCACGTCTTTTAGCTCAAATTTGCCTCCGCTTGGGATTAGCGCGTAAATTTTGCCCTGCGGCGTCGCGTAAAATTCGCTGCTACCTATCTGGGTAAAATCATTCTCCTCCTCGTAGCTAACGACATAAACCATGAAAAATACTATAAAAAGCACAGCAAAAAGCGCAAATAAGCAAAGTAGTATAGGTTTTTTATCTTTCAAAGTACCGCCTATTTTTAGAAGCTCTGATGTTTATCTAGCTCAAATTTTACGCAAAATGTCTCAAAATTTTAAATTTTCCTATCGCATGGTAAGCTAGCGACAAAACAAGGAAGCAAATGCAAATAAGCCTAATAACATCGGTAAAATCGCGAATCTCAAATCTGCCCGTAATTAAAGAAAAAATTACTCCGCCCGCGATACAAAGAGCAAGAAGCGTAAGTGAGATAAAAACCGTAATATTCATGATTTTTGCCGTCATGCTCTTATTTTCGCTATTTTTAGCCAGGGTTTCAAGCAGGGTTATTCTATTTATAAAGCCGTCTCTTTCGTACTTTACGCGCACGAGGTCGCCCTGTTCTAGACTAAAATCCGCCGAAAAAACGCCGCTAAATTTAATCCCGTCCAGCTCAAAACTAGCGCCGGTAAACTCGTCTCGCTTAATAGTGCGTAAATTTAGAGCACCAACCCTGCCCGTTTTAGTTAATTTTTTCAAATTTGCTCCAAATTTTCGGCGATTTCCAAGACTTCAAAGTATTCGTTTTCAAGCGTCTCCAGCTCGCTTTTTGCCGCTTCTAGGTCGCTATAAAGCTCGGTTAGGCCGATTTGCTGATAGATTTTAGGATCGCTAAGGCCCGCGTTTAGCTCTTTTATCTTGGCCTCTAGTGCGGCGATTTTCTCGGGGTGCGAGGATAAAATTTGCGTTTGCTTGTAGCTTAGCTTTGCGCTTGTTTTGCTCTTTTGTTTTTGCGCTTGCTCGGCTTCGCTAGCCAGGCTTGCTTCAAATTTACCAAGCTCGGCTAATTCGTCTTCTAGCTCGAGATAGACGCTGTATTCTTGATGTAGCACCTCGATCGCCGTCCCCTCAAATGCCCAGAGTTTGTGCGCGATCTTATCGACGAAGTATCGGTCGTGGCTAACGATGATTATGGCGCCTTCAAAGCTTTGCAGATAGTCCTCAAGGATATTGATAGTAGCGATATCTAGGTCGTTTGTCGGCTCGTCAAGTACGAGCACGTCGTACTCCTTACTAAAAAGCAGAGCCAGCGCCACGCGGTTTTTCTCGCCGCCGCTTAGCACGCCGATGGGTTTATCGAGAAATTCTTTAGGAAATAGGAAATTTTTAAGGTAGCCGTAAACGTGCATATTTCGCCCGCGCACCATTACGTGATCGCCGCCGTTTGGGCAAAATGTCTCGATGAGGCTTTTATCGTCATCCAGCGCGCTTCTGGACTGATCAAAGTACCCCACTCGCACCTCGCCTCGCTTGATCTCGCCGCTGCTAGGCTTTTCAAATCCGAGTAAAATTTTAATAAGAGTGCTTTTACCGCTACCGTTTCGCCCGACTATCGCGATACGCTCGCCTTGCAAAACGCGCGCGTTAAAATCGCTAAAAAGCTGCTTGCCGCCAATAGTTTTGCTTAATTGCTTGATCTCAAAGAGCATCTTTTTGCGGTTTACGCTTTGCGTTTGGTTAAAATTTTTACTCGCGCGCTCGAGCTCGAGCCTAACGCGGCGTATCACGCCCGGATTTTTTTTCGCCTCCTCGCGCATGGCTAGCACTCGCTCTTTGCGCCCTTCGTTGCGTTTTAGACGCGCTTTGACGCCGCGGCGTAGCCACTCCTCCTCGGCTTTTAGCTGTTTTAGCAACGTCTCGTGAGATTTAGCTAGGCTGGCTAAAATTTCCTCTTTTTTGGCTAGATAGTTTGCGTAACCGCCGTCAAATGACGCTAGTACGCCCTCCTCGATCTCGACGCTTCTGGTTGCCAGCGCATCGATAAAATAGCGATCGTGCGAGATAAAAACTATCGTCTGGCGCGAGCTTTTTAGCATATCCTCTAGAAATCTCACCATATAAACGTCAAGGTGGTTCGTAGGCTCGTCAAGCAGCAAAATATCGGGCTTTTTAAGTATCAGCGCACCCAGAGCCACGCGGCGTATCTCGCCTCCGCTAAGGCTAGAAACAGCGCGGTTTTCGTACTCTTTTAGCTTAAACTCCTCCAGCACGCGCTCGATCTTGCGCTCGATCTGCCAGCCGTCTTTTGCTTCGATAAATTTGATTAGTTCATCTTGCCTCGCGTTTAGCTCTTTGTTATGCGGATCGCGGCCGAGCGCCTCTAGCACCGCCGCATACTCGTCGCGTGCGTCGAAAATTTCTTTTAGCTCCAAATTTAGCGCGTCTTTTACCGTCGCCGTATCGTCAAATTTGGGATTTTGCGCGAGCATTTCTACTTTTACGCCGCCTTGCACGATACGCCTGCCGCTATCTGGCTCTAGCGAGCCCGCGACTAGCTTCATTAGCGTGCTTTTGCCGCTGCCGTTTTTGCCGATGATAGCGATACGCTCGCGCTCGTTTACGCTGAGGCTTATTTTGTTTAGAATTTCATTGGGGCCGAATTTTTTACTAACGTCGATAAGGTCGATTAGAGCCACGCGCGAGCCTTAAAACGAGATATGCATGCTAAGCGCGATGATACAAAGCGTAAGCGCCATCGGCACGTATATATATCTGCCCGTAAAGTACCAAAACGCGCCTTGCTTTTTTGCCGCGCCGGTATTTATCTCGTCCATGATCTCCTCTTTTTTGATGACCCAAAACCACGACACCGCACCGATAACCGCGCCGATAGGGATGATATAGATCGATACGAAATCCATCCACGGCCCCCAACTAGTTATGGCTTCCATATTTACGCCTATGCCAAAGCATATTATGCAAAGCGCGATTAGCACGACGCCGCGCTTTAGGCTAGGAAATTTGTGCATTATCGATTCGGCGACGGCTTCGAACATATTTTGTAGCGAGGTCACGCCGCCAAAAATCACCGCCGTAAATAAAATAATCGCGAAAATTTGACCGCCAGGCATATCTTGTAAAATTTTAGGTAGCGTTACGAAAAGTAACCCAGGCCCCGCCGCAGGATCCATGCCATAAGCAAATACCGCAGGCAGCATAACAAGCGCCGCCGTCATCGCCGCGATCGTATCAAAGATCGCCGTTTTTTGCGCGCTATCTACGACATCCTCGTCCTTCGATAGATACGCGCCGTAAACGATCATGCCAGAGCCCGTGATAGATAGCGAGAAAAAGGCCTGACCCATCGCCGCTACCCACACCATCGGATCGGCTAGCTTGCCCCAGTCGCTGTGAAAGACGAATTTATACCCGCCAAAGGCCCCGTCTAAAAACGCTACTCTGATAGCTAGGATAAAAAATAGCACGAAAAAAAGCGGCATCATGATTTTATTTGTCTTTTCGATACTGTGCGCGCCCAAAAATAGCGTAAATAGCGTGCCTGCAACGACGATAAAGTGAAACGGCACGACCGAATAGGACGAAAGCGCAAAGGACTCAAACCAAGTGTTCGTATCCACCGTCATCAGCGAGCCCGTGATCGCCTGAAATAGCGCCTTTAAAACGTATGCGATGATGACTGCGTAGCCGATAGCAATACACATCGAGCCAGCCAGCGGTATCCAGCCTAAAATTTTACCGAACGTGCCCCAGTTTCGACTTCTCCACGCGTATTCGTATGAGCCCAGCGTGCCGGTTTTAGCACGTCTGCCGATAGCGTACTCCGCAGAAAGCCCCACATAGGAAAATATCGCGATAAAAAACAGATAAACGAGCAAAAACGCGCCGCCGCCGTTCGTACCGACCTTATAAGGAAACCCCCAGACGTTGGCCATACCGATAGCCGAGCCCACGCAAGCGATGATAAACGCCCAGCGTGACGTGAAATTTGTTTTGTGCATTTGATATCCGTTTAGATTAAATTTTTTCAATTATACTTGATTAAGCTAATAAAAAGATTATGCCTGCTCGCGGGGAAAACGCGCCGTGCCGCCTTAAAACGCTTTAAATTTATATTTGGATATAATCGCGCGTTATCTAAAATCCACGTTACAAAAGAGAAATTATGAATTTATCGCTCAAAAAGCTCACTATCCCGATATTTTTAGATATGTTTTTGCACTTCGTGACGCTCATCATAAACACATATATGGTGACCAAGGTCAGCGTCCATTTAGTCGGCGCCATGGGTGCGGGTAACCAGATAATGGATCTATTTATGACCATTTTTAGCTTCCTTAGTGTTGGTTGTTCGGTTGTGGTCGCGCAGGCTCTAGGCGCGCGAAATCACAACCTAGCCAAACGCGTCATACACGCTAGTATCACGTTTAACACGATCATCGGCCTTGGCAGCGCGGTTTTTATTTATTTTTTTGGTTTTGAGATTTTAGAACTTTTAAACGTCCCCGAGCAGCTAAGAGCCGAGAGTTTTAGCTACCTGCATATGCTCGGTATCGCGCTAGCCTTTGACGGCATCGGCATGGTGCTAGCAGCAGTGCTTCGCGTTTATAACTTCGCTACCGCCGTTATGCTGGTTTCCTTGCTCATGAACGTCATCACCCTTTGTGGCAACGCCATCGCGCTTTTTGGCTGGCTAGGACTGCCAAACTACGGCCTTTACGGCGTCGCGGTTTCGACCGTCGTGGGGCGTCTAGTTGGCGTTATCGTGCTATTTTTGATCCTGACACGCTACGCGAAAGTTAATATTTTCTTTAAACGTCTACTTAGCCTGCCGTTTGCCATTTTGCGTAAAATTTTATCCGTCGGGCTTCCGAGCGCGGGCGAAAATTTGCTCTGGATGGCGCAGTATATGGTGGCTTTTGGCTTTGTGGCGAGCATGGGCGAGGCCAGCCTAAACGTGCAGACCATTTACTTTCAGATCACGCTTCTTATCCTGCTTTGCGGAGCCAGCATTAGCGTGGCAAACGAGGTCATCGTCGGCCACCTAGTCGGCGCGATGAGATTTGACGAGGCCTATTCGCGCACTTTCCGCGCGCTTCGCATAGGTTTTATCGCGAGCCTTGCGGTCGTTTTGGCGGCGTATTTTGGTAAATTTGAGATCATGGAGAGGCTAAATTTGACCGAGGAGCTAAAGGCCGTCATGCTGCCGCTTTTTACGCTTTCTATCGCACTTGAGACGGGACGAACCTTTAACATTGTCATCGTAAATGCCCTGCGCGCGAGCGGGGATGCCAAATTTCCACTGATGACGGGCGCGGTGTTTATGTGGGGCGTGAGCTTGCCGCTGGGGTACTATCTGGGCATCGTGCAGGGCATGGGGATCATCGGCGTTTGGATCGGATTTACCGCCGACGAGTGGCTGCGCGGGCTCGTAAATACGTGGCGCTGGAGAAGCAGAAAATGGCAATCAAAACGCCTCGTGTAAAAACCGTTTGCGTAAAATGCGGCGAATTTGACGTCGCGCTAAATTTTAAAAAAGGCGTCAAAACCACCCGCCTAAAGGTCGCTAAAACAGGCGAGATCTCGGTCTCGCTGCCCTTTTACGCCGCACAAAAATATGCGCTAGAGTTTGTGCAAAAAAACTACGACTGGCTAAAATCGACTCACGAGAAAACGCTAGCAAATTTGCCACGCAAGGATGAGTTTAGGCTGCTGGGCGAGGTTTATCACATCAAATTTGAGCCAAATTTAAATGGAGTAAATTTAAGACGCTTTGCAGGCGTTTCAGAGTTTTTTGACGGCTTAAATTTGCGCTCGGACGGACTAGACCCGCGCCTTGACGAGCCCAAATTTAAAAGCTTGGACGAACGCAAATTTGACGGCGAAATTTATGCTCCAAATTTGGCGGCACTAGAAAACTACAAAAAAGCCTTTGCAAGGCGTGTTTACGGGCATTTTATAGCTAAATTTGCTCCAGCCATAAACCGCAAGATAAACCGCATCGTCGTGCGCAAAATGACCACGCGCTGGGGCAGCTGCAACTCGCGCAAAGGCTATATAAATTTAAGCCTAAATTTGATCGAAAAAGCTCCCGAACTAGTCGAATACGTCGTGCTTCACGAGCTAGCTCACCTCATCTACCCGCACCATCAAAAAAGCTTTTATGGCTTCATCGCAGGGCTGATGCCTGATTTTAAAACGCGAGAGAAACGGCTAAACAAAAAATAATTTTAAATATGCTAAAATAGAATATTTTTAATTTTAAAGGGAGATAATGAAAAAACTTCTAATGCTAGTTGTCGCGGTTTTTGCTCTGGGCGGCGATTTTGAGGACGGCGTCAAAGCCTACGAGAGCTCTAATTTTGTAACGGCTCGCGAGAAATTTGCAGTCGCCTGCGACGCAAACAACGGTCTAGCCTGCGCAAAACTAGGCGCGCTTTATCAGCTGGGCAAAGATATCCTGCCTGACACCAAAAAAGCGCTTGAGCTATATGAAAAAGGCTGCGAACTAGGCTCTAAAGAGGCCTGCTCGGGCGCCGGCGGCATCTATGTATCAAGCGACAAAGAAAAGGCGCGCGCACTACTAAATAAAGGCTGCGAGCTTGGCGACGGCTTTTCATGCGCGACTGCGGGATCGTATTTGCTAGAGGAGAAAAAATTTAAAGAGGCCTACGCGCTTTTTGAAAAAGCGTGTAAGATAGGCGATAGCCTCGGATGCCAGTTTGCAAGCGATCTAAAACGCTCAAAAAGACTTTAATTTTCCTTACTCGGGTTAAATTTAGCAATTAAATTTAACCCAAAACGAAAGCTTTTAAAATTTACGAGAGAGTAATCAGCAGACCCAGAAAGCGCAGGCTCTAAGCGCCTACGCCGGCTCTCTTTTCCGCTTTATTTTGTATCCATTGAAATGCAAACAGCGCCGCGTAAAGCGAAACGCCGATCGCATAAGAAACGTATTCGTTCGCAATAAACGGGATATATTTGGCGCACATATTTGGCACCAAGGTTAGCGGCACTACGCACAAAAGTAGCGCGCGCTCAAGCATGCTTACGCGTTTAACGAAATACCCCTGAAGCGCCGAAGAAAAGGCAAACATACCAACTAGAGCCGTACCAAAAATCAGCGCCATCTCGAGCGGATTTGTTATCCACACTATGCCTTTTGCGTCGTTTGGATTGGCCGAGTTTACGCTCTCTATCAAAAGTAGCTTGTTGTTAAACACGAACGAAAACGGCAAAATCGTCGTGCGTAGATCATAAAAAAAGCCCTGAACGCCCACGGTTACGGGATTTGCCTTGGCGATGCCGGCCGCAGCGTATGCCGCGATGCCGACCGGAGGCGTATCGTCGGCTAGGATACCGAAGTAAAAGACGAAAAGATGCACGGCGATGGCCGGTATGAGAAAGCCGTTTTTGTGCGCCAAAAACAAAATCACCGGCGCAACCAGCGAGCTAACTACGATGTAGTTTGCCGTCGTCGGCAAGCCCATGCCAAGTATGAGCGACATTATCGCAGTGAGAAAGAGGATGAGCACGATGTTGTTTCCGGCTAAATTTTCCACGACTTCAGATAGCACTTGACCGACGCCAGTTAGCGAGATCGAGCCTACGATGATGCCAGCTAAACCCGTAGCTATCGCGATCGTAGTCATGCTTTTAGCCGCCGTTACCATCGCCCAAAATATATCCGCAAAGCCTATGATAAAATCCTCTTTGCCGACGTCCTCGCCGTGAGCCATTTTTTTAACCGGCTCTTGGAAAAGGATGATCAAAAACAGCACGCAAATAGCGTTAAAAGCCGCCGAGATCGGCGATTCGTTTGCAATTAACAAGGTATAGAGCAAAACCAAAATCGGGATAAGATAGTGCAGACCGCTCACGAAAATTTTAAGCTTAGATATGCCGACACCCTGTTCCATGCCCTTTAGCCCTAGCTTACAGCTCTCGAGGTGCACGATGAAAAACAGCGACAAATAGCACACAAATGCAGGAATCACGGCCGCGATCATGACGTTTGTGTAGCTAAGCCCCAAAAACTCGGCAATGATAAAGGCTGCCGCGCCCATGATAGGCGGCATCAGCTGACCGTTTACGCCCGCAGCCACCTCGATAGCGCCGGCTTTGGTGCTAGTTAGCCCCGCCTTTTTCATCAGCGGAATCGTAAATGTACCCACCGTTACGACGTTTGCCGTGGAGCTGCCGCTCACCATGCCGGTTAATCCTGACGCGATAACGGAAGCCTTCGCCGGTCCGCCGCGAAATTTACCTAGTAGCGCAAAGGCTAAATTTATAAAGTATTGCCCCGCACCTGCGCGCTCTAGCAGCGAACCAAATAAGACGAAAAGATAGATAAAACTCACGCTAACGCCTAGCGGCACGCCAAAAACGCCCTCGGTCGTAAGATACATGTGGCCGGCGAGCTTGTTTAGGCTGGCGCCCTGGTGCGCGATGATGTCTGGCATGTATTGACCGAAATAATCATACGCTAAAAATATCGCTGCGATGATAGGAAGTGCTGGACCGATGATCCTGCGGCCCGCCTCAAACAGCACGATAACGGCAACGCAGGACACGGCTATATCAAAGCTCGTGTAGTCTCCGGGGCGCTGCGCTAGCGCGTAAAACTCTATAAGCGGATAGAGTGCGGCTAGCGTACCAACAACACAGAGCGCGATGTCGTAAAACGGCAGGCTGGAGTGGGCTTTTTTGTGAATTTTAAGCGGATAGAGCAAAAACAGCAGACAAATAGCAAACGCAAGGTGTGCCGAGCGCGACATAGTCGTATTCATCGGAAAATACGCGATATAAAGCTGAAAAACCGACCACGCAAAGCAGACGATGCTTGTAAAATATATATAAAAGTTCGAGTTTATCTCGCGCGTCTTTACCTCAACGAACTCCTCCTTTTCCTGCGTCGACTCGGTATTTGTTCGTGTTTTGTTTAGATTTTTATCCATATTTGCTCTTAACCTCTTAAATTTTCTTTTTATAAAATTTGGCGATTTCACCCGTAAAATCGGGCTTTATTTTTAAATTTGACTAGCTTTTTATGCCTTAAATTTATCGGCAAATTTAACCCAGCACCGTAAAGATGCGGGTTTTGCAAACGGCAAACAAAATCAGCCGTAAATTCGCACATGAGCCAAATCTAAAATTTGACGCCTACAAGCGGCTTAAAACCGCCGACAAAAACCAATAAAGCGTCAAATTTTAAATCCTCAAAAAACCAAAAACAAGCCCTAAATTTAACAAAAAACAAGCCGCGCAGGCCAAATTTAACCCACGCGGCTTGGCTAGCTTATTTTATTATGCCGGCTTTTTTAAACTCGGCCTCGGCAGCAGGGTGCAAAGGCGCAGAAAGCCCCTCTACTAGGCTCTCTTTGGTAACCGACGCGAGTGCCGGGTGCAGGCTCTTATACTCGTCGAAGTTATCTAAAATGGCCTTTACGACCGCAGCTACCGCAGTATCGCTCATGCTCTTATCCGTGACCAGGACGGCTTTGACGCCGATGCTGTTTACGTCATGATCCACGCCCTCATAGGTGCCTTTTGGTATCGTACCTTTGGCAAAATACGGCATCGCAGCTATCATCTTATCGACTTGCTCGCCCTCGATGTTCACGATATCGATAGGTAGCGAGTTTGCCGCGTCGGTGATGTTGGCCGTCGGGTGACCGACCATGTAGAAGTAGCCGTCGATTTTCTTATCTTTTAGCGCGTGCGGGCATTCGCCGGCGGTTAAAACGCCGTGATGCTTTAGCTTTTTCTCGTCGAAACCAAATGCCTTAAACACGCCAAGCGCGGTCATTTCGTTACCGCTGCCAGGGTTGCCGACGTTGATCGCTTTGCCCTCGAGGTCGTTTATCGAGCCGATGCCACTTGATTTTGATACGACGAACGCGAGAAGCTCAGGATAGATCGAGACGACTGCGCGCAGATTTTGATCGCCGTTACCGTCAAATTTGCCCACGCCGTTAAATTTATCATAAACCACGTCGCTTTGGACGAAACCGAAATTTAGCTCTTTTTTTAGCACGTTATTTACGTTGTAGACGGAGCCACCGGTTGATTGCACAGAGCATTTCATCTGCGGATCTTTATTTACGAGGCGACATATCGCTCCGCCCACCGGATAATACGTGCCCGTCATCGCTCCCGTACCGATAGATACGAACTCCTTTGCGCCCAGCGCAGACGCGAAAAGCAAGCCAGCTAATGCCAAAGATGTAGTTTTCATTTAACTTCCTTTCAAAGAATTTTTCTGATTTTACTCTCAAAATCCGCATTTTGCGTATAAATTTAGCTCTTTGAACAAGCTTTTTCAAAAATTTGCGACTATTTTACACACTTTAGCCTTAGAAAAATATTTCTTAAGGTAAAATTTATATATTTTTTACAAGCGAAGTGAAAATCATATTTTTGCATGGAGATATTTCTAAATTTTACGCACCGAGACTTACGCCTTTAAGATGCTAAATTTGGTTTAGTTAAATTTGGCGTTACGAGTTTGGCTTCCTTGCGTAAAAAACAACTGTTTGAGATTGTTTTTTACTTTGTTGTAAAGGGGGTGGGGGCTTGAATTGCGAAATCGCTCCCCACCCCCTTTAATCCCCCTCCCCCTACGACGCTTTTTTGGCATTTTCAAGACACGTGTCTGGGCGAGAAAAATTTGAAACCGAAATTTACAAATTTGACTTCAAATTTGAATAAAAAGAGTTAAGGCGAAGTATCGTGAGATGATTTTGAAAGTTGTGCATAAAATTTTAATCAAGACTAGGCATGTAGCCTGTCGTAGATTAAAATTTTCTTCTGCTTGCAGTTGCGAGCAAAGCGAAGCAAAAATCTCTTTCAAAAGTGCTCACGAGACGAGCCATTATTTAAAAGCAACAAACGTCGCAAAATTCGCCCATCTAAATATACACTCCACATTTTTAAACCCCGCGCTAAGCGCCAAATTTCTATTTTCCGCTTCGGTGTAGGGGATCAGCACGTTTTCTAGCGCCTCGCGTTTTTGCGCGATCTCGTAGCGCGAGTAGCCCTGTTCGAGCTTGTATTTTTCGTAGATTTCGATCATATTTTTGCTTAGAGTCTTATCCTCAAAAATGAGCTTCTCGCTAAAAACAAACACGCCGCCGTCATTTAGCGAGCGGTAAATTTTAGCTACGAAATCCTGACGCTTGGGCGGGCGGATAAACTGCAGCGTATAGTTCATCAAAACGGCGCCCTGTGCGCCAAATTCGCACTCTAAAATGTCCGCTAGCTCAAGCTCGATCTTAGCGCCGTACGCCTCTATCTTGGCGCGCGCGTTTTGCAGCATCGCAGGCGCGTTATCCACGCCTTTTAGCGCGAGGTCGTTTCTCTTGCGCCAAAGAGCTAGTAGCGTCGAGGCGGTCGAGCAGCCAAGGTCTATCGCGCTTGCGCCTTGCGGTAAAATTTGCGCTAAAAAATCGGCGATCAGCTTTTGAGAAGCCGCATAATACGGCACCGAGCGCCCGATCATATCGTCAAACACCGACGCCACGCTCGCGTCAAATTCAAACTGCTTTTTTATCGGCTCTTTAAAGATTTCGTCCTTCACGGCTCGATCCTTTTAGCATTTTCGCCAGCGATATAAAGGTCGCATACGCCAACAAACTCCATCGCCTGCTTGATGTCGATGTAAATTTGACGCTTTAGCTCCTCTAGGCTTGCAAATTTACGGTTATCGCGTAGCCGTTTGATAAAGCAAACCGCGACGTCGCGGGCGCCCTCGATATTTTCGTTTAGCACGTGCGTCTCGACGCTAAAGTTGCCGTCCGTGCTTACTCGGTTGCCGATAAAGGTAACCGAGCCGTAGGTCTTGTAGCCGATGCGAGTCCTCGTCGCATAGACGCCCTCGCGCGGCAAAAGGTAGTTTTTGATATCCAAATTTAGCGTCGGCACGAGTTCGCGCGACCCGATGCCCTGCCCCTTTATCACGCGGCCTTCGATCGAGTATTCGCGCCCTAGCAGGCGGTTTGCCTTGTATATCTCGCCTTGCTTGATATACTCGCGTATGGCTGAGCTATGCACGCCCATACCGTCAAAGCAAACCTCGTCTACTACGACCACCTCGCCGTCAAAAATGCGCCGCAAATCATGTTTGTCCCACGCCCTGTTTCGCCCGAAACGAAAATCAAATCCCACGACGATTTTTTGCAGATTTTTAAAATCCCGCTTCAAAAGCGCGATAAACTCATCGCCGCCAAGCCCTTTTATGCTCTCAAAATCATACAAAAAGCACGGATAGCTCGAGTACTCGGCTCGCTTTAGCTTTGGCGTGATGTTGGCCTTGTTTTTGTCGATCACGACCAGCCCGCCGTACTCGCCCAACTGTTTTAAAAGCTGCTTGTGGCCGCGATGCACGCCGTCAAAGTGCCCGATTGCGACGGCAGTGATATTATCTTTTGTTAAAAGCGTAGAAAAACTCGGCATTCCCTTCCTTTCCTTTTACCTCGCATTCGAGCGTTTGGCACATTATCCAGCCCAAATTTGCCGCCGCAAGCTCAAATTTAGCCCTCGCCTCGCGCACGGCTTTTGCGTCCGTTACGACGCCTTTTTTATTTCGCTTGGCCGTCCTGCCGACCTCAAACTGCGGCTTAAAAAGCAGGATGATATCGCAGTTTTCGCCCGCTAGCGCGTCGATGGATGGCAAAATCTCTTTAAGCGATATAAAGCTCACGTCGCAGGTGATGAGATCAAATTTGCGTGCGGCGTTTTTAGCGGCGCTGGAGTCAAATTTGGCGTTTTGAGTTTTTGCTGCGAAATCTACGCCAGCCAAATTTGACTCGTCCGTCTTGGATCCAGCCTGCGTTAAATTTGACGGCAAAAAAGCTGGTTCGCAGGGCTCGCTTAAAAATCCGTCCCGCTCGGCAAAATTTGATTTGCCAGACTTAAACTTAGGCTCGATTTGGTTTTTTAAATTTTGCTCTGAGTCGTCAAATTTACCGTCTTTTGCCGAGTTTTGAAACCCTACTGCAAACTCGCGCACGTCGGTATTTTCGGCTACCTTCACGCGCGCATCAGTCCGCAGGCTTTTATCCAGCTGCGAGCTGCCCACATCTAGCGCAGTGATGCTTTTGGCGCCGTTTTGAAGTAAAATCTGCACAAAACCGCCCGTGCTTGAGCCCACGTCAAGGGCGTTTTTGCCTTTGACTTCTAGCGGACAAGCCGCCAAAAAGCTTTTTAGCTTTAGCGCGCCGCGTCCGACGTAAATTTCGCCGACGAGCTCGATTTTTGCGCCGTTTGCCTTTAAATTTTGCTCCCCGCTACGAGCTTTTTCACCCGCAGTTTGGGCTGCGTCCGTCAAATTTGCTTCGCATAAATTTTTAGTTTCCGCTTCCGCGCTATTTTTGCTAGCTTTCAAATTTACGCCCGTAGCCTCGTCTAAATTTAGCTCGTCCATGCCGTCAAATTTATCAAATTCACCCACTTCAAAGCTGGGCTTAGAGCAAATTTGCCCGTTTAGCAAAATCTTACCGCTTTTTATGAGCTCGGCAGCTTTGTTTCGGCTGATATTTAGGCGGCTTGCGGTAAATAGATCAAATCTCAATCATCCGCCTTAGCTCGTCTTCGGTTATTGTCGCGACGCCTAGCTCGCGTGCTTTATCCAGCTTGCTGCCCGCCTCCTCGCCGTAAAGGACGAAGTCCGTTTTCTTGCTCACCGAGCCGCTTACTTTTGCGCCGTTTGCTTCCAAAATAGCCTTAAATTCATCCCTGCTTTTGCTAAGCGTGCCCGTTATCACAAACGTTTTGCCGCTTATCGCGCTTTGCTTTGTCTCAAAACTCTGCGCTTGCGGGCTAACGAAACGCAAAATTTCATCCAAATTTTGCCTATTCACCTGCATAAACTCGGCATAGCTCTCTGCCATCGCATCGCCGAAGCCTTCGATCGCGGCGACCTCGCCGAAGCTTAACTCACGCCAGTTTTGCGGGTAAATTTGCGCTATCTTTTTAGCCGCAACCTCGCCGATGTGCTCGATGCCCAGGCTTGCTATAAAGCTGTGTAGAGCAGGCGTACGGCTAGCCTCGATGGCGCCTAGCAGATTTGCGATCTTTTTATCTTTAAAGCCCTCTAACCTCGCCAAATCCTGCGCCGTAAGCTCGTAAATGTCGGCGATTTTGGCGACTAAGCCCGCTTCAAAAAGCTGATTTACGATCGCTTCGCCAAGACCGTCGATATTTAGGCACTTTTTGCTCGCAAAATGTATGAGCGAATTTATCACGCGCGCCTTGCACTCGAGGTTTTGACACTTGACGAAAACGCCCTCGTCTAGCAGCATCGACCCGCACACGGGGCATTCGCGCGGCCGCTCTATCGGAGTCTGCGAGCCGTCTCTGCGCTGCTTGAAGACGCCCGTGATCTTTGGTATCACATCGCCCGAACGGATAATGCTGATAAAATCGCCCTTTTGCACGCCTAGGCGCTCGATCTCGTCGAAGTTATGCAGCGTGGCGGACTTTACTATCGCGCCGTCGATATTTACGGGCTCAAGCACGCCAACCGGAGTCACGACGCCGCTGCGTCCGACCTGAAACGCTACGTCAAGCAGCCGCGTGGTTTTTTCGATCGCGGGAAATTTATACGCGACCATAAATTTAGGAAATTTCTCCGTGTAGCCAAGCTCCTCGCTAGCTGCGATGCTCTGCACGCGCACCACGAGGCCGTCCATCATAAAAGGCTTGCTATCGCGCTGTGCTACGAGCTGCTTATACACCTCCTCGATCTGCTCTGCAGTGCGGCAAATTTTAAAAAACTCCTCGCGCTCAAAGCCCTGCGAATAGATAAAATCCATCATCTGCGAGTAGGTTTCAAGACCCAAATTTTGCTCGCCGTAGCCCCAGGGCTTAAACCTCAGCCTGCGCGACGCCGTCACGGCGCTATCTAGCTGGCGCAAGCTGCCGGCGGCTGCATTTCGCGGGTTTGATAGCTGCGGCTCGCCCTTTTGCGCGCGGGCGAAATTTATCTCGTCAAAGTCGTTTTTAGCGATCACGACCTCGCCTCGGATCTCGATCCTGCCGCTATAGGCGATTTGCAGCGGGATGTTTTTGATGACTTTTGCATTGCTCGTGACGTCCTCGCCCGTTATGCCATCGCCGCGCGTGATAGCTCGCACGAGAGCGCCGTTTTCGTAGAGTAAATTTAAGCTCGCGCCGTCAAATTTAGGCTGAAGCGCAAACTCCAGCCCATCCTTGTCGCCGCGCTTTAGCCACGCTAGCAGCTCCTCAAAACTAAAAATATCCTCCATCGACCACATTCGAGCTCCGTGACGAGCCTTGACAAAACCCTCGCTAACCTCGCCGCCGACTCGCTTTGTCGGGCTAAACATCGAGATATCGCCGAGATTTGTCCTTTCAAATTCTAGCACTTTATGATAAAGCTCGTCATACTCCTCGTCGGTGGCTATGGGCGCGTCGTCGGTGTAGTAGGCTTTTGCCCACGCGTTTAGCGTATCTACGGCCTCTAAATACTCTTTTTTATCCATTTTCCCTCGTTAAATTTGCTTTGCTTACCACGCCGCGAGCTTTCTCATCGCGTTTTCCAACCTAAACATCTGCGCATGCTCGGCCACGTCGTGCGTGCGGATGATCTGCGCGCCGTTTTTAAAGGCCTCCAGATGCAGATAGAGGCTGCCCGGCAAGCGGTCTTTGATCTCGCTGGGGCTATAAAAATTTATGACTGATTTTCTGCTAGCGCCCGCCAAGATCGGCAAACCGAAGCGCAAAAAATGCTCTAAATTTTTTATCAAAATCATATTTTGCTCCGCCGTCTTGCCAAAGCCGATTCCCACGTCAAGCACGATATCGCAGCATCCAAGATCCTGCGCCGCAGCGATCTTAGCCTCAAAAAACGCGTCTATCTCGCCGAGCAAATCCTCATAATGCGGATTATCCTGCATATTTTCGGGGCTGTTTTGCATGTGCATGAGGCAGTAGGTAGCGCCGTAGCGCGCCGCTATAGTACAAAGGCTAACGTCGCCCGTGATATCGTTTATCATCTTAAAGCCGTGATTTAGTGCGTACTCTAGGCAATACGCATCAAAGCTATCTAGGCTAAATATCGCCTTTTCGTGCAAATTTAGGCGGTAAATTTCGGCGAGTATCTTTTTCAGCCTGGCAAACTCGACCTCGCGTCCGACGTATTTGCTGCCGGGACGCGAGCTAACTGCGCCCACGTCGATATACTCCGCGCCCTGCTCGATCATCTCTTCGATACGCACTATACCGCTTTTTTCGTTCACGCGGCTTGCGGCGTTAAAGCTATCTTCATTTACGTTTACGACGCCCATTATCTGCGCGCGCTGCGGTTTTTTAAACGGAGATTTTAAAAATTTAGCCAAATTTTTTAGTCCGAAATCCTGAGCGGCCTCTTTTTTAGCAAGCGCAAGAACTTGCGCATCGGTAGCCATTAAAAGCGCGGCCGAATTTGCGCCGCCCAGAATCACGTCGCGATTAGTCACGAGCTCCGCGCCCACGCTTAGCGCGTCTTGCTTTAGGATATTGGCCGCCGGCGAGCGCAAATCTTTGATCAAAAAAAAGTTGATCGCCGACTTTTTTTTCATCAAATTTCGCCCCTCGTCGCTAGGACGGATAATCTCGCAAATCTCGTTAAAACCCGTTTGCGGATTGATTTTAAAAATTTTCATCTAAGCCCTTTTTCGTAAATCATAAGAAGTATCGGCGTAAGAAGCGCATGAGTCTTGGTATTTAGCTCGGCTAGGCGCACGGCTTTGAAAAAATACTCAAGCTCTTCGGCGCTAAATTTGACCCCCTGAGCCGTAGCCTCGAGTGCTATCGCGGCGATTAGCTCTTTTAGGTCGTTTTTTCCGAGCTTTTCGGAGCGCTCTAGAGCTGATTTTTCATCGATAAACGCACAAATTTCTTTTAGCTCGAGGCGTTTGTAATCTAACCCTGTTTTTTCGCGCTGCTTTTTTTCGAGTCTGTTTTCGGTAACTAGGCGCGAGCGGACGGTCGGCAGGAGCATATTTTTCGACTCGCAGGCTATGATAAAAAAGATATTTTTAGGCGGCTCTTCTATGATTTTTAGTAGAGAGTTTTGAGCCTCGACGCGGAAGTTTTTAGCGCCCAAAACGAGTAGCTTAGGCTCGCTCTCCGCGATATAGGCTTCGGCGGCAACCTCTTTTGCATTTTCTAGCAAAAAGTCCTCGGCGAAAAAAAATCTAACCGAATTTACGCCGTAAAGCCCTAAAATTTCCTCTTTTAAGGCTTCAAAATCGCTCGTGATTACGATTTTGCTTCGCATAGATTAAAGCGTTACTTTCGCAAATAAAGCGGCGTCTATGCTCTTATCAAAAAGCCTAAACAGCGACAAAAGCTTGATATCTAGCGCGCCGTCGGAGGAGCTTAGATAAAAGCTATTTTGCGCCTGCTCGTCAAAAAGCCACATGTAGCTATCGTCCTTGCCTTTGGCGATCTGCGAGCTTTTTTCGGCGCTTTTGCCAATATAAAAAAACACGTAGCCGTTTGGAAAAGCAAGGCTAAGCATATCTAAAAGTAGCGAGACTTCCTCTTTTGAGCCGATATTTTCAAAAGACGGATAAAGCGCCTTTAGCGAGAAAAAAGGTAGTACAGGGCGAGCGTTCGTGGGTTTGTTTATATTTTTTAAAAAATACTCCTCAAACCAGCCGCGCTCGCTATCTGTGATCAGGATAAACGCGCGCCCTTCGAGTAAAAATTTAAGCTTCGAGGCTAGTAGAGGCGTCCACTCGGTGCGCCTCTCCTCCATCCAGCTCATCAGCGAGCCCTCCTCGCGGATCGCCTCGAGCGTCCATTTTATAAAATCGCTCATTTATCGAGTTTATAAGCTTCGTGTAGTGCGCGAACGGCTAGCTCGCCGTATTTTTGATCGACGATCATCGAGATTTTTATCTCGCTAGTCGAGATCATTTGAATATTTATACCTTCGTTTGCCAGCGTCTGGAATGCTAGCGAAGCAACTCCTGTGTGGCTTTTCATACCAACGCCAACGACCGAGACCTTAACTATCTCGTCGTTGTATAAGATTTCCCTCGACGCGCTTAGCTTATCCATGCACTCCTTTGCGACGTGAAGCTCGTTTTGCGGTATAGTAAAGCCCAAATTCGTGGTACCGTCCTGGCCTACGTTTTGGATTATCATATCTACGTTTATGTTTTTTTCTGCAAGCGCGGTGAAAATCTCTGCCGCGATACCCGGCTTATCTACCACGCCTCTTAAAGTTACTCTAGCTTGGTTTTTATCTAGCGCGATACCGCTTACTAGTACTGCTTCCATACTCTCTTCCTTTGTTATTAGTGTTCCTTCGTTGTGATTAAAGCTGCTTCTGGTGACTAAATTTACGTTTAGCTTTTTAGCTAGCTCGACCGAGCGGTTTTGCAGTACTTTTGCGCCTAGGCTAGCAAGCTCTAGCATCTCGTCGTAGCTGATTTTATCTAGCTTTTTGGCCTTTGGCTCGATGCGAGGATCGGTGGTATAAACTCCGTCTACGTCAGTATAAATCTCGCAAAGATCCGCATCTAGAGCGCCTGCTATCGCCACGGCGCTAAGGTCGCTACCGCCGCGCCCTAAAGTCGTCACGTCGCCCTTTCCGTCTATACCCTGAAAGCCCGCTACGACGACGATCTTGCCCGCCTTTAACTCCTCTTTCATACGCTTAGTATCTATCGCCTCGATTCTAGCCTTAGTATGCACGCTATCGGTGATGATGCCCGCTAGCCTACCGCTTAGACCCACCGCAGGATAGCCTAAATTTATCAGTGATATCGTTAAAAGCGCGCAGGTAACACGCTCGCCGGAGCTAAGCAACATATCCATCGCTACGCCGTCGGGAGCCTTCGTATAATGCTCGGCGTACTCTACCAGCTGATTAGTCACGCCGCTCATCGCCGAGACCACGACTACGACGTCCGCGCCGCTTTTTTTAGTTTCTATCACTCTCGCGGCGACGTTTTCTATCCTCTCAAGCGTCCCAACGCTCGTGCCGCCGTATTTTTGGACGATTAACATTAAATAAATCCTTTCTCTTTAAAGTAGCCGATAACCTTACTGTAAATCGGCTTTTTGAAGTGGTTTACGTCGCTCAAAACCTCGCTTGAGTTTATAAATCTATATTCGTCAAATTCGGGCTTTTTGGTGTTTATATTTATCTTAGCGCTAGGTCTTAGCCGCACTAAAAAATACTTTTGCGTCTGCCCGTCAAAGTTATAAAATTTCCTACTCGTCGTACCCTCCGGGAAGTCGTAGCTGAGCCACTGCGGATACTCGCTAAGCACATCCACGTCGTCTGTACCTATCTCCTCTTTGAGCTCTCTTTTTAGAGCCTCGCGCGGGGTCTCGCCGTCGTCTATACCGCCCTGCGGGAACTGCCAGATACCCGTCATATCGCACCTTTGCGCGATAAATATCCTGCAATCAAACGGATAAGAGGGCGCAAGTATGACCGCCGCGACGTTTGGTCTATATTTCTTTTCCATCTTTTTTTCCGAGAATTTTTAATTGTCGATTTTAACGAAAAATAGTTAAGATATAGCTAAATATCGCTAGCTTAGCGGAAAAATTTGGCGTCTATACTTAAAATTTTTATTTAAATTTTAAAACTACGAATTTTACTTTTGCGGCGCGGTAAAATTTACGTGTTTTGCCCAACCAAACGTCAAATTTGAGCCGTCTATTTTAGCTCCAGTATCGCCCGCACCTCTTCGTCGGTAAAAAGGCTCGCGCTTTCGTGCTTCTTGCGCTCGGGCGCGGCTTTTGGCTCGGCGCGCGGCGACAAATTTTGAGCAGACTCATTAAAATCAAATAGCGCAGCCTGCGCAGATGCGTCCGAAGCGGCCGTTTTTACTGCGTCATTAGAAGCGGATATTTTACTAGACGGTGCCGTTTGCGTAGCTCCGTCAAAAACAGGTGTTTCGCGCGGAGCGGTAGCTTGCGTGCTTTCGGCTAGAGCCGTAGTTTTAGGCGCTTCGCTCAAAGGGCCCGTTTGGAAAATCGCCTTTTCTTGCCGACTGCCGTCCTCATACGGCGCAGAGCCCCGCCTGTCTTGCAAATTTTGCTCCAATACGCAAGCCGTTTTCTCGATATCAGCCACTAAATTTTGCTCAAATTTAGCGCCACTGCTAGCTTGCACGCCGTCAAATTTTACGTTTTCATCAAATTTAACCGCCGCACTCTCGCCGCTTTCGTTAAATTTCTCGTCCTGCAAAAATAAAGTTCCGTCCGATAAAAGCTCGTCCCGCTCGTATTGGCGCACAAAGAGCTCGCTTACGTTGATGGCATCGCTGTTTTCTAGGCTTGACGTCCTCTTGTTTACGCTCTCGCCGAGCTCCTCGATGCCCGTTATACGAAGGCTTGGCATCACGGCCTTAAAGCTTTGCAAAATCGGCAAAAAAGAGCCGTCAAATCCATCTAAAATCACTCGCATATTTAGCCTTTTTCAGTTTTTTCGAGCGATTTTATCAAATTTATCTTTTGAGCCGTTTTAAGCTCATCCAAAAACCGCTTATAACGAAAAACAAAACCGATGCCGAAGCTAAACAAAATATAAATTTACCGACCTCGCCCAAAAAATACCCCGAATGCAAGCTCAAAACCGCTTTATGAATCACAAAAGGCCTCGGCATCGAGCTTTTGGCGTCGTCAAACCTCGCGTGCCTAATAATTTGCCCCTTGGCGGCGTTTATCGTCATCGTATTTACCTTATCGTCCTCTTCTAACCCTTTGTCAAAGTAAAATATCATAAAATTTTCGCCGTCTTCTTGCGTGATGACGTTAAAAAGCTCGTAATCCTCTCTATCTCGTTTAAAAATATCTATCGCAGTTTGTAAATTGGCTATCTTAGCCTCGTCCTCCAGCGAAAATCCCCTCACCTGCGTAAAGCTCTTTTTTCTAAAAATTTCTTTTTCGCCAAGCGCGTTATTTACGAGCTTTGCCACCCAGTCGTACGACCAGTAAAGCCCCGTAATGCTCATAAAAGCCAAAAATAAACAAAGATAAACGCCGGCAAATCCGTGCAGGCTGTATAAAAACGCATAGCCTTTGGCCTTGATTTTTAAAGTAAACGCGCGCATAAATTTAGTTTTAAAACTAGGATAATAGATTATCAATCCAGATATAACCAAGATAACTAAGGCAATAGAGCAAACCGTAACGATATGCTTGCCTATAAGCCGTAGTGTCTCGTTTTCGCTAAGTCCAAGGCCTAAGTTAGTATGTAAATTTAACATTAGTCCGATAAATTTATCGCCGAAATTTTCACCCATTATCTCGCCCGTATATTGATTTACGAAGTATGACTTAAACTCGCCTCTAGCATTTGTGCCGGATACGCCTAGAGCGTGGTTTGCGTCCGAGTTAATCTTGTAGTAGCTAAGCGTAAAATTTGGTTCCTTAGCTTTAAAAATATCTAAAATTTCTCTCGTGCTAAGCTCTTTTTCGCCTCGCTCGACGAAGGTTTTTTGCGAGTTTGCAAGGTCTATAATCTCGTTGTGATAGGATATGACCGCGCCGCTAAGAGCGACTATAAGCAGCGGCAAAACACAGGCTAGACTTAAAATCAAATGGACGTTAAACCAAAATTTCTTTCTCTTTAAAAACGGCATCTTTCTCCTTAAATTTAAACTCAAATTTTAAAAACCGGTAGTAGGACGGCGATCACTACGCACCGCCCCGCTTAAATTCGGCTAAATTTAAAAATTTACGTTAAATCCGAGCCTATATTTAATCCCGTCGGCGATCAAAATTTCGTAGCGTCCTGATTTTGTCGTTACATATTCGTTAAAGATATTATAAACGCTAAAATTTACGCTCGCATTTTTGGTTAGCTTGTAGCTTGCGCCCGCGTCAAATAGCGTATAATCCCTTATCTCCTCGTCTCCCGGCGATCCGTAAACGGCTCTGGTTTTGCCTAGATAGTTCATCTGCGTCCAAAAATTTAGATCGGGCGTCATATCGTAGTCAAGCCCTATTTTTACGGTATGTACGGGTAGATTGTTTAAAGATTTACCCTCGTACGCGCCCGATTTTTGCTTTGATTTAGTATAAACGTAGCTTGAGTGCAGGGCTAAATTTGATAAAATCTGCCAGTCTGAGGCGAGCTCAACGCCCTTTACTTCGGCTTTGCCGATATTTACGCTCTCCCAGATGCCGCGCCTATAGGTCTTGCCGTTATGCACGCAAGGAACGCCCGGGCGCGCGACGCAAACCGGCTTCGTACCTAAGCCGTCTTTTATCCGCGTATAAAACGCCATCGCCGAGATGTTAAGGCTCTCGTCCCCGTACGCGACGCCCGCTTCGTAGTTTAGGCTGGATTCTGGTTTTAGGTCGCTTTTACCCAGCTGCGCTCCCATGCCGCCGGCAAAAGGTAGGGCAAGCCCGTCGGTTCGCATCTTGATATCTGGCGTCGAGTAGCCTGCCGACACGCCGCCTTTTAGCGATAAATTTTCGCTTAGATGATATACGGCATAGCCGCGCGGCGATACGTGTCCGCCGTAGTCTTTGTCGTGATTGTATCTTAGGCCGGCAGTTAGCGTGAGCGCGTCGGTTACGTCAAAATCGTCCTCGCCGTATAGCGAAAAATCATATCTCTTTACGTTTGCGGCGTCGGCCGTCGTTGCCTTTTCGTTTAGCCTTTCTCTTTTATATTCAGCCCCCAGGCTTAGCGTGTTGTTATCAAAAAAATACGTTCCCTTGGTATTTAGTGTCGTCGTTTTTAGCGTGAGGTCTTGCTGGCCGCTTTCTTTCATATTATCGTGGGTTAAAAAGCTTTCAAGCAGCAGCTTGTCGTATTTGCCCGTATGCGAGAGCGAGGCGGTATATCCGCTCATCTTTTCAAACGCAACGCTCGTATTATCGCCGGTAGCCCTTCTTAGCGTCTTGCCTTCGGTGCGCTCGTATTTATTTACTACGCGGCGCAGATCCAGCGCTATTTCGTCGTTTTCGGTGGCGTTATACATGATTTTCGCGCCGAAATTTACGTCCTCGTTTTTGCGGTTCGTAAAGGCTCGCTCATCTTCAAATTTATGAAAATACCGCCCGTAAAGCGCGATACCTAGTACATCCGGGATCACTGCGCCGTTTGCGTAAAATCCCGTCTGATAGTCGTCATTTATCCCGCTTTTGCCCACAAGCGTGTAGTAGCCGTTTACGTTTCCGCTAAATTCGTTTGAAAAGCCCTTAGTGATGATATTTATCACGCCTCCCATCGCATCTGAGCCATATAGCGAACTCATCGGCCCTCGCACGATTTCGATACGCTCGATCGTGTTTGCGGGCGGGAGGAAATTTTGAGCGCTACCGACCGCGCGAAGCCCTCTATACGCGCTATCGCTAGTTGCAGGGCGGCCGTCTATTAAAATTTTAGTGTATTTTTGACCAAGGCCTCTCATCGTGATACCGCGCCTACTAGCCGCTCCCAGCGTCGCGCCGAACACGCCCGGAGCGTCTTTTACGACGCTTTCTATATCTTGATGATTGCGCCTGGCTATCTCTTTTTGCGAGATTACCGAAACGGAAGCGGGCGCGTCCTTGATATTTTGCTCAAAACCCGTCGCGCTAGTTACGGTAACTTCGTTTAGTTTCACTTCGTCGGCCGCCTGCGCGCAAGATAGCGCTAAGTAAGCTAGCATAGAAATTTTAGGCATACTTTTCACCTTTAGACTCCTTATTTAAATTTAAACCCTATTTTACTATAATCAGATAATTATTATCAATACTCCGATAAACGGTAGAGGGATTTTTTATCAACGCTAAAAGGATAAAAACAAATGAAGGTCGAGTTTAAAGATATTTTACGCGCAAACGAGCAAGAATTCCCGCAAAATTCGGTGCGCTACGGACAAAGCGCATGGCAAGAGCAAGATAGAAAATGTAAGGTTGAGTTTTTTAAAGGGGCAAGCGGTGCAAGCTACTGCAGAAGCGAAATAATCTGCAACAAAAGCGTAAAAAGACGGCTTGAAAGAGGCGCTGGCTACTGCTTTTTGCTCTTTAACGACGCAAGAGGGGACGCCGGACTTAAAGCGGGCAAAAAAACTTTTTGTCTAAAGGCCGGAGAGTTTTGGACGGGGCGTGTGGATGGCGGATTTGAGGGTATCTGCGAGTATCAGAGCAGTAACTATGCGGGACGATGTATCGTGCTAAAAAACGATCTAGCGAACAAACTAGCGGCATTTAAAAATCTAGGAGAAGAAAACGAAATCCACATCCAAACGGCTAAGATAAATTTAGCCCAAAGCCTGATTTTGCGGGAGCTTTTAGCCTCGAGCGAGTTTGAGGGTAAGATGCGCGAAATCTTTATGGAAGCTAAAATTTTAGAGCTAATCTACAAAAGCCTAGGCGCACCCAAAACGCCCAAAGCCGATGAAAAAAAGCGCGATTTTAGCGACGAATACGTAAAAATTTTAAATAAAGCAAGGCAAATTTTACTAAGCGACGTCCAAAATCCGCCCAGCATAAAAGAGCTAGCCAGAGCGTGCGCGACGAATGAATTTAAGCTAAAAACGGGCTTTAAAAGCTACTTTGGCGATACGATCTACGGGATGCTAGCGACCGAGCGGCTAAACGCGGCAAAAAAACTTTTAGAGCGCGGAGACGTCTGCGTAAGCGAAGCCGCAAAAATCGTCGGATACGCTAGCGCTCCGCACTTTGCAAAGATTTTTAGAGAAAAATTCGGCGTTTTGCCGACGCAAATTTTAAAACAAAAGAAATTTTATACGTAAATTTAACGCTTGCAAAGCTTTGCGGGCGTTAAATTAAAATCAAATTTAAACGTATCGGCGCGATTTTTTAAATTTAACAGGCGGCAAAAACGGCAGTAAATTTTAAAATTTAAAAGCGTCAAACAACTTACCGGGGTCGGTTTTACGCCCAAACCCGGCCTAAATTTACCGCAAACCGGCACGAAAACGGCGCAAAAACCAAAATATCAAACGCCGCACGATAAAGCCGTAAAATCTGCTAAAATACCGCAAAAACAAAGGTCAAAATGCTTCTTTACGTCCACATCCCCTTTTGCGAGAGCAAATGCCCCTACTGCGCCTTTGGTTCGGTCGTTGGCAAACGAAATTTAACGAGCGCGTATTTTGACGCGGTGATCGCTGATTTTAGGGAGCAAATTTTAAAATTTGACGTGAAAAACGGCGAGATCGAAACCGTTTTTATCGGCGGAGGGACGCCTAGCGCCGTGGACGGGGGCTACTACGAGCGGCTATTTGAGACGGTTGCGCCGTATCTCGCGGCAAACGCTGAGATCACGACAGAGGCAAATCCAAACTCGGCAAGCCTAGCGTGGCTCTCGCGGATGAAATCATACGGCGTAAATCGCGTGAGCTTCGGCGCTCAAAGCTTTTTTGAGGATAAATTAAAATTTCTCGGGCGCATCCACGACGCGAGGCAGATCTACGAGGCAGTCGCAAATGCCAAAACGGCGGGTCTAAAAAACATAAACGTCGATCTCATCTACGGCACGAAGCTAGACACCAAAAAACGACTCGGGCAAGAGGTACAAAATATCAGAAATTTAGGCGTTTCGCACGTATCGGCGTACTCGCTAACGCTTGAGGAAAATACGCCCTTTGCCGGCAAGATAAACTACGCAAAAGATAGTCCGAGGCTGGCGAAATTTATGATAGATCGCATCGAAGAAGCCGGGCTAAAACAATACGAAATCTCAAATTTCGGTCAAATTTGCAAGCATAATCTTGGCTACTGGCAGGGTAAAAACTACCTTGCCATTGGCGCTTATGCGGTCGGATTTTGGCAAGATCATCGTTTTTATAACGCTTCAAATTTAAACGCCTACGTAAAAAATCCGCACGCTAAGAAAATCGAAAATTTAAGCGCGGACGAGCTAAATTTAGAGCGTATATTTTTAGGCGCCAGAAGCATAGTCGGTATCTGGCAAAATAGCCTAAACGCCGAGCAAGAGCAAAGAGCGCAACTGCTAAAAAATAGCGGGAAATTAAAATTTAAAAACGGGCGATATTACGCCAAAAATTTCCTCACCGCGGATGAAATTTCTTTATTTATCGCGGGCTGATTTATGCAAATTTGAGATAAAAAACGATAAAATGAGCGCTTTAAAATAAAAATTTAGGATAAAAAAATGTTTGGCATGAGCTTACCAGAGATCATCGTTATAGCCGTCATCGCGGTGCTATTTTTGGGACCCGATAAGCTTCCTAGCGCGATGGTCGAGATAGCGAAATTTTTTAAAACCGTTAAAAAAACGGTCAATGACGCAAAAAGCAGCTTTGATCAAGAGATAAAAATCCAAGAACTCAAAGAGGATGCGAAAAAATACAAAGAAAGTATCGCAAAAACCACCGAAACCGTGCGAAAAAAACTTACCTTTGAGGAGCTTGACGAGCTCAAAAAAGGCGTAAACGACGTCACTAGCGGCATCACGGACGGCCTAAACGACGTAAAAAAGAGCGTCGAAGCGGTCAAAAACCCGGGCGAAGCCGTCAAAAACGCCGTGCTGGGCGATAACGAGAAAAAAGAGGCGTAATGTTTGAAGAGCTAAAACCGCATTTAGTAGAACTTAGAAAGAGGCTTTTCATCAGCGTCATGACCGTGATCGTGATGTTTGTAGTGTGCTTTAGCTTTTGGAATCAAATTTTAGACTTTATCATCGCGCCGCTGCAAAACACTCTGCCTGACAATCAAAAAATGGTCTTTCTCGAGGTGCAAGAGCCATTTTTCGTAGCGATGAAGGTGGCGTTTTTTACGGGATTTTTGCTCTCGCTGCCGATTATTTTTTGGCAGTTTTGGCTCTTTGTCGCGCCTGGACTTTACGAAAACGAGAAAAAGTACGTAATCCCGTTCGTTATTTCGGCCACTTTTATGTTTTTAGTTGGCGCTGCGTTTTGCTACTACGTCGTCGTTCCTATCGGATTTGCTTTCCTTATAAATTTTGGCCAGCAGCTCTTTTCCGCGATGCTAAATATCGGCGGCTACGTCGGCTTTTTTACGAAACTAGTCATTGCATTTGGCATCGCGTTTGAGCTTCCCGTTATCACCTTTTTTCTCGCTAAACTCGGCCTAGTCGACGACAAGATGCTTAAAAACTCCTTCCGCTACGCTATCGTCGTGATTTTTATATTTGCCGCGATTATGACGCCTCCGGATATCCTCAGCCAGTTTTTGATGGCTGTGCCTCTCATCGGTCTTTACGGACTTTCTATCTTTATAGCCGCCCGCGTAAATCCCGATAAAAACGAGGAGTCGGAAACCGACGAAGAAAAAGAGGACGAATAATCATGAAATCAAGTAGGCTAGCCAAATGAGTCAAATTTTAAATCCAAACTCGCTTGATGCCTACGACTACGAGCTACCGCCGGAGCTAATCGCAAATTTCCCAACTTTTCCAAAAGAGGATGCTAGGCTGCTAGTCTACGAGCGAGCCAGCGAAAAAATCTCACATCTAAAATTCGGCGACTTGCCTGAAATTTTACCTCCTTGCGATATTATTTTTAACGACACCAAGGTGGTAAAGGCTAGAATTTTCGGTAAAAAACAAAGCGGCGGCGAGACGGAGCTTTTGCTAAACTCTCCGCTTGCGGACGGTAAATTTAGCGTCTATATAAAAGGTAAAGTCCGCGCGGGCAGCGTTTTAAATTTCGACCAAAATTTGACCGCCGAGGTCTGCGAACTCTTTGACGACGGCTCTCGCACTGTCAAATTTAGCCAAAACGGCCAATTTTTGGACACGACCACGCTTTACAGCATATTGTCTCACATCGGCCACGTGCCTCTGCCGCCCTACATCAAACGAAGCGACACCAAAGACGACGAGAGCTGGTATCAAAGCGTGTTTGCTAAAAACGAGGGCGCAGTGGCGGCTCCGACGGCGAGCCTGCATTTTAGCGACGAGATGATCGCGCGCCTAGCAAAAGGCCGCGAGATAGCCTACCTCACGCTGCATGTGGGCGCTGGGACGTTTAAGAGCGTGGAGAGCGAGGATATCACGCAGCACAAGATGCACGCGGAGTTTTACGATATCCCGCAAGATACGCAAAATTTGATCGCCTCAAACAGACCGCTCCTAGGCGTGGGCACGACAGTGACGCGCTGCGTGGAAGAGTTTGCTAGAAGCGGCAAAGCTAGCGGCGAGTGCAGGCTGTTTTTAAATTTAAACAACAAACCCATCCGCCAAAACTACCTGCTTACGAATTTTCACCTTCCTAAATCAACGCTAATCATGCTAGTTACGAGTTTCGTCGGACTTAGGCAGACTATGCGGATATACAAAACAGCCGTGGAGCAAAAGTACAAATTTTATTCCTACGGCGATGCGATGCTGGTTATATAGCCGTGAGTTTCGCGTATATTTTTCTGATTTTTGCCGCATTTTATATAGCGGTTTTGGGCGGTTGCTATTTTATGGATAAACTTAAAAGGTCAAATGGCGTGATAAAAAAAGAAACTACGCAAAAAAACGGTACGAGCGAGACCAGCAAATCTAGCGAGGCAAACACGCTGCCAAAAGTCGATATCGCGGGCGGTTTGCTGTTTTTAGCTTCATCGCTAAACGAGGACGCGCAAAAAAACACGAACTACGTGCTGCTAGACTACGACATCGCCTACCCTAGGCTGTTTTACGCAGATATCGCAGCCCTTGCAAAGCTCATCGATGCGATGGCGCAAACTTTTCTTTTAAACGTCTCAAACTCGACCGTTACGATCAAATTTTTACTCTCAAACTACTATAAAAATAACATCAAATTTACCCTTAGCGTCCACTGCGATCACGACTTTTTTACGGTCAAAAGCGCACCTCGCGTAAATATGAACGCTCAAAGCCGCAAATTTTACGAAACGGCGATGGCGCTAGCCGAGCAAAACGGCTCAAGCATTAGATTTGAGTTTGATCACGGCGTACGCATTAGCACCGAGATTTCGCTACGTCTTTGCGACGATAAGCTCGATCTCATGCAAAGCTTTAAGATAAAAAATCCCAAAAATTTTAGCGCTCTCATCGCCGAGCCCAACCCCTATTCATTTAATATCATCAAAAAAGATCTCGAGTTTATCGGCATCGACGTGAAGCCGAGCAACGAGTGGGGTATCGTAAAACGCCACATAGAGGATATGATATTTCGTCCTAACGTCGTCTTTGTCGAGGAGAGCCTGCTACGCGAGATAGATGACGCTCTAGCTACGCTTTTGATAGAAAAAAAGATCGCGCTAGTCGTGCTAAAAACTACGAACGCGGCGGTAAATTTAAACCCGAAAATCCGCGTCTGGACGCTAGTTCAGCCCTATCTGTCAGACACCCTCGTGCGTATCTTAAATGAAGCTTACGAATTTGAGATGCAAAACGGGGATAAAATTTAGCTTTCTGAAATTTTACTCGCATTTTTAAAGCCCGCACAACCGCCGATTTTGTTTATTAACGTCAAATTTGATCCAAAACCTCTAGCTCCAAAATGATATAATAAACCAAAATATCGGAGGCGCAAATGAATAAAATAACCTGCATCTGCCTAGGCGTGCGAAGCATGCAAAGAGCGCTCAAATTTTATCGCGACGGCCTGGGATTTCAGACGGACTACAAAGAGGACAATTCGCCCGTATATTTTTTTAATACGCCCGGAACCAAATTTGAGCTCTATCCCTTGGGCGCGCTGGCTCGAGATACCAGCTAAAACGATCCGCCCAGGGGAAGCGGATTTGTCGGCATCACGCTAGCCTATAACGTAAAAAATAAAGAGGACGTGGATAGCGTCATAGAGCCAGTTAAAAAGGCGGGCGGAACTATCGTCAAGGAGCCCCAAGATACGTTTTGGGGCGGATACCACGCGTATTTTGCCGATCCGGACGGATACTACTGGGAGGTGGCTTGGGGGCCTGATTTTAAATTTGACGAGGACAGACTGCTCAAGTTTTAGAGCAAACGGCTCTAAAGCGCGCTTTATTTTGTCTGTCCGTTTGCAGCAAAAAAGGAAAAATCATGAAAAATATAGTCGTGTATATACACGGAAAAAACGGAAGCGCGCAAGAAGCGGCTCATTTTCAACAGTTTTTTGCGGATAGCGACGTGCTGGGATTTGATTACGAGGCTCGCACGCCGTGGGAGGCGAAAGAGGAATTTGTGCGGCATTTTGAGCCTATCCTCAAAGGCCGCACATCCGTAACGATCGTCGCAAACAGTATCGGCGCGTTTTTTGCCATGCATGCCTTGCAGGGCATGGAGATAAAAAAGGCGTATTTTATTTCGCCAATCGTAAATATGCAAAATTTAATCGAAAAAATGATGTTGCAGGCGTGCGTGAGCGAGGATGAGCTGCGAGATAGGGGCGAGCTGGGTACAAAATGCGGAGAAAAACTTTCGTGGAAATATCTTTGCTACACCAGAGAGCATCCTATCTGCTGGACGGCGCCGACGCATATTTTATACGGCGAAAAGGACGACCTAACCTCTTTTGAAACGATTTGCGAGTTTGCAAACCAAGCCCAAGCAACGCTTACCGTCATGAAAAACGGTGAGCATCGGTTCCACACGGCAGAGCAAATGCGTTTTTTAGATGATTGGATGCGGCGCTATAGCTGATAGCGGCCGGCTTTTAGATAAAATTTGACTCCAAATCGTAGCGCGCCCAACCCTCAAGTCAAATTTGACTCGCAAATCCTCCGCTCAAGTCGCTTTTAAATTTTACACAAAGCCTAGCTAAATTTAGCGCCGAGACGTAAATTTGACTCAAATTTTACTCACTCTATACGAGGCAACGATCAGCCCAGACAGCCACCAGCCTAACCCTAGCGCAAAACTCAAATTTGCCGCCATTTTATCGCGCGCCAAATTTTGCAAACCGCCTCAGAGTCCCAAATGCCACTTTAAAATAATCATCGCCGCGATGCTATCTAGCCGTCCGTCGCGCCTGCCCTCGGCGTAAATTTCACTCGCCTCAAAGCTACTCATCGCTTCATCCTGATAGACCACCTCGCCGTCAAATTCGAGCAGTGACACGAAGTGCTCGATCCGCCGCCGCATCTCGTCCTCGCTAGATCCCCCAAGCGGCACGCCCACGACTAACTTTTTTGCCCCGTATTCGCGCAAAACGGCGCTAACGTCGCGCGCGGCTTGATTGCGATTTTTGCGCAGCACGGGCGTTTGCGGCATCACGGTTTGCCCGACGGCTAGCGCCACGCCGATACGTTTTAGCCCAACGTCGATGGCCATTATGCTCATTTTCATCCTTTAGATTTTCTCAAATTTAGCGATAAATTTGACGGCAGACAGGCTCAAATTTGATAGCCACGCTCCGTCAAATTTACAAAATAAAACGTCGCCCGAGCGCATTTGCTACCATTAAGCCGCCAAATTTTACTTCAAATTTTACCGCCGTTTTATCAAAACTCGCGCGGCATAAATTTAAACCAAAAGCCGCTAAATTTTACTCCGCAAACACCGTAAGCCCCGATATTCGCAGCTTGCCTTCGAGTTCGTATTCGTAAATTTTATCTCCGAATTTTGCCAAAGCCGCATCAAGGCTCGCGCCGTTTTTACAAAATTTTATCACCTCGTCCTCTTGCGTGGCTGCGGGTTTGCCGCCGAAACGAAGCGCAAAGGCGTCAAAATCGTTTATCAAATTTGCCGCGCCGCTAGCTAGTAGCTCGTTCGTCCCGTCGCTCTCGCCTAGGCGCTGAGGCAGCGTAAATATCGGCACGCCAAGCTCTTTTGCCATGCGCGCGCTTTGCATCGAGCCGCTTTTAGGGTCGGCCTGCGCCACAACTAGAGCCTGCGAGAGCGCGACTACGATACGGTTTCGCTCCAAAAATCTATAAGCAAGCGGCGGCTCGCCCGGATCGTATTCGCTAAGAGCTAGCGCATTTTGATAGATTTCTTTGATGATTTTGGCGTTACTTGGCGGATAGATTTTGTTTAGTCCGTTGCCAAAAACCGCGATGGTATGCGGGAAAGCCCCCTTGTGCGCGGCGATATCTACGCCGATGGCCGCACCGCTAACTACGCAAACGCCGCTGTTTGCCAGCGTCCTAGCTAGCGCCTCTACGCACTGCCTGGTGTAGGCGCTGGCCTTTCTAGAGCCTACGATTGAGACCATTGGACGCTCAAGCAGGGCTAAATTTCCCTCGAAATAGAGCTTTGCCGGCGGCTTTTTAAGACGCAAAAGGCCGCTAGGAAGCTCGGCTAAGACGCTCAAAAGAGATCCTTTAGATAAACAACCTCGACCTCTTGTAAGAGCTTGGTGCTTTCTTGCAGGACTTCTAGCGTATTTTTATGCGGATGGCCGATCGCGATGGCGTAGGAGCGCTTTTTGGCTAACTCGACGGCATATTTTAGCTGCTTTCGCACAGCAGCTTTGGAGCCGTCGTGATCCAAAAACACGTCGCGCGCGATGTATGGCATCGAGTATTTTTTCGCTGCACCGTAAACCTTGGTCGGCGAGGTCGTCTTACTATCGACGAATATCAAATTTTCGTCCCGCACCGCCCGCATCATCCTATCCATCGCGGCCGCATCGCTAGTAAAGCGGCTGCCTGTATGGTTGTTGATGTATTTTAGATTCGGGAAGTCTCGCTTGATACTTTGCAGTTTTTTCGCGATCTTTTCATAGTCGTCGTCGACCGTGAGAGTGCCGATCTCAGCGCCCTTAAAGCCGCCTAGAGCCTGCATAGGCAGGTGGATCATATAAAAGCTAAAACGCCGCGCCAAAACAGGCGTCTCGGGGTGGGCGGAAGTAGCTGGGAAAAAGGACGGCGTGAGCTTTAGATTTACCGCTTTTATAGCGTCTGCTTGGTGCTTATAGGCCACGTCGTCGATGATGATGACTAGGCGCGGTTTGTAGCCAGCTTTTACGGCTGCCTTTACCTCGTTTGTCTCGGTCGCGCTTTTTTTATCCGTCTTTTGCGAGTCGGCAAATTTGGCTTTTTCATCCTTTTTCGGCTTTTCTTTTTTGATCTTTTCTTGCTCGTTTTGCTCGGCGCTTTGCGTCGCATTTTCGGCGTCAAATTTTACTTCGACCTGCCCCGCCTGATCGTTTGCGTCGCTAAATTCGATATGGATTTTTTCTTTTTTTAACGCCTGCTCGAGGGGGTTATTTTGCACCTGCAACATAGGCGTATCATCAAAAATCACGGCCTCCGAATTTGCAAAAATGTGCGTTCGCTGAGGCGATTGCAAGCCGTCAAATTTGACGCTATCGCCGCTATTTTGCGCGGATTTAGCGAGCTCGTTTTTAGAGCTTAAATTTGACGAATTTAGCTCGCCGACCTTTTTGGCGTTTGCGCCGTCCAGCTCGGAGGTATCGCGGGAGGCCAAATTTCCGCCTTCAAGCGATTTTATATCTTTGACCGCAGGCGCGCCCTGCACGTTTTTATCAAATTTGGCCTGCTCGTTTGGCAAATTTTGATCATTTTTTTCTTCAGCTCTAGCTTTTTCGCCGCCGATTTTTATTTTACCTTTAGCATCTGCCTCGTCAAAAAGTGCCTTTATATCGGTTAAATTTGCTCTTGAGTGCGCGCCAGATGCAGCCTGTGCGTCTTTTATGGTGACTTTTTCAGAGCTGTTTGAGGCTGAAAGGCTTGGTTTGTGGCTTAAATTTTGCTTTTGCTCGGACTCGCTTTTATCGCCGAAATACCGCTCGATTTTAGCTATCAACGCATTGTCGCTTTTAACCTTTACCCTGACGTCTAGCATATAAAATGCCCCGACGAGCAAGATACAGGCGATGATAAAAACGGAAAGTAGTAGCTTTAGTCCGCCGCGCGAGCGCCCCTTTTTGGAGCGCCTTTTCGCGGCTTTTTTTCTAGGTTTCGAGTTCAATTAATTTTTGCTTTGGTCGATGAGTTTGCCCGCGCTTATCCAAGGCATCATGGAGCGCAGTTTTTTGCCGGTTTGATTTAGCAGACTTCTCTCGGCGATGCCGCGCTCTGCGTTCATGCGCACGTATCCGGCCTTGCGCTCGAGGATGAAGTCTTTTGCAAATTTACCGTTTTGGATCTCTTTTAGGATTTCTTTCATTGCTTTTTTGCTGTCTTCGCCGATAACGCGCGGACCGCTCACGTAGTCGCCGTACTCTGCGGTGTTTGAGATAGAGTAGCGCATATCCGCCATACCGCCTTGATACATTAGATCCACGATTAGTTTTAGCTCATGCAAACACTCAAAATACGCCATCTCAGGCTCATATCCTGCATCTACCAGCGTCTCAAAGCCTGCGTTTACTAGCGCGCAAAGTCCGCCGCAAAGTACAGCCTGCTCGCCGAAAAGATCGGTCTCGGTTTCGTCTTTAAAGGTTGTCTCTATAATGCCCGTTCTACCGCCGCCAATCGCGCTAGCGTAGCTTAGAGCTAGCTCTTTGGCTTTTCCGCTTGCGTTTTGCTCTACGGCGATTAGATCGGGGATGCCGCCGCCTCGGACAAATTCGCTTCTTACGGTGTGGCCGGGCGCTTTTGGGGCGATCATAATGACGTCAATGTCCTCGGGAGCTTTTATTTGTCCGAAATGCACGTTAAAGCCGTGTCCAAAGGCTATCGCCGCGCCGCTTTTAAGGTTAGGTTTAATCTCTCGCTCGAAAATTTCGGCCTGAAGCTCGTCAGGAGTTAAAATCATAACGACGTCGGCGGCCTTTGCGGCCTCTGCTACCGTTTTTACCTCAAAGCCCTTTGCCTCAGCCTTCGCCCAGCTTCTACCGCCCTTTGCCAAGCCCACGATCACCTTTACGCCGCTATCGCGCAAATTTTCAGCGTGCGCGTGTCCTTGCGAACCAAAACCTATCATCGCGACGGTTTTGCTTCTAATCAAGCTCAAATCGCAATCTTTGTCATAGTAAATACTTACAGCCATATTCTCTCCTCTTAAAAAATTTGTGAGATTATACTATTTAGTCGCTAAAATAAGCTTAACATATGTATTTAAGTTTTTTAAAAAGCCTTTTAGTGTAGAATTGTCACTTACGAAATCTCGATGCAAAGTGTAAAAAATGAATGAATCAATTTATAAACATATAAAGGCTCTTCCGCCGCTTGACGATACGATAATAAAAATTCAAACCGTTTGCTCAGACGACAATAGTTCGCTTAACGACCTATCTCAAATAGTCGAAAAAGACCCGATGTTAACGGCAAATATACTACGCTCAGCAAACTCCCCGCTTTATGGATTTAGCAGAGAGATTACTACGATATCAAGAGCCGTTACGCTGTTTGGTATGGCGACCATACGCGGATTTGCTCTATCGAGCGCGGTTAAAAAAAGCTTTAAGATAAATTTAGATCCATACGGTATCACCAGTCAAGATTTTTTAAATATTTCTATAATGCAAAATGCTCTAATGTATAACTGGTATTCAAAAATCAACGCTAGCGAGCTTACCGTTTTAAGCCCCGCCTCGTTTATGCTAGAAGTGGGTAAAATCGTCATCTCAAACGAGCTAAATGAAACAGGCAAAGCTAACGATTTTAAGGCAAAATTAAAAAATATTTCAAGCCCTTTTGATTTATCTGAGCTAGAAAACGAGATCGTCGGCATCTCTAACGAAACCGTAACGGCTAAAATTTTCGAACAATGGAACCTTGAGCCTGAGCTTGTCGACGCGATTTTGTATTCAAACAACCCGGATGATGCGCCTGAACACATAAAAAACTACTCAAAAGCACTTAAAGTCGTAAAAAATGCTGTCAATATCTTCAACCAACTAAACGACGACAATCTGCAAAATACGTTAATGTGCCTCGACGAATACGGCTTTGCGCAAGATAAATTCCTAGAAGCCGTCGCAAAAGTCAAAGCGAATTTGTGAAAGAATTTTTAACAAAAATACTTAACGGAGTGAGCGAAAAGGAAGTCGCCTCTTCCGATAAAGAAATCCTACGAAATTTACTAAATTTAAACGCCGCAAGCCAGCACAAAGATCGTTACTACCTAAATAACGGTTTTGTCTGTGGCAAACTCGATATAAGCGCAAACGGCACGGGCTTTTTGGCGCCCTACGACAAACGCTTTAAGCAAGATATAATAATAGAAAACAAAAATTTAAACACCTCGCACTACGGCGATATCGTGCTGGCAAAACTCCTGCCACTAAAGAAAAAACGTCAAAGCGCCAAGGTCGTGATGACGCTAAAACTCGCCAACGAAACGAGCGTAGTCTACACCAAACAAATAGGCTCTGTAATCCTTGGCGTAAATGTAAAAACTGCGCTTAGCTCGCCACTAAAAGCCTCGCAAAAATCGCTAAAAATGCTGCCGCCCGGCACTCTACTAAAAATCGGCAACCTAAACAACGAAATAGTCGAGGTTATCGGCAACATAAACGACCCGCTCAGCGACGAAAAAATCTCGCTCGCCGTCTTTAATAAAAACGATGAATTTAGCGAGGAATGCGAAGCTGAAGCGATCGCATGGGGCGACGAGGTCGATCCTGCGATGTACCCACAAAGGGTAGATTTAAGGGAGCTAGCCTTTTGCACGATCGATCCCGTCGATGCTAAGGACTTTGACGACGCGATATATTTTGACGAGAAAAAACGCGAAATTTACGTCGCGATCGCCGATGTGAGCGAATACGTCACCCCCTACTCTCCGATAGACGCCGAGGCTAAAACACGTGGATTTTCTATATATTTTCCGCACAAAGCCGTGCCGATGCTACCGCGAAATTTGAGCGAAAATATCTGTTCGCTAAAGCCAAATACCGCGCGCCTTGCATTTTGTTTCAAAATCACGCTAGGCGAAGAGGGCGAAGTCGCAAAAGAAGAGCTCTTAGAAGCTGTTATCGTCTCAAAAAGACGCTTTAACTACGACGAAGTCGATCAAATTTTACGCGGCGAACGCGAAGACGAGGCCGGCTGGATCAAGCCCCTTTTCGCGCTTACCTCACGCCTGCGGAAAAAACGCCTAAAAAACGCGTTTGACTTTAGGACGCAGGAGCTTCGTATGAGCCTTGACGCAGACGGTGGGCTAGCCTCTACGAGATTTGAGACCGATACCGACTCGCATAGACTCGTCGAGGACTGCATGCTGCTAGCCAACGTCGCGGCGGCAAAACGCATCGGCAAAGGCGTTTTTAGAAATCACGGCTCGCCAGATCTGCGAAAAATACAAATTTTACTCGAAGACCTCGGAGCTCTGGGCTTTGACTTCGTTTATGAGAGCGATATCGCAAATTTGGTTCGCAAAATCCAGACGCAGGCCAACGCCGTAGGCAACCGCGAAGAGATCGACAAACTCATCATAAAATCGCAAAAAAAGGCCGAATACGGCGCGCAAAATTTAGGTCACTTCGGACTGGGATTTGAGCGTTACACGCACTTTACGAGCCCGATCCGCCGCTACTCCGATCTCACGCTACACCGCCTTTTAAAGGCCAAGTTGCGCAACGACGAGAAATTTTTCAACTACTTGCTTTTAAATATCGAAGCGACTTGCTCAAATTTAAGCGAACTCGAGCGCGAAGCCGACAGGGTCGCGTTTGACTTTATGGATAGGAAATTCGCGCGCTGGGCGAAACAGCGCATCGGACAGCGATTTAACGCCTATATCAGCGAAAATCAAAACGTCGCAGTCGCCAGACTAGATGACGAGATAAAGGGCGCTAGGATATTTTTGGGCGCGTACGGCATAAATTTGCTACAAAAAGTCATCGTCGAAATCACGGACGCAAATATCGCGACGGCCGAGATTTTCGGCAAAGTCGTAAAGAAAATAGATGTATAGAAAAGAACTAGAAGCCGCGCTAAATTCGGCTAAATTTCCAAATTATTTTTTGCTTTACGGCGCGGACGAATACCAAATCGAGCTTTTTGCAAAGGAAATTTTAGCCAAATTTAAAGATTTCGAAATTTTGAGCCTTTACTACGACGAGTACGATTTTGACGCTGCACGAGCGCATCTTTGCGAGCCTTCGCTTTTTGGTGGCAGTCCGCTTTTGCACGTAAAAAGCGACAAAAAAATCCCCGCAAAAGAGCTAAAAATCCTGATAGAAGGTTGCAAAAACGGCGGCGCATTCGTTTTCGAGCTTTTTGAGCCCGATGCTAAAGCCGTTTTTGATACGCAAAAGGCTTTCGGGGTAAATTTTGCGAGATTTTTTAAAGCCGGCTCGCCCGAAGAAGCCGTAAATTTGCTCGGCAGGCAAGCTGCTAAAATGAGCCTAAACATCACGAAAAACGCGCTTTTTGAACTCTACCGTATACATAATGAAAATCTATATCTGGCTGCAAGCGAACTAAACAAACTAGCCTCTCTAAACGAACCCATAAACGAAAATATCGTGAGAAGCTTGGTTTTTTCGCTCTCAAGCGTGAGTTTTGACGATTTTTTCGATAAATTTATCGCGCTAAAAGATATCAGGGCCGATTTTTTCTCCTGCGCAGATGATGGAAATTTTAATGAAATTTTGTTTATTAACTCACTTTACCGCGCGTTTTTTAGACTTTTTAAACTGCATGCAGGTATCAAAATAACGGGCAAATTTGACATCAAAGAAACACTCGGCTATGCACCGCCACCAAACGTCGCAAATGAACTAAAAAGGCAGTGCCTGGCTGTAAATTTAAAAGCGTATAGGGAAATTTTTATCGCATTAAATTTGGCAGAATTTGAACTAAAAACAAACTCCTCGCTCGATAAAAAAACTTTTCTACTCTCCTGCGTGCTGGGCCTGCAAAATCTTATCGGCAAAAACAGCAAATATTAAGTAAAAAAAAGATAGAATCAGCTCTTGTCGAAAGACTTCCTTGCCCGTTTGCAACTGCGCAAGCGAGCTTAATACCCACAAGGAGAATCAATGAAGCACTACGAGCTTTTATTCATTTTGAAGCCTACTTTGACGGAAGAAGAAGTAAGCGCAAAAGTTGATTTCGTTAAAGAAATCCTAACCAAAAACGGCGCAAATATCGCGTCCGTGCAGACTATGGGCACTAGAAAACTAGCCTATACCGTAAAAAAATACGAGCGCGGAACCTATTTCGTCGTGTATTTCGAGGCTCCGACTCAAGCTATCGCCGAAGTCGAGCGTATCATCAGGATCACCGAAGAGATCATCAAATTCTTAACGGTTAAATTTGAAAATAAAAAAGAGATCGCCGCTTGGGAAAAGATGAGCAAGGGCATCAAACTAAACAAAAAAGAACCCAAAGTCAAAGCAGAAGAAGCTCCGACAGCGCAAGAATAAGGACGAAAAATGTTTAATAGAGTCGTTTTGGTAGGAAATTTAACACGAGATATCGAGCTTAGATATACGACTGCGGGCGCAGCCATAGGCAACAGCGCCATCGCCGTAACGAGAAAATTTAATGTAAACGGTGAAAAACGCGAAGAAACGTGCTTTATAGACATAACATTTTTCGGAAAACAAGCGGAAATAGCAAACCAATATCTTTCCAAAGGCTCAAAGCTTCTAGTCGAGGGCCGCTTAAAATTCGACCAATGGACAGACAACAACGGACAAAATAGAAGCAAACACACGATCAGCGTGGAAAATATGGAGATGCTAGGCGGAGGACAACAGCAAGGCGGATATAATCAAAATAGTAATCAAGGCTATCAGCAAGGCGGTTACCAAAATAACAGCTACGGCGGCGGCTATCAAGGCGGACAAAATCAGCAAAATAGCTACGCTCAAGGCGGCGCGCAAAGGCAAAATTTTAATAAACCGCAGCAACAAAAGCAACAGCCAAAAGACGAATACTACGGCGATAACGTCCGAGAAATAGATATAGATGCCGACAAATACGATGACGGCGACGAAACGATACCATTTTAATTAAGGAAAAAACGATGGCTGAAAAAAGAAAATATTCACGCAAATACTGCAAATTTACAGAGGCAAAGATAGATTTTATCGACTACAAGGACACTTCACTTTTGAAGTACTGCTTGTCAGAGAGATTTAAAATCATGCCAAGGCGCCTAACAGGAACGTCTAAAAAATACCAAGAGATGGTCGAAAAGGCTATCAAGCGCGCTCGCCAAGCAGCTTTGATACCTTACGTAGTCGATCGCGACGACGTAGTAACCAATCCTTTTGAGGGACTATAATTTTTAAGCCCTTTTTTAGGGCTTATCTTTTCTTTTCAAATTTTACACTACTTCGCTTTTCTCAGACTTAATTATAAGACAAACTTCTTACTTAAAATAAACATAACAGTATTGCCACTGACGAGATTAAATTTTATAAATTAACATCATAAAAACCCGCACACAAAAAACATCATATGCTAAATTTTAGATCGATTGATGGCACTATATTTTATAAATTTACACCAACAATGTTGTTCACAAATTTTAAATATCGAGATCCAAGCTAATTTATATCAATAAATCAGTACTCAAATTTTATGGGCAATCAAAAAATTATACCACCCTAGCATCCAGCCGATTTGCATACGCATTACATAAAAAATAATTTCAAAATATAAAGTTTAATCAAATAAATTTAAAGATACTAAAGTAGAAATTTAGCCCCGATACCGAGGCTAAATTTAATCACAAATTTTGTAGTTATTTTGCAACGAACGCATTTTTTAGCACGTCTTCGATGACGTCCACAGGGACGATTTGCATGTCTTTTTTGACGTCTTGCGGGATATCACCAAGGTCTCGTTCATAGTTTTTGCGCGGTATCAGAGCGGTTTTGATACCAGCCTTATGCGCGGCGATAAGCTTTTCTTTTAGTCCGCCGATAGGCAGCACGCGGCCGCTTAGCGTGATCTCACCCGTCATCGCCACGTCGCTTCGCACTTTGGTATCCGTTAGGATCGAGGCGATCGCCGTCACCATCGTAATACCAGCACTCGGTCCGTCTTTTGGTGTAGCGCCCTCTGGCACGTGAATGTGCAAGTCATAACGACGATACACTTCGCTAGGGCTCGGCTCTTTTTTTACGCCGTCTTTGACGTCGTCAGGCAGGCTCGGAATGATTTTGGCAGGCACTTTTATCTTTTTAGCATCGATTAGCACTTTAACGAGGCTAAATGCGATATACGCGCTCTCCTTCATCACGTCGCCCAAAGAACCCGTGATCTGCAGACCGCCCTTGCCCTGTATGCGGATGGCTTCGATCTTTAGCACGTCGCCGCCCACGCTCGTCCACGCCAGTCCGTTTACCTGACCGATCTGCGGCTTTTTGTCCGCATGCTCGATCTCAAAGACCTTTTTTTCTAAAAACTCGTTCAAATTTTTAGTCGTCACGGTTATCTTTTGCGCCTCGCCCTCAAGTAGCCTTTTTGCTGCCTTTCTAAAGATATCTGCTAGGCGGCGGCGCAGATTTCGCACTCCGCTTTCTCGCGTGTAGTCCGAGATGATGAGGCTCAACACGTCTTTACCTAGAGTCACTTCGCTCGGCTTTAGTCCATGTTTTTTGAGCTCTTGGGGGATTAGATATTTTTTCGCGATCTCAAATTTTTCCTGCGGCGTATACGAGCTCAGCTCGATAAACTCCATCCTGTCGCGAAGTGCGGGCGGTATGGTGCTCACGTCGTTTGCCGTCGCGACGAAAACGACCTTGCTAAGGTCAATATTAAAATTTAAATAATAATCTCTAAATTTGTTATTTTGCTCAGGATCTAAAATCTCTAGCAGCACAGCCGTCGGATCACCGCGAAAGCTCCTACCGACCTTGTCAATCTCGTCTAGCACGACGACCGGATTCATCTGCTTGGCTTCGATTAGACCCTGCACGATACGACCCGGCATCGCGCCGATATAGGTACGGCGGTGTCCGCGCAGCTCGTTTACGTCCTCAAGACCACCCAGTGCCACGCGCACCAGCTCGCGTTTTAGCGCCTTTGCGATAGAGTTTGCCAGACTCGTTTTGCCGACGCCCGGAGGCCCTGCAAAGCATAAGATCGCGCCGTTATTTACCTTGCCAGCGACGCCTCGTAGCTGCAAAAGCTCGCGCAGAGCAAAATACTCCTCTATCCTATCTTTTGGCCTCTCGAGCCCGTAGTGATCGGCATTTAGCTGCTTTGCGACCTCTTGTACGCTTAGCTTTTTATTGGCCAGGTTTTCAAATGGCACTTCCACGACCCAGTCGAGGTAGCTTTGCGTCGTGTTGGCGTCGGCGGAGTCTGGATGCATGCGCGATAGTTTGTCGATTTGCTTTTTTATCTCCTTATACGCATCCTCGCCCATAAATTTTTTCTTAGCTTCCAGCTTTTTGCGGTACCCCTCGATCTCCTCCTCGCGGCTCGTGTCGGAGCCGAGCTCTTGTTGGATCTGCTTTAGCTGCTCTTTTAGGAAATACTCCTTATTTACTTTATCTATCCTTGAGTGGACTTTGTTTTTTATCTCGCGCTGGAGTTTGTTCGCCTCGATTTCCTCGATGACATAGTCGATGAGTTTTAGTAGCTTTTGCTCCAAATTTTCCTCGATAAAAAACTCGTACGCCGTTTTTTTCTTTAGCCTTAGCGAGCTTAAAATCAGATCGCAAACTCGGCTAGGCTCGGCGCTCTCCTCTATCGTTTTTAAAAGATCCGGCGGAAAAAAATGGCTAAGCGCGGCCAGATCTCGCACCTTTTCGCGAAGTACGGTTAGTAGCGCGTCGCTTTTGGTATTTTCGGGTCTTTTTTCATGCAGTACGTCCACGACCGCTTGTAGCGGCTTTGAGGAGACTTTTGAGACTATGCGGCCTTTGCTAGTTCCTTGAAATAAAATTTTTACTCTACCGTCTGGTAGCGGCACTCGCCTCATCACAGTGCCTATGACGCCGGCGTCGTAGATTGAGTCAAATTCTCGCGCACCTTCGTTTTGCGCTTTCGTCGGTACGACTAGGATGGGACTCTGCGACTCGAGAGCCAAATTTAGCGCTTCGATATTTTCCTCGTCGCTCAAAAAAAGCGGCGTGATCATAAATGGATATAAAAACAGCTCATCCTCGACGATAACAGGCAGCTGAGCGGGAAACATTTTTGATTCGTAAATTTGCAAATTTAGCTCCTATTCAAACATTTTTCTATACCAAGGAAGCTGCGGAGGCACGATATTTGCGTCGTTTAGCGGCGAAGCCTGAACCTTTTCTTTATAAATTTGCGCCGACTCATCCCTGCCCGTGCGCTCGTATAGATCGGCTATCTGCACGTCTAGGTTGTAGATTGCGAGCTTAAATTTAACCAACATAGTTTCGATCAGCGGGCGATACTGCGTGTTTGGGTATATGTAGAGAAATTTTTCTATCTCGGCGATGCTGTCTTGCATTAGCTTTTGGTTGCGATTGGGTTGCGAGAACGAGTCAAAATTAGCTTTTATCTTCAGATACTGCGCAAATTCGCTTCTAGGGCCGCTGTCACCGTATCTTTTAAGGTATTCGTCTAGGTAAAAATTTGCCATCAAATACTCTTCGTCGTTAGCGTGAGCTTGGGCTAGGATTAGTAGCATTTGCTCCAAAAGCGGGCTAGCTACGTGCTCGCTAGACATCGCCGTGTAGTGTTTGTCGGCGCTTTCTAGGTCACGGTTTTTGATATCGCCGATGATCTCAGAGTACCACTGATCGGGCGTTAGATTATAAAGCTCGGTGTATTTGTCGGCACAACCGCCGATTAAACCAACAAAAAACACCGCAGATAAAAATTTGATCAAATTTTTCATACGTTCCCTTAAATTTTAAATTTTTAAAACGGACTATTTTACCATTGTTTTTATTGCTTTTCGGTAAATTTGATTTCATTTTATGCTTAAAAATAGGAAATTTTGGATACAATTCGCGTAAAAAGTAAATATTTATTTAAGGAGATATATATGATTTTTCAAGTCAAAAGTCCGATTTTAGGCTTTGAGCATATTAAAAGTTATGAATTAAAAGAACTGGATCAATTTTTCATAAAGCTTCAAAGCAAGGACGACGATACGTCTTTCACCGCGATAAATCCGTATGCTTTGAGAAATTACGAATTTGAGATACCGACGTATTATCAGGAGCTGATGGATATAAACGATCAAAGCGAGCTAAGGATTTACAACATCATGGTCGTGAGCACTCCGATCGAGACCTCAACGGTAAATTTTATCGCTCCTATCGTTTGCAACATGACAAATATGACGCTCTCGCAAATAGTCCTTGATGCATGGGCATATCCGATGTATAAACAGGCTGAAAAAATTTCGGATTTTATTGAGAAATAAAAATTTTAAGGAATACCAAGTGAAAAATTCTAATTTTTTTCTAGTTGCGATTTTTTTACTAAGCGCAAGTAGCGCCTTTGCAGTAAAAGATAAAAATTATCTGGAACATAATTTAGCTTCCGCATCATCTGGCAGATATTTAGACAATAAAGAAACCGCCAACCTTCAAAAAAGAGTCATAAATGAAGAAGTAATAGACCAGTATGGCATTAAAAGACTAGAAGAAAGAAAGATAATATACGGTGATATAGAGACCATCGGGGCCTCTGTCTTAAGAACTGTGGGCAATAGCTCCCAAGGATACGGCTATAATTACAGGCCTATTTTAAGTTCCAGTACGATACAAACGTCCATTACAAACGTTGTATTTGAAAAAGAGGATACAAGCTATAACTTAAACTCATCAAAAGCGACTTTTGACTTTTCTGATAGGAAAAATACCGATGGAGCGAGTATCGCAAATGATATAATAGGAAAAAGAGTTGTGTACGCTAGGCTTTACTGGGCTGGAAGTTTTTCTATGGCTTGGAACGAGGGAAATGAGCAAGTAGCTAGAACAAAATATTTTAATGTAATACAAGACTTTAATAAGATAAGATTCGGGACACCAAAAGGATACTATAATATTACCGCACACGAAAAAGATACATTTTGGTTTGGGTCGCTCTCAAGTAGGGGCATGAGATTTCAATATCAAACAAGCGCCGACGTTACCGAGCTAGTAAAAGAGTCCCTAGGAAATACCGTAGCGAGCAGAACTTTTAGCGCAGGAAATATAAAAACTCATGATGGAACACCTCCAGGCCTATATTCATACACCGACGGCAAATGGTTTAATAATCTACAATCCCCTAGATACGGAGGATGGGCACTAGTTATCGTATATGACTTTGGCAGCAAAGACGGTAAAAAAATAAAACCCAAAGGCGTCAATATATTTGACGGCATTAAGCTACTAACGCCGCTAGATTTAAACAAGGGAGCTAGCAGAAGCGCAGACATAACGGTTAGCGGATTTTATACTCCAGTAAACGGTCCGGTAGTTTCCTCTCTTACTACTCTTTCATTCGGCGCAGCGAGCGAGATCTCAGCTGAGGATATAGAGATTAGAAAAGATAGCTACTCGACGTATAGCTCAATATATGACAATACTCTAAATCAAAAGGGCGACCAGTTTAACTCCACTATATCTAAATTTAATAAGCATTTAAACCCGAGCAAAAAATATAACGCCAGCATGGATTTAGATACGTACGATATTACCGGAAAACTTACCAATAAACAAACGTCTGCCGACATACGGCTAACTGCAAAAATAATCAAAAGACCTGGCGGCAGCCTACAAGGTGACGAGGCTACCGTGGGTATGCTGGCATTTTCCACCGATCTATATGTACCGAAAGTATGCTATATAGAAAAGCTATATGTTAGAGACAAAAATAAAACCAGCGAACAAGACTTTGAGCCCGTTAGCACCAATGCCAGCAAGAAAACTACCGCAAAAAAAGGAGATACGCTAAGAGTTAGGCTTCAAATAGTAAACAACGGAAACGAAGAGGCACAAAAATTATCCATAAACACTGCGCTAGATCCAAAAAATTCGACATATATAAACAATACTACGTTTATAAAACCCGACGTCGTAAGAGGATCGACATTTGCGGTAGGAGCCGGAGATAAAAACCCAGATAATACAAATTTGCAAACTTATGCATCAGGTAAGCTAAAATTCCTAGTCGGTCAAGGCGCCAGTGGAGGTAACGGCGGTACGATAGGAAGCAATAACCAAGCCTTTATACAATTTGATACGGTACTCGGAGAGGCTTTTGCCAGAAATTCATATACCGCAAATTTTGAAAATCCTAGCATAAAGCTAGTGTATAAGGGCGCCATAGAAGAGTGCACCGAAACAAAATATCAACTAAGAGTAGGAAGTATAGCATCAAAAGTTGTAAATAAAAAATTCGGCGCATTGGGTGATTCGGAAAATTTATTCACTCAACTTGCCGCAAGAAAATTTGATGCTAAATTAGTAAATTTATTCATAAGCGAAGAAAACGGCAACGAGGTTAAAACGCTTGACGATTTTAACTTTGCCAATGACGTTTACGTAGACGTAATAGAAGCAAATAAACCTTGCAACATCGCACCAAACGTAATCGAAGGCGACCAAGCGATTCGAGTACCAAAAACAGATCTGGCCAACAAAAGCATAATAGATCTAGAAAATATCTTAATCAAAAAAGCCTATCCAAATTTGATATTTAGACTTTCATATAAAGACGCGAAAAATGTAGACCACAAAGTTTGTAGTTCGGATTCGTTTTCGATAAGGCCGAAGGAGCTGCGAATTTATAACAAAACAACCAATACGACAAATTTTGGAAGCATGGTCGGAGGACGAGCGTATAACAATATATGGGTACAAGCCATAGATAATGAAAATAATACAGCAGCCAACTACTCGACAAATATAAAACCTATTACGCTTAGAAGATCGACTCTAGTTCCGGCAACTTGCACCGACGGCTTTACATTTTTAAACGGCATAAGCCTAGAAGCCGATACCACTAATGGAGTAGGTGAAATAAGAATATCGCAAGGCGGCGGTACTACTAGCAACTTCGTATATCCAAATATAGGACACGTCGCCATACACGCCAAAGATACGAAGTGGACAAACGTAGATAGAGGCACCGGCGGCAATCCTAGCGACTGCATAACAGATAGCGATACCACGACAGAAGACGCGAACGGCAAGATAGGTTGCGATACTCAAACTAGAGGCGAGCAAAATTTGCTATTTGTACCAAATGATATAGCGGCGCAAAATTTAACCGTAACTAATTTTGCCGGCGGAAATATGACATATATGTCAAACGTTGCGCCTATGGGAGCAAACGTAACGTTTAATCTAACGGCTAGATTAGGCGATGCTGCCAGGACGGCTGCTACGCTATACCATACCGGTTGCTATTCTAGAAACAATAATTTTACATTAGGAATCGGTCAAATTTTAGGCGACTTTAGAACAAACAACGGCGGTGCGGCGACGCTTGCAGATATTCGAAATGCAATTATATTTTTTGATAACAATCCGCCTAGTTTCGTAAGAAAAGTAAACGCCGTAGCAAACAACGGAGCATATAGCGTAAACGCCAACGCTTTTAGCGGCGGAACGGCACCTGTAACTGTAAGGCTAAATTTTGCAAGAAGCGTAAATATACCTAAAAATCCATTTACTTTAAGTAACCAAGACTTAACGATAGGCAATATATCGGATACAGACTCCGTAGCCGGCGCCGCATACGCAAAACCTACCGTCGTCAGTACGACGCAGTTTTACTACGGCAGGGTATATGCGCCGACATACACCGGACCGCAAGCTGGTTTTAATGAGAAACTATACTACGGCGTGTATTGTAGCGATTGCAATAGCACTATATACACTCTAGCCGCAGGCACTCAGCTACCGCAAGCGAGTAATTGGTTTGTAAATACGGCTCATACAAATTTAGCTCAAGGAACGAGCGGAGCACTAGCAGGCGCTACTACGACTACGATAGCCCCGGCCACCCCAGTTCCGGCAAACGGTATAGGCAACATGAGACTGTCAAGCACCGTAGTAGGTACGGACGTCATCACCATGCCTGCATCAAGTTGGCTTATATTTGACCCGATAAATGCTTTGGCTGCCGTAAATCGCTTTACCGTTAACTTTACGTCAAATAACGTAAACTGGGGAGGACAGTCCCTTAATAACAAAGGAGCAGACGTGGGCGTAGGTAACGTCGTAGGTACGCAAGGCAACGGTAGGCTAAATAATATCATAAATAAACCGAGCAAGAGAATAGAATGGTAAGAGCAAAAAAAGGCTTTTCTTTGATAGAACTTATACTAGCCATCGTTATTATGGGATTGACGATGGCTGTAGTGCCAAATGTATTTTCTAGAGTATCAGAAAATAACAGCTTGGCCGTAATACAAGAAACAGTAATGGATGCTAAAACAAGACTAGCCATCATCTCTACCGCGGCTTGGAGTTGCACCGGACAGGACGATTTCGAAAGACTCTCGACTCCTATATTTGGGGGTTTAAATAATTTTTACACCACAAACGGTATACCTCAAGAGGGAAGAAGAATTTTTTCCAATATAGCAAGAGTGGGCGTAGTGTGTAGACCTTGGGAAAACAGAACAGGCGTTTTGAACTCATTTAACGGAAGACGTACCCAGATAACTAGCACCGCAGGATACGATAGAGATAGCATAATAACGGCAAATTTGGTAAGCAACGTAAATCTCTCGCGAAATATGTCCGGCGTAGCAGACAATGACGTACGGGAGATTGCCGTAACGGCAACAACCCAAAATACCAGAGGCCAAGGAAACGGCCATCAGATAATCCTGCGAGCATATTCGGCCAATATCGGCGATGCGCCCGCGATTTTAACCAAGGTCTGGTAGATAAAATGAAAAAAGCCTTTACGCTACTTGAACTAATGGTTGTTATAGTTATAATAGGACTATTATCGCATATGGGCATCCAAATGACTCTTAATATATATAGAAGCTACCTCCAAAGCAGAGCCATCAATACCCTAGAAACTCAAACAGAATTAGTTCTAGAGCAAATTTCAAAAAGACTTGCCATACGAGTAAGAGGCTCAACAATAGGAAAACAGCCAGCCGCCAACGGAAACGGAGCTTTCGTATCTACGAGCGCGGCGGGACTAAACAACACCTTTTCTATCCTAGAGTGGGTGACGTATAGCTACGAGAGCTTTCAGGACGGAGGATGGAGTGGTTTTGCAGACCTAGGCAGCCCAAATACCGCAATAGCAGCCATAGCCGGAAACGTAAGGAGCGGAACAGTATCGACTCCCGGAAGCAGATTGGCCGTATCCGCGGCTGCACCTAACTTCTCAGCCGATCAAAATATAAGAGATCTCACCAGCAATGCAGCCAGCATAGCCAACGGCAATATAGGCATAGTGTTTAAAAACATGAGTCTTAACTCCGCTACTTCTTTTGGCTATAACAGAACGAATGCAAATTCCATAGGCACCATAGTAGCCAATGGTCAAAATAACATACTAAGTATAGCAAACTACAGAGATGCTCTAATCTCGGAACAATACTATTTACTTCACACGGCTTATGCAGTAGTCCCTGGTCAAGCTAGCGCCAATGGAGATTTTAGCTTATTTCTTCATTATAATTTTCGCCCATGGGCAGGACAAGAGTACAATAACGGAAACTCAGATCTGCTGGCTACAAATGTAACGAGATTTAACTTTACGGAAGCAAACGGAGTTATGGCGTTAAAATTATGCATAAGAGATGCCGGTAGGTCTCTTAGCCAAGCCGAAGCAGAAACTACGGTATGCAAAACAAAGGCAATCTACTAATGAGAAAAGGTTTTAGTTTAATAACAGCAATCATATTTGTAGTTTTAGTGGCTACATTGGCTATGTTTTCGATAAACACTTCGGCAACTACCGCAAAACAAACATCAGACGTATTCTTGCGAGAACAGGCCGAGCTTTTAGCTCAGGGGGCTACCGAGATAGCCATTTTTAATCTCCTAAACACAAATTTTACACAAGCAGCAAACTGCACATTGTTAGACACAAATACCAATATAATGCAAACGACTTTTCCAACCAACAACGTAGCAACGTCTTTATTTGCCGTAACCGTAACCATCAACAAAGTATTCGGAGCTATCGGGCTTTGCGACGGCACTGCCGATAGAGGCACAGCAGTAATTCCAGTCGGTACATCTGCATCTATAGGAACGATAATACTGGACGTTACGGTAACCTCAACAAAACCAAACGTCTTTCCGGTAAGATATACTAGACGAACGATTCAAAAACTCTAAAATAATACTTTATATGCTATAATGCTAGCACTTTAACGTAAAGGAGAGATGATGAATCTAAGCATCGTAGGTAAACAATTTGACCTAACAGACTCAATCAAACAACATATAGAAAACGCATTTGATGCGCTTAACAAATACGGACTAGATATTATTTCGGGTCGTTGTGTAGTTTCTGCGGACGAAAAAAACGGCAAAAAAGGCTTTAGCGTAGAATTTGCGCTAAATTTGGCAAAAAAAGATACGATCGTAATCCGCCACAAAGATAAAGATCTATACGCTGCAGTCGATCTTGCGCTTGAGCGCGCATCAAAAGTACTTCGCCGCGAGCACGACAAAAACACCACCGTCAAAAACAAAGACGACGGCAAAGCCGTTAGAGCCTCGATTGCAGACGAGCAGACGACTGACGGCGAAGTAGATGAGATAATCCCTATGGAGCTTGAGCTGTATAAACCCCTAGAGATCGAGGAAGCTATGCAAAAGCTAAAAGATAGCGATGCACAGTTTTACGTATTTAACGATATGGACGCCAAAATGCGCGTGATCTACAAGCGCTCTGACGGCAAATTCGGGCTTTATTAATCAAATTTGGGCGAGATAAACTCTCGCCTTTTTACTTTTTCAAATATACAAAAACTACTAATCAAATTTCAATCATTTATTACCGACTTTGCGACGCATTGCTTAAATTTTAATGATATGCAAATTTGTGTAACACCGATAGGTAGTTTTAAATATAAGTTTGAAAAGCTATTTTTAATTTTGATGATTGTAAGAGAAAATAGCCATTTTATGTGAAATTTTTTCATCAACCAAAAACTCTATAGGCAACCACACTCAAAACATGCAAATTTAGTCTCGGCGAGCTTTTAAGGCTTTGATTCCCGTCAAATTCAAATTTTACGCCAACTCGCCGCGACTTAAAACTTCGTTAATTTTACACGATGCCCAAAACCGTACTTAACATCGACGGATTTTTATTTTGCAAAGATTGCTGTTTTTCTAGCAAGGAGTTGCTTTGCAAGCTGGCTCGTAGCTCCTTTTCGTATTTGGTCAAAAGATCGTCCAGTACGGTTTCAAGCTCATCTCTTAAGCTTTTCTTCATATCGGTATTTAGCCCTAGAGCCTCCATCAGCTCCTCTTTTTTGATGCTTAGCTTTTCCTGGATTTTTTGTTCGTTCATCTGCGATAAAAATCCTGCCGCGCCAAGCTCCGTAAGAGTCTTTTTAAAACCTTCCACATCAGGCTCTTTGGCGGTTTTTATCGGCTCAACGGCTTTTTTGAGCTCTTTTTCAAAGTCGGCGCCTTTTACCGCCTTTGCAGTCTTTTCTATGGCTTTTTGCGCAAGCTCGGCCAAAATCTTTTGGATAAATTTTTGCTCTTCGATCGTCATTTCGCATCCTTTATAAAAGATATGCTATCGCAAGCAAATTTTATTCCTTAGCTTTGTCTGCTATAAATTTAGCAAATTTATCATCGTCGTTTGGGCAGGCTACAACGTCGTAAAAATCAAAATTTAACTCACTGGCGATATGGCGAAATTCCTTTGATAGCTCAAAAACGGTCTCGGAGTTGTCGATACAAAACGAGATCGGATAGATGAGCGCTTTTTTATCTTTTAGCTCGGCTAAGACCTGATTTAGCGATGGTTCGAGCCATTTTACGGGACCGAGTCTTGATTGATATGCCAGCATCGTTTGCTTAAATTTAACCCCTCGCTTCTCCAAAATTTCGGTTAAAATTTGAACGTGACGCTTGACATGCTCCTCATAAACGTCGCCCGCATCGATCATCTTTTGCGGCAAAGAGTGAGCCGAAAATATCAGCGTTATCTCGCATGAGTTTAGATTACTCGCAGCTTTTTCGATATCATCCGCGACAACCTCGTTATATCTCTCATCCTCAAAAAACGGCTCGATGATTTTTACTTTCGCCTTTAAATTTAGCTCGGCTCGCGCCTTTTCAAAGTCGCTTATACTAGACGTTACGGTCGTAAACGAATGGTGCGGATAGAGAGGAAAAACGACGATCTCCGAAGCCTCCGTAAACTCAGCTAAAACATCCTTCGCAAAAGGCGGCGTGTAGTTCATCGCAAAAGCTACCGCCGTATCATCGTCTAAAAAATGCGAAATTTTACCGCAAAGTCTTGCAGTAAGCTCGCAGATAGGCGATTTGCCACCGATTTGGCGGTAGTTATTTTGCGCGGCTTTTAGGCGAGATTTGGTTATCATAAACGCTACGAATTTGCGCAAAAGCGGGCTTTTTATCCCCAAGATATACGGATCGTTAAACATATTTTTTAAAAAAACTTCAACCTCGCTAAGGTCGTTTGGTCCGCCCATATTTAGCAGTAAAATTAGCCTCATTCACAAATCTCCTGAGCCTTTAGAGCATCTTCGAGCGTACTTAGATCGCTTTTTGCGCCGTAACATGCCTGATAAAACTCGTTAAGCAACGCTTTAATCGGCGAAACGTCGCCGTAAACTTTCAAATTTTGCTGCCCGTCGAGCGTGTATTTGTTTAGCTTAAGGCCCAGCATATCACCAAAATACACGCCTCCGTTCGCGGCAAATTCGATCGTAAACCGTTCTGCTTTAAAGCGCTTTGAGTTGTGGATACTAGCTAGCGTCTGGTTTTTAAATTTAAGCTGAAAAAGCGAGTCCGTTTCGCTTCTTTTGTCGTCGTTTTGGATTGAAACTTTATTGCTAAAGATTATCTCACTACCGGTTATAAATCTTGCGACATCGATGTTTTGTAAAATTTCAAGCTGCAAATTTACGCCCCTACTAAACCCTCGAGCGATATTTATCGAAAAAATATCTTTTTCTTTGGCGAGTTCTTTTTTTATAGAGGCGATAACGGGATTAAATCTATCTATAAAAGCCACGTAAGCGCCTATATTTTGGGATTTAAAGCAGTATTTTAGCTCCCTTATCTCGCCTGATTTGCAAAGCCAAGGATCAAGCATAATAAATTTTATAAAATTTAGGCATTTTGGTATCAAATTTAGATATTTGTGCGTGTCGGTAACGATAAGAGCGTCGATCCGTACGGAGTCCAAAAGATCGTTTATATTATCGTAAAAAGGAATCCGTCCGCAAATTTCGCTATTTTGCACGCCGTCAAAAATCGCCGCCAGCTCGAAGCGTTCGGAGCGACGAAGCTCGTTATAGTAGTGTTTGGCGTCGTTTCCAAATCCTATTATCGCAACTCTTTTCTTCATAATCTTTTTTCCAAAATTTAATGTTTTTTAGGCAATTATAGTCAAAAATAGTAATTAAACGGATAATGCGAGCGATTTTTAAATTTTACCGACGCCTTTTTATAGCGGGCCTCAAACAAGTTTTATCAAATTTATGCTAAAATCAGCCCTATTTTAAAACTTTAATCAGGAATAAAACGATGGATATTAGAGAAGCTTATTTAAATTTTTTTGCAAGCAAAGGTCATGAGATCATCCCGTCTGCACCGCTGGTGCCAAACGATGCTACGCTGCTTTTTACAAACGCTGGCATGGTACCGTTTAAGAGCATTTTTACCGGCGAAGTGCCACGCCCTACCCCACCGATCCGCACGAGCTGTCAGACCTGCATCCGCGCAGGCGGCAAGCACAACGACCTAGACAACGTAGGCTACACCGCACGCCACCACACGTTTTTTGAGATGCTGGGCAACTTTAGCTTCGGCGAATACTTTAAACGTGACGCGATCGCGTATGCGTGGGAGTTCGTCACGCAGGTGCTAAAACTACCCAAAGACCGCCTCTACGTCACGGTTCACGAGAGCGACGACGAGGCGTTTGCGTTATGGGAGCAGCACATCGCAAAGGATCGCATTTATAGATTCGGCGATCACGATAACTTCTGGCAGATGGGCGATACGGGACCGTGCGGACCGTGCTCGGAGATCTTTTACGACCAAGGCGGAGAGCACTTTAACACGCCTGAGGACTACATGGGCGGCGACGGCGATAGATTTCTTGAAATTTGGAACCTAGTTTTCATGCAGTACGAGCGCAGCAGCGACGGCAAGCTAACTCCACTACCAAAACCTAGCATCGACACAGGAATGGGGCTTGAGCGAGTCACGGCGATAATGGAAGGCAAATTTAGCAACTATGACAGCTCGCTTTTTATGCCTCTTATCGAAGAAGTTGCAAAGCTTTGCGGCAAGCCTTACGCTTACGAGAGCGGCGCTAGCTACCGCGTTATCAGCGACCACATCCGATCGGTGACTTTCCTGTTAGCTCAAGGCACTACATTTGACAAAGAGGGCCGCGGCTACGTGCTTCGCCGTATCCTTCGCCGAGCGATCAGGCACGGATATCTGCTAAGTATAAAAGAGCCCTTTATGTACCGCCTCGTCGATAAAGTCTGCGATCTGATGGGTGGCCACTACGCCTACCTAAACGAGAAAAAAGCGGCGGTAAAAGAGCAAATCAGACTAGAAGAAGAGAGATTTTTAGCTACGATCGCGAGCGGGCTCGAGCTTTTTGAGAGCGAGCTAGCGCGCACGAAAGATATTTTTAGCGGCGAGGCTGCGTTTAAGCTTTACGATACATTTGGATTTCCGCTGGATCTTACCGCCGATATGCTACGCGAAAAAGGACTCAAAGTCGACGAAGCAAAATTTGACGAGCTAATGAGCGAGCAAAAAGCGCGCGCTAAAGCTGCTTGGAAAGGCAGCGGCGACAAGAGCGCAAAGGGCGATTTTAAGGCTCTTTTGGAGAAATTCGGCGAAAATAAATTCAGCGGCTACGAGGAGCTTGAGTGCACGAGCAAGGTTTTAGCGCTGCTTGACGAGGACTTTAAGCAAACTCAAATTTTAAAATCCGGCGAGCAAGGCTGGGCGATGTTTGACGTGACGCCTTTTTACGCGCAAAGCGGCGGCCAGGCAGGCGATAGCGGTGAGATCTCGGGTGCTGCCGACGTGCTAGATACGCAGAAGTTTTTCGGACTAAATTTATCAAACGTCGCAGTCAAAAAAGAGCTTAAAATCGGCGATGCCGTGAAATTAAAAGTAAGCGAGCAAAGAGCCGAGATCGCGCGCCACCACAGCGCCACGCACCTGCTCCATGCCGCGCTTAGAAGCGTGCTGGGAGCGCATATCGCGCAGGCCGGATCTAGCGTCGAGGCAAACAGACTTAGATTTGACTTCTCGCATCCAAAGGCCGTAACGGCGGAAGAGCTAGCTAAAATCGAAAATTTCGTAAACGGCGCAATCGCCGAGAGCATCGCGGCAAAAACGGAGATAATGGACATCGAGGACGCTAAAAATAGCGGCGCGATCGCGCTATTTGGTGAAAAATACGCCGATAAAGTGCGCGTGCTAAGCTTTGGCGAGGTTAGCAAGGAGCTTTGCGGCGGTACGCACGTGGCAAATTTAAGCCAGATAGGCGCGTTTTTCATTACTAAAGAAGGTGGCGTGAGTGCGGGCGTGCGTAGGATCGAGGCCGTGTGCTCTAAAGCCGCGCTAAATCTCGCAAAAGCCTGGCGCGGCGAGATCGAAGAACTAAAAACCGAGCTAAAAAGCGCCGAGCCTATGAACGCGGTAAAAAAACTAAAAGCCGAGATAAAAAGCCTAAAAGATAAAACCAAGCAGGCAAAAGACACGCACGCGCTAGCCGTGGTAAACGTAAACGAGACAAAGCTTTGCGTCGCGGTGATTGACGGCGGCGACATAAAGGCGACGATAGACGAGTTTAAAAACGAGAACGAAAAGGCGGCGATCCTACTCGTGCAAGTAAACGAAGAGGGCAAAATCGCTCTGGCCGCCGGTGTGAAAAATGCAGCTTTGAAAGCGGGCGAATGGGTCAAATTTACGGCTCAAATTTTAGGCGGAAACGGCGGCGGCAAGGATGATTTCGCCACCGCAGGCGGTAAAAACATACTGGCGATCGAGGATGCGGTTAGGCAGGCGTTTGAGTTTGCTAAAACGAGGCTGGAAAAATAAGCTTGCGTCGGTCAAATTTAAGAAAGCTGCTTAAATTTGACCGCGGTTTTGCGGCGTGAAATTTAAAAGCAAATTTGAGCTGGTTGTGGCAAGATCAAATTTGATGCCGTAAGGCAAATTTGGAAATTTGCCTTTTACGAGTCGATATAAAATTTAAAGGAAAATATAAGTTTATGAGTTTATTTTATTCGCGCATTTTGGCGTCAAATTTTACCGCCGTCAAATTTACTTTAGCGCGAGAAAATTTTAGATCAAAGGGGACAAATGCCCGAATTTAACATAGCTTTTACAAAGATTAGCAGCGCCCTGCCCTTTATCCACATCCTCTCCGTGGTCGTTTTTATCGGATTTCAAGCAAATTTTTTTCTCATCGCTAAATTTTTTATGAAAAATATCGAAGGCGACACGCAAAAATACCAAACAATAATCTCCATGCTAAAGCGCCTCGGCTACGCTATCTACGGCTCGATCGTCATAATGGGCGTAACGGGCGCGATACTAGCCGAGCAAAACGCGATCAAAAACGCCGATCCGATGCTAAACACGCTTTTAACGACTAAATGGGCGATCTGGGGGTTTTTGTTCCTAAACGTTATTTACGTCACGTACCGCCTAAACAAAGCCTCAAAATCTCTGCAAAATAGCGAATACATCGAGCTTCACGAGAATCTCATAGTTACGATTTATTATTTCATCCCGCTAAACGTGGCGTTTGCACTGCTGGCGGCGTATCTTGGCGTATCATATAGGGAGTTTTGATGATTATTTTGGCTTCGAGCTCGGTCACTAGAGCTAAGGTTTTGCGAGATCACGGCGTTAAATTTGAGCAGGTTTTTTTCGACTATGACGAGAGCGGCGTAGATAAAAATTTACTGCCGCACGTCTACGTCCAAAAGATCGTCGCGGCAAAAAAAGAGCAATTTTTAAAAGCAAATGAAAATGCAAAAAACGTCGTTTTCGCCGATAGCGTCGTAGTATGTGGCGGTAAAATTTTAGGCAAAGCAAAGGACGAAAAGGAAGCGCTAAAAATGCTGCTAATGCAAAGCGGCAATGTCGCTAGGATCGTAACTGCGATGATATTTTTGGGCGAGAAATTCGAGCTTTTTAATGTAAGCTTTGCAGAGTATAAATTTGCTAAATTTGACGAAGCCGACCTACTAAACTACCTATCTGGCGATCTTTGGCAGGGCAAGGCAGGAGCCATGACGATAGAAAATTTCAACAAAAAATACATCCTGAGCCAAAACGGCGAAACTAGCACCGCAATGGGACTAAACGTGAAAATTTTAAAGGCATTTTTATGAGAATTCTAGCTTCGATTTTGTTTATTATCTTTGTTTCGCTGAGCGCGGCGTTTGTTTATCTTTATTCGCAAGTCACCTTTGACGCGTCAAATATCATCGACTTTAAGCCAAAGCTCACGACTCAAATTTACGATAGAAACGGCGAGCTCATCGCAAATATCTTTGACGAGAATAGGATCTACGTCAAGTACGAGGACATCCCGCCGCGCGTCATCGAGGCGCTAGTAGCTATCGAGGATACGAGCTTTTTTGAGCACGGCGGCGTAAACCCCGAGGCCATCACGCGAGCTATCGTTAAGGACATAAAGGCAGGCAAACTAGTTGAGGGCGCTAGCACGCTCACGCAGCAGCTCGTTAAAAACATGGTGCTAACTAGAGAAAAAAAGCTAACCCGTAAGCTAAAAGAGATGATCATCTCGATGAAGCTGGAAAACGAGCTAACCAAAGAGCAAATTTTAGAGCGCTATCTAAATCACGTCTATCTAGGACACGGCTATCACGGCATAAAAACCGCAGCAAAGGGATACTTTAGAAAAGAGCTTGACGAGCTCACGCTAAAAGAGATTGCTATCCTAGTGGGCTTACCAAAAGCACCCAGCACTTACGACCCGACCCGCCACCTAGATCTATCGCTTAGCCGCGCAAACAACGTTATATCAAGGATGAACGCACTAGGCTGGATCAGCGACGCTGAGTACAAGGCCGCACTAGTCGAGCAGCCCGTAGTCTTTGACGATACGCTCACGCAAAACAAAGCCCCGTACATCGTGGACGAGGTGCTAAAAGAGGCCTCAAAGCGCTTTGAAGATATCAAAACCGGTGGCTACGTCATCGAAACCAGCGTCGATTTAAAGGTACAAGATATGGCGTCCGAGGCGCTAAAATACGGCTACAACGAGATACTAAAACGTAACAAGGACGCAAACGCCAGTATCCTAAACGGCGCTATCGTCGTTACGCTACCCAAAACGGGCGAGATCCTCGCGCTAGTAGGCGGCGTAGACTACGCCAAAAGCAGCTACAACCGTGCCACGCAGAGTATGCGCCAGCCGGGATCTAGCTTCAAGCCTTTTATCTACCAGATCGCCCTAGATATGGGCTACTCGCCGATGAGCAAGGCGGCCGATATATCAAGGGTATTTAACGAAGGCAGCCAGTACGAGTGGCGTCCGAAAAACTATAGCGGCGGTTTCCAGGGCTATATCACGCTGCGAGAGGCTCTGCGTCAGTCGCGCAACCTCGCCACGATAAATTTACTCGACGAGATCGGGCTTGATACGGCGTATAAAAAACTAACCGAAATGGGCTTTAAAAACATCCCCAAAAACCTATCCATCGCGCTTGGCAGCTTTGGCATCTCGCCATTGGAGTTTGCTAAATTTTACTCGATGTTTCCAAACGGCGGCGAGATCGTGGAGCCAAGCCTGATAAAACGCATCATAAACTATCAAAATTTAGAAGCGGTTTTTGAGCCAGAGCGGACGTTCGTCACCGAGCCCGAGCAGGCATACCTGATGACTGATATGATGAAAACGGTCGTGGAGCGCGGCACGGGACAAAGCGCGAGGCTAAACGGCGTGCAGGTTGCGGGCAAGACCGGCACGACAAATAATAACATCGACGCGTGGTTTTGCGGATTTACGCCTGAAGTAGAGGTGGTCGTGTGGTACGGCAACGACGACAACACGCCGATGCGAAAGGTCGAGGGCGGTGGACGCACGGCGGCTCCGGTGTTTAAGAAATTTATGGAAAGCTATATGAAGGAGTACCCGCTAAAACAAAAAACCTTCATCGAGCCAGAGGGCGTCTTTCACACTGCGTATGAGGGCCTGATCGAGGTCTATACGAAGATCTCGCCGGTACCGAAACAAGACGCGCAAGATACGCTAATAAAACAAGACGACGAGGGACTGATTTTTTAAATTTCGTAAATAAAGTCGGCTAAATTTGAGCGATTTGCTATGCAAATTTAGCCGCTGATTCGTTAAATTTAGCCCCGCTTGCTAATCCGCATTTTACTCTTGCTTAAAATTTATGCTCGGACTTTACGGTCAAATTTGATCTCGCACGGTTAAAATCCAATTTTAAAAGCACTTATAAATTTGCTTGTTGATTCTACTCTCGTCAAATTTAAGCTTGCCCGCAAACCCAAAACCAAAGACACGGTAAAATTTGAAGCCAAATTTAAACGGTCTAAATTTTACAAAACTTATCAAATTTATCTTGCACGGCAAATTTAACCAAGCCTCAAAAACAAGCCGTGTCCATACCATTTAATTTACCGCCGTGCCGAGCACAAAAACCATATCAAACGCCGCTCAAATTTAAAAAATTACGCTTCGTCTTTTGGGATATACGTACTTCGGTTAAACAGATAGCATGCCGCAAAGACAACCAGACAAGCCGATAATACGTTTGAGCCGCCCAAAAGCAGGCTCATCGTCTTTTCGTCATTTCTAGCGATCAGAGCCGCTATCATGAGCACAATCGGGTACAAGATCAAAGCAATGCTAGCTAAATTTTCAACCGCAAAAATCGCCAAGCAAAGTCGCTGATTTTTTATAAAAAATTTGCTGTACTTTTTCGTATGGTAGCTTTTTAGGTAAATTTTCGTGAAAAAATACGGCAAAATCAGTATCGCAGCAAGAGAGACGAGCCCGTATAGAACATTGCCTAAAAAATATGCAAAATAAGAGACCATAAGCCCAAATCCGATAAATGCCATACTAGCGCGCCTGATAAGTCTATGCACGTCGTAACGGTTTTTAGATTTCCAGGGTATTTGGTCAAATTCTGTGTCCAGGTCGTTTAGCTCGCCAAGTCTTTCGTCTGCGGATTTTGCGCTTTGAGTCGCTAAGCCAGACTCCCTGCGCAGATCTGCACTCTCGGGTGCGGGCTCATATGAGCTTTTATTGCGAGAGTAGCATATCGCAAAAACAAGCAAGCAAATCGGAGCTACGACAAGGCCGTATAAAAACGCATAAACGTCGTATTCGCCGCCGCTATCCTTCACGAAAAACGACCCGATAATAAGCAAAACCAGATATAAAATCAAAACTATGCTGGCAAAATTTTCTATCCTAAAGGCTAGAAAACTATCCCACTGATCCCTCACGAAAAGATAGCTGTATCGTTTGGTTTGATCTCGCCTTAAAACATAAATCGTCCAAAAAATAGGCGCAACTATCATCACAGCGCCCTGAATATAGCTAAAAACTTCAGGCGGCAATTCTATGTCGTTGCTTATAAAAAACGACTCCATATACGACGCTAGGATCGAAAAAAGATAAAAAACGGCAAACATCGATGACAAGTACATCATAGTCGCCCGCCTGATAAATCTATGCCTATCATACTACCTTTTATCATCCTCAGAGATTGCGGCAAATTTCTCGTCCAGTTCTTTCATCTCGGATTAAAATTTTGCGTTCACGGCCAGCTCCTTTTACAAGCGCTTATTTTAGAAATTATATCAAATTTGACGCGACAAAGCGCCTAAATTTGGGGGTTAAATTTGATAGCAAAAACGTAGCTATGTTTTGAAAATTTTACGTTTTGCCGCCGCTTGGCAAATTTAATCAGACAAAAAGTCAAATTTAATGTCAAATCACTTTAAATTTGACCCGTTTGCCGCAAAATATCTGCGGATAAAAATATAGCGTAGCGTCCGTACAATCCTAGACCTGGCACAAGGTTAAAAGCGCGCTACCTATTTACGACGATTATCCTCAAATTTAGCCCAAATTTTCAGGCTAAATTTGAGCGGGTTTCAAAAGTAACAGGATAAATTTATTCCACGAGCTTCATCTGCTCGGCGCAGATAGCCTTCCACGAGCTTTGTAAATTTGAGCCGACGCACTCCTGCAGATACGGCCTTGCTTCGCTTTCACGTTTTAGTTTGATGTAGATTTCCGAGATCTGAGCTAGCGCGCGCAGTCTATTTTCGGGATCTAGGCGCGTATCTACGAGCTCCTGCGCGGCCTGCAAAGCCTCGCCGAGTCTATCCAGCTTACTTAGCGAGCCGATGTACTCAAAGTCGATTTTTGGGCTAAAGGTGGCGATATGCAGGCGTTTTTGTAGGTCGATCGCCTTTTTGGTGTAAACTGACGCGTTTAAAAAGTCGTTCGCGCCGTACGTCGCCTCAGCCATGCGGTCGTAGAGCTCGATGACCTTAAAGTCGTTTTTGCGTAGCGTCTCGACGGCCGTTATCGTCGCGGCGGCGTCGGTGAGCCTGCCTAGCCCCATCAGCGCCTCAAATCTATAAAAAAGCACAGGCGAGACGTCGGCGTACTCCTGCCTAGACGCGATAGCCAGCGCCTCGTCGGCCACACGCAAGGCGTCGTTATACTTCTGTGTCTTTATCAAAACAGAGGCTAGTTTGATGAGCCACTCCACGCGGTCGAGCATGTCTGGCGCAAGGATATTTTGCGAGGCGAGCTCGTGCGCGGTGGCAAAACGAGAGAGGCGCATATAGCAGTCAAAGAGCTTAAATTTAGCCCCGATTTTCTCGCCTACGCCGTAGTTTTCGGTCAAATTTACAGCCGTAACGCAGTCGTTTTGACGGATGGCTTCACTCGCTAAATTTAGCGCCGCCTGATCCAAGACAGCGCTAGCGTCCGTATCGTTTAGATCGCGCACGGCCTGGGTATAGCGCAAGACGGAGTCAAATTTACGCTCTTTTAGATAGAGCGCGACCTGCTCTTTTAGAGCCTTGGCACCGACGTCCGTTTTGCCGTATTTTTCGATGAGCGCGTCGTAGTGTTCGTGCAGCTTAGTCGCGTTGTTTTCGTCGTTTCTAGCGAAAAATAGCTTATCTAGCGCATTTTGCACGATGGCGGCGTACTGCCCGTCGGCAAACTCGCTTTGGTATCTTTTTAGGTATTCGTATGCTTTTTGCGTGTCCGGCGTGCCGGTTAGTGCGATGCCTAGATTTTTTAGCACGGTTTCGTACTCGTCGTCGTTTTTATTTAGACGAGCGAGTAAAATTTCATAAATTCTCGCGGCGATATCGTCCATATTTTTCTCGTGAAATACCCCAGCCAGCGTCGTTAGTTTTGACGCGTCGTTTAGCAGGTACTCTTGATTTCTGTTTAAAATTTTGAGCATAAAGTCCTTGGCGCGGTCAAATTTGGCCTTGTCGATGCTGCCCTGCACGAGGCTCAGAGCCGCGCGGCTAGCGACGTCTAGCGTCTGCGCCGAGTACAGCACGTCCTCATACATCTTTACCGCCTCGTCCTGTCTGCCCGTGACGTAGAGCCTATCGGCAAACTCAAGGACTGCTAACTTGGTAAAATTTGAGTTTGGATGCTCGTTCATGAGGATATCTAGCGTGTAGTTCGCGTCGCTAACGAGCTCCTGTCTGAGGTAGGCTTTAGTCACTAGATAGAGCACCTCGGGGTAGTTTTCATCCGACACGAACCGCCTCATCCACGCGCGCCCCTCGCTTGCGACGTCTGCCGCGCCAAGCCCCTCGAAGCTATTTTGCGAGTCTAAAATTTTATCCAAAGCGCGCAGTCTGTATAGCAAAAACTCGCTGGCAAAAATGCTGTTTGGATAGCGCCTTAGCGCCGTCTGGATCGTGGCTATCGTGTCGTCGTAGCGTTTGGCATCGTAGCTTTTTTTCACATCCAGGTACATGTTTATGTCGTTGCTATCGCCACTTTCTATCGGGGCTTTGTTTAGATCGAGCGGTCCGACGCTAGGTGCGGTCATCTGCTCAAATATCGGGGCGAAATTTATCCCCGCGTTTGTTTGCTTTTTAAATTCGCTTAAATTTTGATCTATCACGATAGCGTGGCGTTTGGCTGCGCCGCCGTTTTTACTAAACGGCACGGCGGACGCGCCGTAAAGAGGCTCGCTAGATGAGATCAGGCGAGAACTCGCGCGCGGCACGACGTAGACGCGCATACCGCCCTTTTCCTCGCGAAATCTAACTTCAGCCAGGGCCAAAATTTTATCGTCGACCTTCGGCAGTGCGCCGCCGGCAACGTCGCAAAAATAAAGCTTGCGGTCGTAGGCAAGGATCTCCTCTTTGCAGACGAATTCCTTCTCGTCGCTGATGTTTATCACTGTGTAGGGCCTGCCGTCCTCCGCGCCAGAATTTACGCTCAGGCTAAAAGAAAACGCCAAAATCGGTAAAAAAATCAAAAAATATTTTCTCATGCGGCCATTATACCCTTTTTCGTTTAAAAAGTGCTATAAAAGCGAATATTACGCGCTTTGAGGGCGATTTTTTTTACTAAATTTCGCGCATCTGGATAAAATTTTATTTAGCTTAAATTTAACTTTGACACACCCAGGGAATTTGGATTTTAAAGTAGCGCGGCTGCGGGTAAATTTGCCTGCCTCACGTCAAAAAGCTCCGCCCGCTGCGTCAAATTTGACGTTATGTCGCCGCGTTTTGAGATTAAATTTAGTGTAGCGCGCCTCGGCGGATAAATCCATCCGCCAAATTGCTAGCTACTGTGCCGTTTTTACGATTTTAACCAGCTTAAAGGCGTATCCGCTGAATTTCGCCCTACAAAGCGCCACCGTGCCCTTCATCTGCGGCTCTAGCTTAAATTTAGCCACAACGTCGGCGCCATTAGCCTGCACGCTCACTATATCGCCGTCTTTTACCTTTGCGGCCGCAGCAAACGACGCCGAGCCGATTAGTTCTTTCGTTTCATCGCTCAAATTTGAACCGCCCGCCTCATCCATAAAAAAGACGACGCTACCATCAAAGCTCTCTGGCTCTTTTAACGGCATTAGCTCGCCGTCCGTTTTAAACTCACCCTGTTCTGCGTCAGCCAAAACGACGTTTTTGCCGAGCATTTGCAAGAACTCGAATATATTTTTCGCGTCCGCATGCGCCAAAAATGAGCTATCGATCACGATATTTTCGCACTCATCTAAAAACTCCGCGATCTGCTCAAACTCCTCCTCGCCGACGTTGCACTCGCCGCTTAGGTACCCTTCGTCTAGCTCGTCAAAATATTCGCACGTTTGCTCGTCAAATTTAGCCGCGTCGAGTAAATATTTGCAAAGCAAAGCCAGCACATAGCTAGCCGAGCCGATCTCGCAGCGAACGAGGTTTTCGGCGCCTAAAATTTTATCCTCAAAGCAAGAGATATATAAAAACTCGTTTTGCTTTATCAGCTCTGCTAGCTGCGGGTTTTGCTCGCAAAGCAGGCTTGCTAGACTCAAAGTTTTTGCATTTTTAAATTCGCCAAATTTCATCGTTTATCCTTTAAATTTAGCTTGGATTTTATAAAAATTTGTTTTAAGAGGGGGTAAATTTGCGCCGATTAGACGCAAATTTGGTTATTTTTCCAGGCCGAATTTGACGGCTGCTTTAGCAAGCTCGAGAGTAGCGTCTACGAATTTATCTTTTTTCGTCGCATACGGTAAAAATAGCGGTATCTCCGTGCAAGCCGCGATATATGCGTCAGCCTCGATAGCCGCGATCGTATCGTTAAAGAGCTCAACGTACTCTTTTAGCTTGTTTGCTTTTGCGCCCTTGTAAATGCAGTCCATGATGTTTGTCATCAAATTTTCGGGGATTTTTACGCACTCTAGGCCCGCGGCGATCAGCTCGTTTTCGTAAATTTTAGCCGCGGTCGTGCCGGTGGTGGCGATGACGGCGATCTTTTTAGCGTGCGGGAAATTTGACTTTATCGACGCGGTCGCGATTTTAGCTATGTGCAGGATATTTACGCCGCACTCGTCGGTTAGACGCTTGGCAAAATAGTGAGCCGTGTTGCAAGCTATGCAGATAGCCTCACAGCCCGCGTTTTTTAGCCTCGTCGCGGACTCTTTCATAAAAGGAAACGGATCCTCGCCTCCGTGCAGGATATACGCCGTGCGGTCGGGGATCTGCGGGTGGTTGTCGATGACGATAGGGATGTTATCCTGGTCTTTTGCGGCGTTTGTGAGTTCTACGATCTTGGCGTACAGATCTATCGTAGCTAGCGGTCCCATGCCGCCTAAAATTCCGATTCGTTTCATGAAAAAGTCCTTAAATTTAAAAAAGCCGAGAGCGAAGTCTCGGCTAAATTTGGCTCAAAATTCTTAGAGAAGAACAGGAGCTATTAGGAACGCAAATGCAACTGAAAGCGCGACCATGATGGTGCCAGGCACGAAGAATGAGTGGTTAAATACAAATTTACCGACTCTTGTCGTACCGGTATCATCCATAGCGATAGCGCCTAAAGTCGTAGGATATGTAGGAAGTACAAATAATCCTGAAACAGCTGCAAATGAAGCAACTAGGATCCAAATTTGACCTGAGTTTTCAGGCGTAGTCATACCCAGTGCAGCAGCGACCGCAGGCATCATAACGCGAGTAGTCGCAGCTTGAGAATATAGCAAGCAGCTTAGGAAATATAGCGCGACGGCTAGTATAAACGGATACTGAGTAACGACGTTTTTAGCTACCTCTTTGATGCTATCGATGTGGCCATTAACGAAAGTAGTGCCTAGCCATGCAATACCGATGACGCATATGCAAGCGTTCATACCGCTTTGGAAAGTGCTGGTTGAAAGCAATTTGCTAGTGTCGACCTTACAAAGCGTAGCGATAAGGAAGCCGATAGTAAGCATAAAGCTGATGATAGCAGCGTCTCTAGAAAGGATAGGTTTTGCCACGATGCCAAGGCTCTTTGAAATAACGAGCGCATAGCAAACGACGACTAAAACGCCGATGGCAAATATCGCAACCGATCTTTTCGCATAAGGTTTTAGAGCTTGATACTCTACCTCTTTTATCTCGGCGACCGCGCCTCTAGCTAGTCTGTCTTGATAGATAGGGTCTTTTGAGAGGTCAAGATCGTAAAATTTATTTACGATAAAGGCTGTAACGATCATGGCCACGAAAGTAGTAGATATGCAGATGAAAAGCAACATCGGATAGCTAACGCCAAGAGGCTCGCAAACGCCGGTCATAGCAACGAAAGCCGCAGATATAGGGCTAGCGGTGATCGCTACTTGAGATGAAACGACCGAAAGCGCAAGAGGCGCGCTAGGTTTGATGTTTTGTGTCTTCGCAACCTCTACGATAACAGGGATCATAGAAAACGCAGTGTGACCCGTACCTGCTAGGATCGTAAGCAGATAGGTAACGATAGGCGCTAGGTAGTTGATTTGTTTTGGGTTTTTGCGCAAAATTTTAGATGCGACCTGAACCAAATAATCAAGTCCGCCCGCGACTTGCATCGCAGTGATGGCCGAAATAACGGACGCGATGATTAAAATAACGTCCATCGGGATATCTTTCATATCCACTTTCATACCGAGCATCGCCAAGATAACGACGCCAAGACCGCCGGCATATCCGACGCCCATACCACCTAGCCTAACGCCCAGGTAGATACCTCCGAGTAGGACTATAATCTGTAAAATCAGCATTATATCCATAGGAAAACTCCTTGTATTAGATTTTTTTACTTACTAAATTTAAAAGGCGCCGAATTTGACTTCGGCGCTCCACGACTTTATTCTAAATTATTTGCCCATGTGAGGGTTTAGCATATTTTTAGGCTCTAGGATCTTGTCTATCTCCTCTTTTTTCAAATATCCTCTCTCTAAGCAGATATCGCCCACGGCTTTGCCTGTTTGCAATGCTTCTTTAGCAATGCTTGCAGATTTTTCGTAGCCGATGTACGGGTTAAACGCAGTTACGATACCGACTGAGCCGAGCACTGATTTTAAGCACGCCTCAGGATTTGCAGTTAGTTTTCTGATCGCTTTTTCGGCTAGAGTTTTCATCGCATTTTCTAGGATAAAGATAGAGTTAAATAGCGCGTAAGCGATACCCGGCTCAAACGCATTTAGCTCAAATTCGCCTCTCTCGCTGCAAAGCATGATAGTTACGTCGTTGCCGATTACTTCGTAGCATGCTTCGCCTACGACCTCTGCGATGACCGGATTTACTTTACCCGGCATGATAGAGCTGCCAGGCTGCATCTGAGGCAAATTTATCTCGCCAAGACCGCATCTTGGGCCTGAGTTCATTAGTCTTAGATCGTTTGCGATCTTGCTTAGGCGAACGGCAGCAGTTTTTAGCGCGCCGCTAACGTGAACGAAATCGGCAGTGTCTTGAGTCGCTGCTATGAAATCGTCGGCAGGTTTAAAATTTACGCCTGTAATTTGGCTCAAAATTTTATGAACGGCCGCTTTGTAATCAGGATGGCAGTTGATGCCAGTACCGATTGCAGTTGCGCCCATATTTAGCACAGCCATAGTCTCTCTTGCGGCGGTGATTTTTTCGATATCGCTTTTAATGTAGCTTGCAAATGCGTGGAAAGTATTACCAAGCGTGGTAGGCACGGCATCCTCTAGCTCGGTTCTACCCATTTTGATGATATCTTTGAAGTCTTTTGCTTTAGCCTCTAGCTCGCTTTTTAATAGTTCCATAGCCTTTAGAAGGTCGGTTAATTTCGCATAAGCGGCAACTTTAATCGAGCTTGGATAAGTGTCGTTGGTACTTTGACCCAAATTCGTATGGTCGTTTGGATGTAGATACTGATACTCGCCCTTTTTATGTCCTAGGCTTTCAAGCGCGATGTTTGTTATAACTTCGTTTGCGTTCATATTGGTGCTAGTTCCCGCGCCGCCTTGGATCATATCCACTACGAATTGATCTAAATATTTACCCGCGATTAGCTCGTCGCACGCTTTTGCGATTGCGTCGGCTTTTTGCGCGTCTAGAACGCCTACTTCTTTGTTTGCTAGAGCTGCGGCTTTTTTGATCTGGGCAAATGCTTTTACGAAATACGGATAATCTTTAAGCGGTCGTCCGCTCATATGGAAATTATCAAGCGCCCTAAACGTCTGCACGCCGTAATAAACATCATCAGCTATCTCTAGCTCACCTATGAAGTCGTGTTCTCTTCTGGTTCCCATAATGGTACTCCTTGTGATGAAATTGAATAGTGAAACTATAGCGCAATTAAACTGATATTTAAATTAAAAGTTTAATTTTTTATTTATTTTTTTATTACTCTTTTGTTATTTTTATATATTCATGCGAACTTAATTTATCTTTAAAATAGCCTAAATAACGCAATACTTTTTGCTTTTCAATATTATATATTTTTTAAATAAGAGCTGTAAATGTATGAGGTAGTATTTCTAAATTTTAAATTATTAACTTTTTGTTTTATTATTTTATACTTATAATAAAGCTTAACTTAAAATGTTATATTAATTTTTCTTGAAAGAGTTTTATGATTTAAATTTTAATTTTTTGAGTGGTTTGAGAGCTCTAAATTTTATAAGATTTTAAATTTATATTTTGATTGAGGCCTGGTTAAAAATTTAATTTTTCAAAATCCAAGATATTTTTGGCATCAAATTTAAATCTGCTTATTTTTATATGCCTAGTTTTTGCCTTTAGTGTGTTTTGATCTTTTGGGCCTATATTTGGCAAATTTGATGAAAATGCGTCTAGTTGCAGCCTATTGTCTAAATCTTATAAAACTAAGGATAAAGTTTGTAAAAATAAAGCCTTATGAGAACCTAGTGGCTTCATCACCTATCAAAAAAATAGTTTAAAATGCCTTTTTAAGATAACATCAGGACAATAAAAATTTGAATTATACAAATAGGTGACCAGGCAAAGCCTCTCGAGTCACCTATCTTAAGCTCTTTTCATTGTCGTATTTTCGTACCAAAAAATTAAACGTAGGTGCTTGCGTGGCGCTACTATATCCATTGCACCACTTTAAATTTGTAGATAAGTTTTTATTAGATTATTGCTTTATAGTAAAAGCCAAAAAAAGCAAAGGCTAAGATTTTAAGACTCCAAAAACCCTACTTACGTCGTCATTTTTACTTAAGCTAAGCCTTACTATGCTATTTTCCAAAGCAGACAAAGCATGTAAAATGTTTGGCTCGAGCGTAATCATATCAAGCGCATCCAAGATAACATTATCGTCACCTACGCTAAACTCTATCTTACCGCTTAATACCTGCACCATGATAGCGCCAGGAGCCTTATGTTCCTTCATTTGAGCGCCTTTTTCTAAATTTATGCGTATTTCTTTACTGTGCGGCCTATCAAAAAGCTTAGCTATAGTAACGCCATTAGATACGTCATTTTGCCATACGATTTTTTCCATTTACAACCCTTATTATAAAATAATAACGACATTGTAACTCTAATTTTAGATAAAAGAATTGATTTTAATTAAGTGTTTTTAAAATTTAAGAATATAGAAAAAGGCAAAAGCCTAAAACTAGACTTTTGCAAGGAGTAGAATTACTTTTTAAGCTCTTTAATGCGAGCGGCTTTACCGCGTCTATCGCGTAGATAAAATAGCTTAGCGCGGCGAACGCGACCTTGTCTTAGAACGATTATGCTCTCTAGGCTTTCGCTATAGATAGGGAAAATTCTTTCTACGCCTACGCTATTTGCGCCGATTTTTCTGATGATAAATGTTTCGCCAGTTCCGCTTCCGCGTCTTGCTATGCAGATACCTTCAAAATTTTGAATTCTCGTTTTATCGCCCTCTTTAATGCGGATAGCTATACGCAAAGTATCTCCAGCGCGAAAATCAGGCACAGACTTTTGGGCTATTTGAGTTTGTTCAAACGCCTCAATATACTTGTTTCTCATATTTTTTCCTTAGTCGGCGACTCAAATTTTCGGTATAAATCCGGACGAAAAAACCTAGTTTTTAAGAACGCCATATTATTTTTCAAAGCTCTGATTTTAGCATGGTCTCCCTTTAAAAACGCTGAAACCACACCAGAACCTTTGTAATCACTGGGTTTTGTAAAAGACGGAGCCTCAAGTAAATTTCCTTCAAAACTCTCAACTTCAAGACTTTCATTGTTTCCTAAAACGCCGTCAATATTGCGAGAAATCGCATCGGCAATACAAAGCGCCCCCAGCTCGCCGCCCGTCATAACAAAGTCGCCGATACAAAAAATTTCATCTGCATATTTTTCCGCCATACGCTCGTCTATACCTTCATACCTGCCGCAAACTAGACAAATATGCTCCTTTTTTGCCAAACGTCTAGCATCGTTTTGAGTAAATTTTTTCCCGGCAGGCGCAAGAAAAACAATGTGAGTTTTTGGCCTGCTTTTTATTAAAAAATTTAAAGTATCGTCAAGAGGCTGACACGTCATAAGTAGCCCTGCGCCGCCGCCAACCATATAATCATCTACTTTTTTATGCTTATCGGTGCTAAAATAACGAGGATTTAAAAAATCAATCGAAATAAGCTTATCTTTTGTAGCGCGACCTAAAATACTATCTTCAAAATAGGGTCGCACAAGGCTTTCAAAAAGCGTAACAAAGGTAAATTTCATCAGGAATTTTCTAAAATTAAGATAGCGTTTTTGGTGTAAATTTTTTTATTTTCCATATCGACTTTTTCTATATAAACGTCGATATACGGAATATAAAAACTTTTTTCCAATCCCTTAGCAATCAAATTTTCATCGGTTTTTACCAAAAACAGATGATTTGCGCCGACCTCGTCTATATCCTCTACTTCACCCAGCCTTTGATTATTTTCGTAAATTTCGCAACCAATGACATCAAAATAGAAAAACTCGCCTTTTTTTAGTTTGCAGTTTTTTCTAGTTTCATCTTTTGTAGTGTAGATTGTTTTATTTGTAAGAGTTTTTGCGCTATCTATATCTTCAAAGCCGAAAAAAGAGATTGTATCGTTTGTATGATTGTAGCTTTTTACGACAAGTTCTTTACCGTCTTTATCGCAAAATATAGCATTTTTTTTAAACTGGTTAGGAAAGTCGCCCTTATTATGAAGCTTGACAAATCCCTTTAGCCCTACAGTTTTGCCAAGCAGCGCGACTTCTATAAGCTCATTCAAGAGGTTTTACCGTAACGCGGTAGGATGTTGCATCTTTGGCTTTATAGCCTACGATTACAGTCTTTATCGCGTTTATCATTCTGCCGTCTTTGCCGATAAGTTTACCAGTATCGACTTTATCGGCGTAAATTATCAGCTCGGCAAAATTTTCGCCAAGCTCGACTCGCTCGAGTTTCACTTTTTCAGGAAAATCGGCGATGAGCTTAGCATATTCAAGTAAAAAATTTTCTACCATTTTTAATTATTTGCTAGTTATTTTTGCAACCCTATCGCTAAGTTTCGCACCGACGCCCTTCCAATAAGCCAAGCGCTCAGCGTCAAATTTTACCACCTCGGGCTCAACCATGGGGTTGTAGTAACCGATCGACTCTATCCAGCCGCCGTCTCTTCTTTTTCTGCTATCTGTTACGACTATACGATAAAAAGGTTTTTTCTTGCGTCCCATTCTCGTTAGTCTTACTACTGTTGCCATTATATTTCTCCTTCTGTTTTTTAAATAGGCTTAAATTTAGCCACACTCGTAGCCAAATTTAAGCCCTTTAATTAGGGCGAGTATTTTTAGCTTGGTTTAGTAAATTTCCTAGCCCCTTTAAGCCTTCTTTGCCTGAAAATCTTTTTGCTATTTTCGATGCGTTTTCAAACTGCTTTAAAAAGCGATTTACCTCTACTTGAGACAGTCCCGATCCAGCAGCTAAACGTCTTTTTCGGCTGTTGTTTAACAGGTCCGGATTCTCGCGCTCTTTTTGCGTCATAGAATTTATCATAGCCTTGATATGTAAAATTTCCTTGGAGTTATCAAGGTCGATATCTTTTATCTGATTTGCCACGCTTGAGAGACCCGGTATCATCCCGATAAGGCTTTTCATATTTCCGAGTTTCTTGACGCTTTCCATTTGCGACAAAAAGTCGTTAAAGTTAAACTGTCCTTTTTTGATTTTCTTGTTAATTCTTTTTGCTTCTTGCTCATCTATCACCGCGCTAGTTTTCTCAACCAACGTCGCTAAGTCGCCCTCGCCCATTATGCGGCTCACGATTCGCTCAGGAATAAAACTCTCCATATCGCCGACTTTTTCGCCGATACCTACGAATCTAAGCGGTATATTTAGCTGCTTTGCTATGCCTATAGCCACGCCGCCTTTGCTGTCCGAGTCAAATTTACTTAGCACCACTCCGCTTATTTTTAGCGCATCATTAAACGTGCTTGCGGTTTTTACGCCGTCTTGTCCACTCATGGCGTCTGCTACGTAGAAAATTTCATGCGGCTCGAGCGCAGACTTGATATCTTTTATCTGCTTCATCAAAACTTCATCTATCGCCAAACGTCCTGCGGTATCGACCAAAAGTACATCATAAAGTCCGCTTTTTGCCTTAGCTAGCGCTTGTTTGGCTACGTTTAGCGGATCAGTTTCGTTATCTATGCTAAAAAGCTCTATCTCGTTTGCTTCGCAAAGCTGGCGAAGCTGCTCTACGGCTGCCAAGCGTTGCAAATCGCACGCCGCGACCAAAACTTTTTTCTTTCTAAGCTTTAGATAATTTGCCAGCTTTATCGTCGTAGTGGTTTTTCCGCTACCCTGCAAGCCCGCCATAAGCACGATCGTAGGAGCTACGGGCGCAAAGACAAAGCCCTGGTTGCCCGGTGCGGTTAAAACCTTCGTCAAATTTGACTTTATCGCATCTAAAAACTGCTTTTGGCCTATTCCGCTTTGCTTTAAGTCAGCCTCGATGAGAGCTAGCAACTCTTTGGTAACCTTGTGATGAACATCGGCTTTTAGCAGTGCTTTTTTAAGCACGTCAAGCGCGTTATTTAGTGCTTTTTCATCGTCTACGAAACGAATTTTACTAACGGCTAAACGAAACGACTCGCTGATTTGTTCAAACACATTCTACCTTTTATTTATATTTATGGTTAAAGGGCGTATTTTAATAAATTTAAGCTTTATCGCTCTTTAAATCTCAAAATTTCTTGAAATTTCAAAACCGAGCTTGTTAAAATCACTGCTCAAAATTGACCTAAATTTATAACCTAAAAGCTCGATTTTATAGGCGTGCAGATACATTCTTGCGGATTTATTTTTAGCATATTTTTCATCGCCAACGATCCCATATCCAGCGTGATTTAGATGTACTCTGATCTGGTGCGTTCTGCCAGTTTTTATCTCGACTTTTACGAGACTTTTTTTGCCTGCGACCATCACTGGAGTTACGTGCGAAAACGCCTCTTTGCCGTTTGGCGAGATTTTAGAAAATGCGCCGCCCCTGTTTTTTAGCGTGATTATTGGTTCGTTTACGCTAAATTCCTCGCTCACGATGCCTTTTACAGCCGCAACGTACTCTTTTTTTACGCGGCAGTTTTTAAACTCCTCGATCGCTTTTTTTTGAAATTCCTCGTTTTTCACAAGCAAAAGCACTCCGCTAGTTTCCTTATCAAGCCTATGAAGAAGCGGAAATTTATACATTTCGCTCACTTTTTCCGATGTTAAAAATGCCGGTTTATCAATCGCAATCAAATTTTCATCCTCAAAAATCACGCTTGGACGTGGCAGTTTTTGCACGTTAAATTTAGTTGCCACACTCATCATCGCGCGCGCCACGGCGATCCTTTGCCCTTTTGCGCTAACCAGCCCAGCGTCGATCAGCTCCTTTGCCTCGTTGTTTGAGATGCCCTCCTGAATCGCCAGCAGTTTATAGGCTTTTTCTTCTTTCATAAATTTTCCTCAATATCTTTTAAAATCTCGCTTGCATCGCCTTTGGCGACGATTTTTGCCTTTGGTAAATCTTGCTTTAAAAGCAAATTTATCTCGTACGCTTTTGCAAATTTTATACCATCCACCACGCCATACAGGGCCTTTTGATTAAATATAAACTCCCCGCTTATCACGGCGTTTTCAAACTGCGCCGCCTCGATCGGATTGTGTCCGCCTACGTTTGGCACGAAGCTACCGCCAAGCACTACGACGTCGCTAAATTTATAAATATTTACCAGCTCGCCCATCGTATCGACCAGCACGCACTGCGCGTCAAAGTTTTTAGTTTCGCTAAATTTAGAAAAACTAAGTCCGTTTTTTACAGCAAATTTAGCCAAAATCTCGCCTGTTTCGCCAAATCTCTCAGGATGACGCGGAACTAAAATCAGCTTGTCGTTTGCGCTCAAATTTAGCTCGCGTAAAATCAGCTCCTCCTCGCCTGCATGAGTGCTAGCCAGCACGATCACGCGCTCTTTTGGCTTGTCGTAAATTTTACTCGGGCTTGGCAAAAAGGCTGATTTTATATTGCCGCTAACGACGATATTTTTAGCTCCGAGCCGCTCTAGGCGCTCTTTATCTAGATCACTTTGAGCGTAAATTTTATCTATAAATTTAAACAAATATCTGTAAAAAAAGCCAAATTTGAGATAACTTTTGTAGCTCCTATCAGAAATCCTAGCGTTTATCAAAATAACGCGCGAGCCCTTAAATTTAGCCCAAAAAACAAGCCCTAGCCAAAGCTCGGCCTCAAAAATAACCGTTATTTTAGCAGGCTTTAACCAAAACGGTAAAAATATCTCAAACGGCAAAAAGCGCGTATTTGACGTGATCTTTTTCGCCTCGTCAAAGCCGGTTTTAGTTACGACCGAGACTGCGGCCGCGTCTTTAAATTTGCTAACTAGCGGCGCGATAGAGCGCACTTCGCCAAAACTGCACGCGTGAAAATGCACGTGCGAGGCGTCAAATTTGGGATTTTTAAACAAAAAAAATCTAGCGGGGATAGAGACTCTGTACTTTTTCTTAAAAGCTAAAATTGCAAGCGGTAAAGCCCCCAAGGCAAATGCCGCGAGGACTAAAACGTAATAAATTATTATCAAATTTAAAGGCTAGTTCGCCGCTTCTTTGTATAAAATTCGGCCGCAGTGAGGGCATGTCACGATATCTTCGCCCTTTATAACAGCAGAATAAGTCTTGTCGTTTATCTGCATAAAGCAGCCGTAGCAGGCCTGCTTTTTGACCGGCACGACAGCGGTATTGTGCGCCCATTTGCGGATTTTCTCGTAAAACGTCAAGATTTTTTGATTCATCTCGCCGACTAGTTTATTTTTCTTAGCGTATATTTCATCTCTTTGCTGTTCGATAGCGCTGACTTCGGCCGAAATTTCGCTCTCGATTTTGGCTAAATTTTCGCTAAGCTCCGCAACCTTCGCCTCAAGCTCGCTTTTTAGCGCATTTTTGCTATCTATGATTTTTTCTAGTCTTTCGACCTCTTCGTTTGCGGCCTCTAGCTGTTCTTTAGCTAGTTCATCTTCTAGTTGAAGCGCTTTTATCTCTTTTTCGGTTTTTGCCGCGCCGCTTTTTTTAGCGACGTCTTTTATTTTCGCGCTAAATTCGGCTATGTGCGCGTTGGTTTGAGATTTTTGATTTTTTAGCTCGGCCACGCTCGTAGCCGCTTCCTCGATCTGCGCCAAAATCGCTGCCTGCTCATCCTTGGTCGCTTTTAAAACGCTTTGAACCTTCTCAAGGCGCGGCGTGAAATCGTCGATATCTTTATCAATGGCTGAAAGCTCGACTAGCTGTTCTAAATATTTATTCATCTTTTTCCTTTAACTGTATGAAAACGGGTTTTTTGAGTTAGATATTATAGTAGGAATCGGCAAAATTTGCAAATATTTTGCAAGCGACTCCCCAAAATACCGCTCGCTCTCAAAGTGTCCGATGTCTAGTATAGTAAGATTATTTTGCACGGCGCTCATGGCTTGGTGGTATTTTAGATCCCCGGTTAAAAACACGTCCGCTTTAACGATATCTATCAAATCTCCGCCGCTTCCCGTGCAAAATGCAAGGCGTTTTATAGGCGCATTATGATCAAATTTTCGCCCCTTACAAACCCTTAAATGGCTCAAATTTAGCTTTGTTTTTACTCTCTCGCAAAGCTCGTCAAAGCTCAAATTTACGTCCGCATAAAGCAAAAATCCATCGCGCTCTTTTGGCGTAAAGCCCAAAATTTCGCTTAGCACGTACTCGTTTAGGTGGCTTAGATCATAGTTCGTGTGCATCGCAATCAGGCTTAAATTTTTAGCCATCATCTTTGCGATTAGACTGCTTGGATATTTATCTAAATTTAGCGATTTTAGCCCTTTAAAAATGAGCGGATGATGCGTAATAATAAGCGAATTTGGCTGTGCTTCGTCCAAAAGCTCGTCATCGACGTCAAGGCTAAGATAAACGCGCTCCGTGCTAGCCTCAAACGAGCCCACGAGCAGTCCGCTGTTATCCCATTCCTCTTGGCTCGCAAACGGGCTAATCTCGTCTAAAATTTTATAAATTTCGCCGATTTTCATCAAATTTTATTCGCCCTTCGCGCCGTTTTCGGCTGCGGCATCGATGCCGGCTTTATACGTCAGCGCGCACTCTTTGGCCAGCTCGCGGATTTTTAGGATGTAGTCTTGTCTTTGCGTTACGCTGATCGCTCCGCGCGCGTCAAGGACGTTAAACGTATGCGCCGCTAGCATGCAGTAGTCATACGCTGGTAGCGAAATTTTAGCCTCCAAGCAGCGTTTGCACTCGCCGAAAGCATTTTCAAACTGGCGAAATAACATATCTACGTCCGCGATTTCAAAGTTATATTTACTCCACTCAAATTCGCCTTGCTTATGCACGTCGGCGTAGGTCACGATGTTGCCGCCCCTATCGTCCCAAACGATATCGTAGACGCTATTTACGTCTTGTAGATACATCGCAAGGCGCTCGAGGCCGTAGGTGATCTCAGCAGAAACCAGCTCGCACGCGATGCCGCCAACTTGCTGAAAATACGTAAACTGCGTCACCTCCATACCGTCTAGCCAGACCTCCCAGCCTAGCCCCCAAGCTCCTAGCGTCGGGCTCTCCCAGTTATCCTCAACGAAGCGGATGTCGTGATTTTTCAAATTTAACCCAAGCTTTTCGAGGCTTTTTAGATAAAGCTCTTGTATGTTTTCAGGACTTGGTTTAATGAGCACCTGAAACTGATAATAAGCACCCAGGCGGTTTGGGTTTTCGCCGTATCTACCGTCGGTCGGGCGGCGAGAAGGTGCTACGTACGCCGTCGCCCACGGCTTTGGCCCCAGGCTCCTTAAAAAAGTCGCCTGATGATAGGTGCCCGCGCCCGCAGGCATATCGTATGGCTGCAGTATCACGCAACCTTGCTCGCGCCAGTAGTTTTGTAACGTCAAAATAATCTCTGAAAACGTCATTTTTCTTCCTTTTTAAAATTTTATTTTAGATAGTGTATAACCGCGCCGGGCCCCAAAGGCAGGTCAAAAACGTACCAAACCGATATCAACGCCGCCCACGAGATCAAAAAAGCGACCGTGTAAGGCAGCATTATCGAGACTACCGAGCCGATTTTTAGACCCTTGTCATAGCGCTGCATAAACGCCACTATCAGCACGAAAAACGGCATCAAGGGTGTGATGATATTCGTCGTCGAGTCGCCTATCCTAAACGCAGCCTGCGTTAGCTCGGGAGAGAGGCCTAGATTCATAAACATCGGCACGAAAATAGGCGCCATCATCGCCCATTTAGCCGAATCCACGGCGATAAATAAATTTATAAACGCGATCACGACTATAAAGACGATGATAAGGCTAAGCCCCGTTAGGCCGATATCTTTTAAGAAAACCGAGCCCTTTATCGACAGCACCAGCCCGATGTTTGAGGCGTTAAAGAGATAGGTAAACTGAGCCGCGAAAAATATCAAAACCAAAAACCCAGACAGCTCGGCGACGGCTTGTTCCATAAATTTGACCGCGTCGCCGCTGTTTTTTATCGTCCCCGCTCCAGCTCCGTATGCTGCGCCCGCCACTATAAAAAACAGCATCATAAAAATGATGATAGAGTGCATGAAAACGGACTTCGTAAAGCTCTCGCCCTCTTTTGCGCCAAAGAGCGAATTTGACGGTAGAAGCGCCGCCAACAAAAGGACCGCGAAAACAACCGTCGCGATGAGTGCAAATTTTAGCCCGCGTTTTTGCTCCGCGCTGATCTGGTCGCGCTCGCCCAAATTTAACGCACCCTCAAAGCTAAATTTACCCAGCCTAGGCTCGACTATCCTATCGGTCACGAAAAAGCCCACGATCACGATCAAAAAGGTAGAAGCTATCATAAAGTACCAATTTGCCGTAGCTAAAACGACGTAGTCTGGATTTAGCACGCTAGCTGCCTGCGTAGAAAACGCCGCAAACATCGGATCGTTTGTACCGATTAGCAGATTTGCCGACCAGCCGCCGCTAACGCCGGCAAAAGCCGCCGCAAGCCCCGCGATAGGATGGCGCCCAAATCCCGCAAATAAAATCGCTCCGAGCGGTATCAGCACGACGTATCCTACCGAAGAGGCGACGTTGGACATCACGCCCAAAAATATCACGATAGGAGTTACCCATTTTTTGGACGAATTTAGGGCAATTTTTTTAACGAGCGCCGATAAAAGCCCGGCCTTGTCCGCCACGCCGATACCTAAAATGATCGCAAAAACCACGCCAAGCGGATAAAAACCGGTGAAGTTTTTAAGTACGGACGAAACAAAGGTTCTGATACTATCAGCCCAGAGCAAATTTACGACGTTTGCGCTTAGCTGCGAGATCTGGCCGTCCTTGATAGCCTGATAGCTGACACCCACGCCAAGTCTCTCTAGCACAAACGACAGCAAAATCGTAATAACCGAAAGATAGACGAAAAGCATGGTGGGATTTGGTAGCTTGTTGCCGAATTTTTCGATAAAGCTTAAGATCGATCCGCTATTTTTGTTGTCCATTTTTTCCTAATCTAAAACCGAGATATAAATTTTTATCCCGTCGCTACCGTAAAGCTCAAAGTCCGTTTCGTAAGCTCTTTTTAGCTTTGAGCCTTCAAAATATTTCCAAATTTCTCCCCAAAATTTCGCTACGTTTTGCGGCTCGTTTGGAAAGCCAAAAACAGCGTATTTACCGCTTTTTATCTCTAAAATTTCGCCGCCAGGGCAAAGCGACTTCGTACCGATAAATAAATCATAAAGCCCGTTTATGCCGTTTTCGTAACTACAATAAACGCCGTAAATTTCGCTTTTACCGTCATAAAATTCTTTTGTAAATTTAGCCCACAAGGCCGGGATTTTACCGTTGCCGTTTATCTCGTCGGCATTTTTGGTGCGAGTTTTTAGTCCGTAAATTTTAAAACCATCTACCGCTAGAATTTCCACGACTATTCCTTGTCGCCTTTAAAATTTTCAACCGCTTTGTTCCACATGAGCTTGTATTTTCGCTTTAAAAACTCGATTTCGTCTTGCGAATTTTTTAGCTGCTTTGTGAGCGTCTCGACCGTTTTTCTATCCTCGTCGTAGAGTTCTTGCATCGAGATTAGCGCCTCTTTTAAAAATTTATTTTCGTTGCGCAGGGTCTCTAGCGTCTCGTCTTTAGCATCAAGCACCTTTTCGTGTAAATTTAATATCGTGCCGATCGTCTTTTCTACGAAGCTAAAGCCATCGGCGCCGATCTGGGGCGCAGGTACGGCCACGACGCTAGGCACCACGCTCATAGTGCCCTGGCTAGCCTCTATGAGGATCTCACCGCCCTCCTCTTTCGTATTTAGCACGCCGCGATTTATCATCCCCTCGATCACCTCGCGCTCTAGGTGTACGAGCTTGCAAAATTCGTCTACACTTAAGTATGTCTGCATCTTTGCTCCTTTAGGCGAGTAAAACTTCCACCTTAGCTGAATCATCCTCCACCTGCTTGGCTTTGGCTGCTCGGTCGGCTTTTAAAGCCTCGTCTAGATTTTGGTCGTTTAGGGCTAAAATTTGTAGCGCCAGATATGCTGCGTTTACCGCACCCGCCTTACCGATCGCCACGGTACCCACGGGCATGCCGCCCGGCATCTGTACGGTCGAGTAAAGCGCGTCCACGCCGCTAAGCGCCGAGCCTGCCATCGGTATGCCGATCACGGGACGAGTGGTGTTTGCCGCGATAGCGCCCGCTAGATGCGCCGCCATGCCGGCTGCTGCGATAAATACCTGCGCGCCCTTTTCCTCAGCCGCGGCGACATATTCGCTCGTTCGCTTCGGACTTCTGTGCGCGGAGCTAATGATTAGCTCATAAGGGACGTTAAATTTTTCAAGCACCTTTGCCGCCTCGCTAACTACGTCGTAGTCGCTTTTGCTTCCCATTATAATTGAAACAAATTTCATTTTATTTCCTCTCTTAAAAAGCTAAATTTAGGCAACCTCGCGCCTAAATTTACTTCGTTTTCGTTGCCGCTGTGGATCTCGGCGATCTCTTTGCCTTTTTTAGTTACGAGTTTTTTAAATTTGATAAATTTCTTGCCGTCGCGACCGAAAATTTGAGATATTTCGCTCACGCGCTCATCTATCTGCGAGCCTATGGGCGCTACGATCTCATACTCGCTACCCGGGAAAATTTTATATTTGCATTTAAAAAACTCGCCGTCTAAAGTCAAAGCATTTACCTGATGAGTGCCCTCCTCTAGGCTGCTGGCGTGATTTTGCGTATCAGCCTTTTCAAACGGGCGATTTACCAAGTAGCCGTCGGTAAAGCCGCGATTTTTTAGCGTATTTAGCTCGCCGGCGTAAATTTGCGCGTCGAATTTGCCGGCCGCTGCGCCGTCGACGGCCATACGGTAGGCTCTAGTCGCGCAGGCGGCGTAGTATTCGCTTTTCGTGCGGCCTTCGATTTTTAGGCTATCGACCGCGCCGCTTTCGATGATGTCTTTGATGTGCGCGGATAAATTTAAATCCTTCGAGTTCATCACGTGCGTGCCGCCTTCTTCGTCCTCTTCTAGGCGAAACAGAGTCCCGCTCTCGGGGTTTTTGGCGTAGAGTTCGTATTTAAACCTGCAGTCGTTGGCGCAGCTGCCGCGGTTTGATTGGCGGCCGCTTTGAACCGCGCTAACCAAGCAGCGTCCCGAGTATGCAAAGCACATCGAGCCGTGCACGAAAATTTCGATATCTAGCGTCGGGATTTGCTCTTTTATCTTCACGACGTCTTTTAGGCTCATTTCGCGCGCTACGACGATGCGTTTTGCGCCCATTTCGTGGTAGATTTTAGCGTCAAGCGCATTCATGACGTTTGCCTGCGTCGAAAGGTGTATCTCAATCTCGGGCGCGATCTCTTTTGCTAGGCTCATGACGCCGGGAGTCGCGATGATAAAGGCATCGGGCTTCATCGCCGATATCGTTTGCAGGTGGCGTTTTAGCGGCTCGATTTGGGAATTAAAAGGAAAAGCGTTTACCGTCGCGTAAAATTTCTTTCCCTTGGCATGCGTGTACTCGATGGCTTCTTTAAAGCTCTCGAGGTTAAATTCGCGTGCCGAACGGGTGCGAAGCGAAAAGCTCGCAACAGAAGCGTAAACCGCGTCCGCGCCGTACTCGAGAGCTATTTTTAGCTTGGTTAAATTCCCTGCGGGAGATAAAAGCTCGGGCTTTAGCACTATTTTTTGCCCAAGCTTTCTATCAGAGCTTCGATGTCGTCGTTGCTGACGAGGTTTTCGGTGTGCGTATCGCCCGCGATATGTACGGCTGAGGCCACGCGCTTCTCGTCGTCGATCTTGCCCTCAAACAGGCTGCTCATATACTTGCTAAGCGCGCGCATAACGTTGATAACGCGCTCGATCTTTTGACGGTGGATGTCTTGATACTGCATCATATCCATAGCCATCATTATCTCATCTTCGGCCATCCTGACGTTATCTAGAGTCGTTTCTGCAGAGCTTTTTAGGGCGTTATTTTTATCAATACCCACAGAAAAATCGGCGATATTTTTGAATTTTTCATGCAGTTTGGTAAAAATTTCGATATTAGCCTCTATGCCGCTGATAATCTCGCCAAGCCCGTTCTCCGCGTCCATAGAAAAGTTATTGATCGCATCGAGCTTGTCAAACATCTGCGTGGCTTTTTCCTCGCTGTCCTTTGTGACGTCGTCTAGCTGATGAACCATCTTATGATCATCGGTTGGAGGAGGCGGAGGCCACGATATGTTTGAGGATGCTCTATAGTCGCCGTCAAATTTAACATCATCATCTTTGCGCTCCGCTACTTCTTTGTCGGCAACATTTAGGTCTAAATTTTCATCTCCGCTAGCTTGCGCGTCGCTCTCGCCTGCAGCGACGACGTCATCCAGATCGCCCGCCATCAAGGCGTCAAGTTCTTCTTGCGTCATAAAAACTCCTATTTAAATTTGGGCTGATTATATATAAATTTAATGAAATGTAAGTTTAAAAAGCAAAATTTTATCCTTAAATTTATCAAATTTTAGGTAGCATTTGCAAAATATTTAAGGATAAAAATGAGAGTCGATCTGCACAACCACACGCCGCTTTGCAAACACGCCGTAGATGAGCCTAGGCAGTATGTTTTAAGCGCGATAAATTCGGGCTACGAGTATTTCGGTTTTAGCGATCATGCGCCGATGAAATTTGACGAGGCGTACCGCATGGAGTTTTCGCAGATGGACGCTTACGAGAGCGAAATTTTGCGCCTCAGAGACGAATTTGACGGGCAGATCAAAATCCTGCTCGGCTACGAAGTTGATTTTTTAGAGGGTTTTATGGACGAGCGGGTTTTAGCGCGCAAGGTTGATTACCTCATCGGTTCGGTGCATTTTTTAGGCGGCTGGGGCTTTGATAATCCCGATTTTATCGGCGAATATAAAAAGCGCGACATAGATCAAATTTGGCGGGATTATTTTTACTGCGTAGAAAAGATGGCAAAGTCGGGTAAATTTGACATAGTCGGGCATTTGGATTTGCTAAAAGTATTTAAATTTATGCCAAAAACCGACGTTAGACTCCTCGCCAAAAACGCCATCGATGCGATAAAAAAGGCAAATTTGACGGTCGAGATAAATGCAGCCGGTTTTAGAAAACCGATCGGCGAGCAGTATCCCAGCGTAAATTTACTAGAAATGATCGCCGAAAAAGAGATTCCTATCACGTTTGGCTCGGACGCGCACGCAAAAGACCAAGTCGGTCTAAACGGCGAAAAATGCGAGCAACTCGCCAGAAATTTGGGCTTTACAAAATGTGCGGTATTTAAAAACCGCGACAGAGAATTTGTAAAATTTTAGATCGGGTAGAAAAAATTATTTAAATTAATCTTAAAAGTAAAATTTTATGATAAAATTACGAAATCAATAAACACAGGAGCGAAAAATGGGAAAATTTGTAAAAAGCGTCGATCATTTTTTTGATTTTTGCAAAGAACACGAGGTCAAATTCGTGGATTTTAGATTTACCGATATGAACGGCGCTTGGCACAGTATCACGTATAACATAAAATCCGTAGAGAAGGAGCATTTTGAAAACGGAGTGCCGATGGATGCGAGCTCGCTGGGCGGCTGGCAACCGATAGATAAAAGCGATATGCTAATGTGCCCGGAGGCTACCAGCGCCTTTTTAGACCCCTTTACCGCAGATGTTACGGTAGTCGTTTTTTGCGATATTTACGACATTTACAAGGGTCAAATTTACGAAAAATGCCCGCGCTCGATAGCCAAAAAGGCCATGGCCTACGTAAAAGAGAGCGGCATGGGCGACGTTGCGTATTTTGGGCCGGAGAACGAGTTTTTTATATTTGATAACGTAAAAATAGTAGACAGCCCAAACTGCGCGATGTTTGAAGTGGATAGCGAAGAAGGCGAATGGAACGACGCTAGAGACTTTAAAGATAGCTACAACACCGGTCACCGCCCAAGAAGAAAAGGCGGCTATCTAATGACACAGCCGACTGATAGCATGGTCGATCTGCGCGCGGAAATGATGCAGGTTTTAGAACAAGTAGGCCTCGAAGTCATGCTAGGACATCACGAGGTCGCGCAAGGACAAGGCGAGCTGGGCGTTAAATTTGGTACGCTTCTTGAGGCTGCCGATAACGTGCAAATTTACAAATACGTCGTCAAAATGGTCGCACACCTAAACGGAAAAACGGCGACGTTTATGCCAAAACCGCTCTACGGCGACAACGGCAGCGGCATGCACGTACATCAGTCAGTGTGGAAAGATGGCAAAAACTTGTTCTACGGCGAAGGAAAATACGCAAATTTAAGCGATTTTGCACGTTGGTACATCGGCGGGATTTTAAAACACGCAAGGAGCGTCGCGGCGTTTACAAACCCGAGCACAAATAGCTACAAACGCCTAATCCCCGGCTTTGAAGCTCCGTCAATCCTAACATACTCTAGCCAAAACCGCTCCGCCTCGATCCGTATCCCATACGGCTCTGGAGAAAAATCGGTCCGCGCCGAAATGCGCTTCCCCGACGGTACGGCAAACCCATATTTGGCCTTTTCAGCGATGTTGATGGCGGGACTTGACGGCGTAAAACACAAGATGGAACCGGTCGGCCCGATGGACGAAAATTTATTTAAACTCACGCTTGATGAGATCCGAGAACGCGGTATCGAGCAGCTTCCTCATACGTTGAGGGGTAGCCTAGAGGCGCTAATTCGCGATAACGAATACCTGCGCCCGATCATGACGCCGACGTTTATAAATGCATATCAGCATTATAAATTTGAGAGTCAAGTATGGCCGTATGAAGCGCGCCCTACTCCGTATGAGTTTAAGACTTGCTTTTCTTGCTAAATTTAAGGGACTATAAAATCCCTTTTTAGTTTTTCAGTCAAATTTGACCTTTTTAAATTTGGGCCAAATTTGACTTTTTATGCGTTTTTGACGAATGCAAAATTTGTCAAAATAAACCAAATTTGAGGCTAAATTTGAAAAACAGCGGCTTTTTGTCTTGACAAATCAGCCTTTTTTATATATAATCACGTTTTGTTTTTTGAAAAATTGTCTTGTTAGCTCAGTCGGTAGAGCATTTCACTTTTAATGAAGGGGTCGCTGG
>CAUPZP010000011.1:0-47680 GCA_963516105.1 uncultured Campylobacter sp.
AGACGTAAGCCTAATATCTACTACGGATAAAGAGGACTCTACGGTAACGTACGGATTTATCGGCCTTCTTGATAATAATACCCCAACTAATACATACCAGGTTAATAATGTAAACATAAATGCTAACGGACAAAAAACATTGGATGTAACTTCTATTAATGCTGCAGGCGATGTAAATTTAACAACGCACTTTACGCAGGGCGGCTCTAGGGCTACTTATGGTGCCAATAGTAATGCTTATACTATAGGCAGAAACGTAACCATAAATCATACCTCAGATAGTAGCGTAAAGGACGGTGAAGTATTTGTTAGAAACCTTTTGAAAGCAAACAAAGACCTGAATGTAACTGCTAGCGGATATAAGAGTTTGAAGCTTGGCGAAATTACTAATGATATACAAGTTGCCGGCTCGGCCACTATTAAGACTACAGCTACAGTTGCACAAAGCACTACTAATATCCAGGGTGTAATCGGAACAACAAAAGGCCTGACGGTAAATGCAAATGCAGCTTATGGTATAACAGATGCTGTTTTAACATATGGAAATTTGACTGCCAATGCAAAAGATATCAATGTGACTGTATCTAACCAAAAATCCGTAACTATAGGTAACGTATCTGCAAACGGAGCTACGGCTGCCACTAGAGGCGATGTAAATATTACAACCAATACAAACATACAAGATGCTAGTGTTCAAGTGGGCAGTGTATCCTCATTAAATAAAGACGTTACTTTGAAATTTGCCGGTCAGGAAACATTAAATGTAGGTGCGGTGACTGCTGCCGATAACTCTAGCGGCGTTAAAAATTTCGGTAAAGTAAATATTGATGTTACCACTAACGACAATGACGCTACAGCAAGATTTGGGGCTATAAGTGGCACTAGCGTAAATTTGAATGTAAATAATCTAAAATCATTGACCGTAGGCGGTGTGACGGCAACCGATGGCGACGTAATGATCAATACTGGAACAAATACATACCTAGAAACGGCATCTTTTGGGTTTGTAGGCGGTAAAAACGTAACTATGGAAGTTTCAAACGTAACTGCGCCAATAACCGGTGTCACAACTGTAAATGTCCAAAATAATTTAACGATAAATGGATACGCAGGGGATGACGTAAGCCAATTTGCAATTACTCTTCAAACACCTGTGGATACCACAGCGAAGGATTTTGTAGCAAATTTAACTAACGTTAAAGGAACTATAAATGCAGCTGCTGGTAACTCTGTCATAGAGACCATGACTATAAAAGGTAGTATAACCAACCCTTCTAGCTTGAAAAGCGCTGGTCAAAATTCAGATTTGCGAGTAGACGCGTCTAATTTAACTGCATTAAAAACTATCGATCTAAGTGGCTACACAAACGGTAGCGGAAAAGTTGAGTTAACTACATCGGTGGCAAGCACTGATCTAACTGCAATCAAAGGCGCAACTACTGCAACCCAAATGAATATATATTCTACTGGCTTAAAAACTGTAGAGGGCGGTGCAGGCAACGATAAGGTGGTGTTTTATGCTGCTCAAACCAAGGATATCAAAGTAAGCCTAGGTGCTGGCGATGATGATTTTGTATTTGACGGTACTGCAGCCCTAACTGCTAATAAGAAATTTGAAATCAGCGGTGGAGCCGGCAACGATACATTTGACTTGTCTGCTGTAAAAACTGATGCTACTGCTAGCAAATACACAACTATCACCGATATCAACAGAGGTGATAAGATTAAGCTAGGAGCAACTACTGCTTTTGGAAAATATACCGCTACAGATCTAGATAGTGAAGTTAGCCTATCGGCTGCTACAAATAAAGTGTTGACCCATAACAATGCTAATGTTGCAAATAAAGTTTGGGCTTTCGTATATAAAAACGACACCTATTTGGTAAACGATAGCGATGGTAATAGAAGTGCATTAAATGCTAACGATAATCTTGTTAAACTCGCAGGATTGTCGCATTTTGATAGGTTTGATGCATCCTTGGATTCGGGCATGCTAACCGTAACAAATACTAATTTTTAAAAAGCAAAAATTCGGCGGTTTTAATATCGCCGAATTTTTATTCAAAATTTGATATCTTTGATCTATTATTTTATAAATCGAAGTCGCTTCTCTCTAAAACTTTTTTAAAATACTTAAACAAATTTTATTCCTTTTAATTTTTTTATGCTATAATTAGCAATAGTATTCTGTAAAGATACCCAAAAACTCAAGAAACACACTAAAAAGGAGTCCTTAATGGCAGTAACACAAGCACAAGTTGCACAGCTTTACGTAGCGTTATTTAATCGTGCGGCAGAAGGAGAAGGCCTTAGAAACTGGATGGCCGACGGCGTCAACAAAACTATGGCGCAAGTTGCCGACACTATGCTTCAAGCCCCTGCAGTAAAAACGTATTTTAACGGCGCTATCGACAATGATAGAGATTTTGTAGAGATGATTTATAAAAACATCTTAGGCAAAGACTATACTCAGGATCCAAACGGTATAGACTCATGGGTTCTTCACCTACAACTAGGCCACACCAGAGGCGAAACGCTAGTTAAATTATTTGAAGTAGCGCAGTCTGATATAGCAAGAGCCGCAGACCCTGTAGCTGCTAAAGTATTTGAAAACAAGATAGCTATATCTGAATACGTTTCTCAAAGAATAGGCAACGTAGATAAAGACGAAGAAGGCAACTATAACTATACTCTATTCAAGCAAATCATCAGCGAAACAAACGCCAACAACCTAGCTCACCAAAAAAGACTGGTTGATGACGCCGTAAAAGTAAATTTTACTACAAACGTAGACGATATCAAAGGTAATAATAGCGACAATATTTTTGAAACCGTTGTAAGCGGCTTTATGGGTAAAAATACTTTTCAGGCAGCAGACAAGCTTGACGGTCAAGGCGGTAACGATACGTTGAAAGTATCACTTGATACGAACTTTACAGGCCTAACTACCGGTAGTGTTAAAAATATCGAAAATCTTGAAATTACAAACACTTCAAATGCTGTTAGATATTTCAATATGAATAACATGGAAGATGTTCAAAACGTGGTTATGATAGGCGACTATGCTTCAAGACTAACAAATGAAGCAAAAATCGTAACCTTGTCTGCCAACGATATCAAAAGAGGCGAGATAGCGATAGTGTACAACCCAAGCACCGTTGCCGGCTCAAATGACTCTCAAGAGCTAGTACTAGAAAACGTAGGTAATAAAACGGACGATCTAGTTTCAAACCCTGCTTACAATTACTATAAAAATCACGTAGGCGTTAAATTTGACGGTATTGAAAATCTAAACATCACCACAAGAACCCAAGAGAGCTATATCAAAGATGTAAATAATAAAAACATAACCGTGAAAGGAAATGTAAATTTAGACATTAACACCGGTGCAGACGTGGAGAGCTTGGATGCTTCAGGCTTTACTGGAAATTTGACGGCCGGACTAAAAACTTCTACTCAGCTAAAGAGCGTAAAAGGCGGTAGTGGTAAGGACCTATTTAAATTTAACGGTATAGCTGGAGCGAATCCTGATCTAGTCATAGACGGTGGCGCTAATGATGATAGCATAGAGTTTGAGGACCTATCTGGAACTAGAAGATTAAACTCAAGCAACGTAGAAAACGTAACATTTGTGAAGGACAACAATGGTACTATAGACCTAGCCAATGCCCAGGACGTGAAGTCTGTAACGGTTGTAGAGAACAATAACACCGTAAATGTTACAAATTCAGCGATTACTACTCTAAACATCGACACTGATTATGTAGAGAATACAAGGGTAAACGTAACTACAGCTACTTTAGATACTATAAATTTCACCGATCGAGACTTGAGCACTTACCGCGTGCCAAATTTTGCTACTACAAAGCAAATAGTCGCCAATAGCGCTACGAAACTTACTATGAATATAGATAAATATTCAAACGTCAGCGACGCAGTTGGCGAACAGTCTTTGGAGGCTACGAGTTTAAAGACTTTAAATATGAACATAGAAAAATCAGCAGACGAGACCAAGTATAGCGTCGATAGCTTTAGACTAATCGATACAGCATCTCTCGAGACTATTAACTATGTAAATGAGGGTAAGGATTTTGAACTACGAGTAAATAATACGCTCCAAGCACTTGATAAACTAGCCACATTAAACGTAAAAACTGCTTCTAGCTTTAACATAAAAGATTTGAACACAAGCGACGAGGCTCATTTGAGAAATATCTCCGAAATCAGCCTTCAAGGTATTATCAAATCTGACGATACAACTGACTCTGATGTTATTTTGGGCAACTTGGGTCACAACAGCTCGCTTCACGGCATAAATTTGACAGCCAAACAGCTTGGCGTTCTAAAGGTAGGTAACGTAACAACAAATACCCAAATAAACGCTAGATTTAACGTAAATTTAGAAGATATTAGAGACGATGCAACTATTGGCAATATAAAATCAGGTAATACTGTAATAATCGCCAAAACTTTAGCAAAAGATCTAAGTATAGGCAATATGGATGCCGATACTATCGCTACAGAGAGTACCGATAACGTGAGAATGGCTATATTTGACGTCGAAGGAGGAGTAGATATAGGAAATATCGTAAATCTAAGCTCTCTTGACGGCGACTACAGAAATATCAAAAAGGCATTTGAGTTAGGAGATATCTCGAATTCAAAGGAAAAATCTGCTATATTGCTAAATTTCTTGAATATGAAAGATAGCGTAACCGTCGGTAGTACTGGTATAGAGGCTAGTGAAATAAAAATCGTAGCAAAAAATGTAGAAAAAACTTTTAAAGTAGCAGATATTGATCTAATGGCAACTCCTACTAACGGCAAAGCCCATGAGGCTAACCTATCGCTAGACGGTATCAAAGATGCCGTAACTATAGGTAATATCTCAAATCTAAATTCACTAAACGGCGACTTTAAAAACTTGGGCGATAAGATTGATATCGGCAACATCAGCGGAACCCAGGTAGACTCTAATGCTACGCTTAAATTTACTAATGTAAAAGATACCGTGACCGTAGGTACTTTTGGCAATGGTGACCAAAACGAAGGCACTACGTATACAGTAACAGCCGATAAACTAGCAAAAGAGTTAAATGTAGGTGCTATAACTATAAAAGAGTCCCCAAATTTTTATGACGTTCATAAGAGTGCGGTAAACATTACCTCTGGTGTAACAGAAGGCATAGTAAACATAGGCAATATCAACACCGGCGCAGACTCAAAGGTAACGGTAGATCTAAGCAAATCTCTACAAGCTAACACCATAGGAAATATCAAGGGCGGTGAGATCGTTTATAAAAGCTCTGCTATAACAGCCAGCGCAGCTGTAACCTTAGAGGCGGCTTCAAAAGATAAGATAAACGTAGACTCGAAGATAGACGTAACCGGTTCCGTAGGACAAGATGAATTTGTATTCAAATCAACCGCAGATGCTAAAACATTTACGGTAACCGGAACTCTAGGCGACGGCGAAGATAAATATACTCTTGATTTAGTTGCTTCAGATAATCTAAAAACGGTAAATTTAGGCGGACTAAAAGGCGTTGAGCACGGCATTATCGATTTAACAACCATAATGACCGTAAACAAGAAATCTCTAAGCTTGGTAGCAACGGACGGTAAAGATGAGATCACTGTCGGTGCGATAACGGTTGCAGGCACTACGGAAAAACCTAATGTAGTCACTATTGACGGCGGTAGAGGCGTAGATACGTTTAAGTTAGCTGCCGCAGTAACTGACGTAAATGCTAGCAAATACGTATCTCTAGTTAATATCGAAAAAGGCGACAAGATCGAGCTAGGTACTGTAAGCGAGTGGGCTAAATATACAGCTACGGATCTAAATGCTGAAGCTACACTAAAAGATGCTGTAAATAAAGTCTTGACTGATGCTGCCGCTACTGTAGCTAATAAGGTATGGGCATTTACTTATAAAAATGATACATACTTAGTAAAAGATGCTGACGGTGGAAGTTCGGCTCTTACGGCTAGCGACAATCTAGTAAAACTAGCGGGCCAAAATATCGAAGACCTAAATCCGTTCTTGGATAGCGGAACATTCACGATCTAAACCGGCTTTAATGCAGTATAACCTGCAGTTAAATTTAACTGCAGGTTAACTTTTATAAAATTTTTTATTCTTTTTTCTTCATTTGAATTTCTAAATTTATCCATCCATTTTCTCTTTTCCGGTATTTTTATGCTATAATTAGCAATAGTATTCTGTAAAGATACCCAAAAACTCAAGAAACACACTAAAAAGGAGTCCTTAATGGCAGTAACACAAGCACAAGTTGCACAGCTTTACGTAGCGTTATTTAATCGTGCCCCTGAAGGCGCGGGCTTTAACGCATGGGTGGCGGCGGGAGCCAATAAAACCCAAGCTCAGCTAGCCCAGCTAATGCTAGAGTCCCCTGCGGCTTTGGCATACTATGGAAATACGATAGATAGCGATAGAGGCTACATCGAAACAATATATAAAAACATCCTGGGCAAAGACTATACTCAAGATCCAAACGGTATCGATTCGTGGGTTTTGCACCTTCAGCTAGGTCACAGTAGAGGTGAAACTCTAGTTAAATTATTTGAAGTTGCAACTTCCGACATCGCAAAAGCGGCAGATCCTGTGGCGGCTAAGATTTTTGAAAACAAGACTGCTATATCTGCTTACATGGCTGAAAAAATACCAAACATTCAAACCGATAGTTCAGGCAACTATGATTATGGAATATTCCAAGAAATTATTAGAACGACCACGGCTACAAATTTGGATGAACAGAAGGCTAAAATCGATGCCTTGGCAAGTGCCACCGTGCATACGCTAAACAACACGACTGAAACACTAACCGGAAGTGCAGGCGTGGATATATATAGCGCGGTCGTTAGCTCATTTGCTGATAAAAATACCCTTGGCGTTGAAGACAAGATAGACGGCGGGGCCGGCAATGATATGTTGAATGTTAAAATCGACGATAGTTTTACTGGCTTTACAACCGGATACGCTAAAAATATTGAAGGACTAAATTTAGTCAATACTTCAAATAGCCAAAGAGTATTTAATGCAGATAAGGTAGAGGGTTTGCAGTCCGTGTCTACTCATGGTGCAAACGGTGTTAGAGTAACAAATCTATCTAATATAGTCGATCTAACGGTAATAGATCAAAAAGATTCAACCGAAGTTGGTATCGCCTATAACACTGATCTGGTAAAAGGCAATAATGACGCGCAAAATTTAATCCTCAACAATGTGGGCAGAGTTACTCCGGATACGGAAGCCGACAGCCACAAAAACTCTCTTAAGGTCAAATTTAACGGTATCGAGACTTTAAATATTACGACTAGAGAAAACGCTAGTTATATAAAAGAGGTGGAAAATAAATTTATCACGGTAAAAGGCGAGGCGGATTTAACTATATCCACCAAAGATAAAAACCCAGATGCTCCATTTAAAGACTTTGTCAATAGCCTTGATGCATCGGCGCTTATTGGAAATTTGACGGCTGATTTAACCGAGTCTGCTTACTACACTAGTATCAAAAGCGGTAACGGCAATGATACGATAAAAGTAGGAAAACTTGAGTCCAACTCTGTTTCTATAGACATGGGTGCTGGCAATGATACTCTTCAGATAGAAAAAGTGGACGCATTAAAGCAAATTAAATTAAAAGGCGTTGATAATATCGAAATCTTTGATAAAAATGATAACGTGAGCGCTCTAGACTTGACTGGACAAACTGATGTTAAGAGCCTAAAAGTGGGCCAGCTTGATCAAACGTTAGTTGTTACAAGTTCTAGTATAACGACTGTAAATTTAACAGACAAAGTGGATGCAAAAGCTGCTAGCGCAGGAAACGGCCACGGTATACTGCATATAAACGACAAATTTGTTGACACTATTAACTATGCGATAGATAACGTGACTACTCCTCAAGATTTAATCGGTAAAGTAAGGGTTTCTGAGTCCAAAAATCTTACTGTAAATTTAGATAAATCGGTTAAAACTGTAAATGGTAACCTTACTGATAACGCAGCTAGCGTTATTGAGGCGCCAAAGGCTACTACAATCAACGTGAATGTAAATATGGTTGAAAATTCAGGCCTTTCTCTAAGAAATATTCATGAGTTGAAGACTATAAATTTAACCAATAACAATCCTAAGAAATTTACTTTTGATATCCATGAAGACGCAAGAGTGAAAACTCTAAACATAGCTACATTGGGTGCTCTTGATGTTTTAAATAATGGCCTCAAATATATATCTGAGATAAACGTAAAAGGCCTGGCTAATATGCCTGTAGCAAGCCTAGTCGAGCTTCACGATCTTGGCTCGATAGATTCTGAAAACGGCGTAAAACTAAACGTAAATGATCTTGTTACCGTTTATCAAGGCTCAAGCCACGTAACAGCTTTAAAGGTAGGAGACATAACTACGAAAAAGACGACAAATGCCGGTGCAAATTTTAACTTTAAAAATGTCACAAACGATATCGAAGTAAATAAATTTGACGTAGGCGGCGAGATAACTTTCGTAGCTAATAAGATCGGTAACGTCAAAATAGCAGACGAAATCAAGTCTAAGAACAGCGGCGCTACATTTGATATTAGCGATTCTAGATTTAATGTCGAAATAAGCAGCGGCAATGGCATAGACGTTAAAAATGATATAAACTTTACCGCTAAAGACGTAATAGGCAAAGTATCTATTGCAAACATAAAAGCGGAGAACGTAAATATCAGCTTAACTAATATCAAGGGTCAAAATGAGACTAGCGCGGTCGGGATAGGAGATATAAACGGCAACTACGTTAAAAACGTAAATATTACGCTAAAAGACGTATTAAAAGACGTTAAAGTCGGTACTCTAGATCTAAAAAGCGCCGCCGTTATAGATGGCAAGATAAAAGTAAAAGAAAGCACGAGTATAAACATCGACGCTGGAAACACAAAGGGCATCGTTGATCTTGGCAACACAGGACCTGTAAGTGCTGATAGTGTAACGGTAGACCTAAGTAAAACTATAGGTGCAAATAAGTTTGCCAGTATCGTGGCAGATACTGTAGTCTATAAGGGCTCTACTCAGACTCCACTTTCAACAGATGTTAACATCACTATGAAGCAAGATATCAATTCAAAAGATTTCGTTGCAAATATTACTACGTCTGCTCAGGCTGATAAGTTGGTTGTAACTGCTGCTGCAAAATTCTCGCTTGTTAATGGTTCTGAAAGAGTTGACGGTAATGATCTAAAAACAGCTACTATCTCGGGCGATATGGGTACAGACGCTACCGACGAGTACACGTTTGACGATACCAATGCTGAAAAGCTAACAAAAATTGACTTTAGCGGCTTAAAAAATGTAGAGAAAGGCACTATAACAAATACTGCAAGTAAAGTTATTGAGAACATTAAGGCTACCGACGGAGACGATACTATTACTCTAGCAGGTGATCAAAAAGCTGCAAAAATTTCAATTGATGCAGGCGAAGGCAATAATACCATTAAGACAGGAACTTTCCTAACCCCAGGTCATGCCGACGCAGATCCAAAAGGTCAAAATATAACCATTAAAAGCGGTTCGGGCAATGATACCTTCGATGTTAGTGCTTCGGTTATAGGCGCAGGTTTTGATAGTGCCAACGAGTCTCACACTAGACTTGTGACAATAGATAAGATCAATGTAGGCGATAAGATCAAATTTGCCGGCGGTACCACTGCTATAGAAAAAGTAACTCTAAATGCTAACGGAAACGCACAAGATAACTTTGCTCTTGCGGCTAAACTTGGCGGATTCTTTGATGGCACCAATAACCAAGCTGGTAAGATATATGCTTATTCATATCTAAATGATACATACTTGGTATACAACGCTGCTGCAGGTGATACTGACTTTGGGGCAGGCGACACTATCGTTAAGCTATCGGGCGTAAATATTGCCAACCTTAACACAACAGTTAATGCTGGTGAAGTTACTATTAACGCATTCTGATTTCTCCTTCTTTTCGGCAGGTTTTTACCTGCCGAACTCCTTTTTTCATAAAATTATTTTATATAAAAATCATTTTTAGCGATATATAAAGTTTGCGATTTCGCATTTTTATATTTTGTACCAAGTTTATGACTTTAGTCTAGATCTCCAAGCTAAAACTGGTATAAAAAAGTAGTCAAAATGGGTAATTTTGGTCGTCTATGAGCCAATTTTGATATCTTAATGTCTAAAATCAAGTCGCTCGAGGTTTTTTATATAAAAATAGATAGAATAATTGTAATGCCAGATTTTGGTAAACGGCACCAAAGTATATCAAGATCTAAAGCATAGAATATAGTAGATGATTTATATCTCCATTGCAAGGAACTATGCCATAGTTTTGTAGTTTCGCCGTATCGCAGACGAGTAGGGCGGGGTCGTTTGCTCTGATAAATCGGGGATCGCTTTGCACTGCGATATCATGTCCGCTTAGGTAGCGTAAAATTTGTAAAATTTGCTCAATACTATAGGCCTTACCAGAGCCAATGTTAAAAATTTCATCGTTAGCTTCGAGTTTTAGTAGTTGCTCGTATATTCTCACAACATCGTTTATGTCGTTATATTCGCGCTTTGGCGTCAAATTTCCGAGTTTTATTGTATGAGCTTTATCTTTAAAATGTCGCACTATTTTTGGTATGAGGAAATTTTCGCTTTGTCCAGCACCCGTGTAATTAAACGGGCGCGCGATGATAAAAGGCAGTCCGCTTTTAGCTATCTGCTCCTCCATAAAAATTTTACTTTCGGCGTATATGCTTTGCGGATTTAGCGGAGAGTTTTCGCACATGGGCATATTTCCTCCGCCGTAGACGCTAGCCGAGCTTGCAAAGATCGCCTTTTCAAATTTAACGGAACCTAGAGCCTCTAGCAAATTTATGGTGCCGATTTCGTTTGCGTTTTTTATCTCGGCGGGATCGGCCATGGCAAAAGATACTGCTGCCAGATGGATGATGTAGTCAAATTTTGCACCAAAGGCGGCTTTTATGCTGTCTTTATCAAGCAGATCAAGGCGCGTATGATTAGGCGCGCTAGGTCTCAGGGCGCCGCCTGAGACCTCGTAGCCGAGCGAACAAAGGTATCGCTCCAGATAGCGACCCGTAAAACCCTCAATCCCCGTGATAAAAACGTGCTTAGAACTCAAATCCCGCCTCGATGCGCCTTAGATCGGCTTTTATCATCATATCGCAAAGTCCCTTTAGATCAGTCTTTGCGCTCCAACCGAGCTTTTGCTTGGCTTTTGAGGCGTCGCCTATTAGCAGATCGACCTCCGCGGGTCTAAAAAATGCTGGATTTATCTTTACGATCACGTCGCCCTTATCGTTTAGCCCGACTTCGTTTATGCCTTCGCCTTCAAATTTTATTCCGATATCTAGCGCTTCAAAGCTAAGCTTTACAAAATCCCTGACCGTGGTCGTTACGCCGGTAGCGAGCACGAAGGTGTCCGGAGTTGGCGCTTGTAACATCGCGTGCATGCCTTCGACGTATTCTTTAGCGTAGCCCCAGTCGCGCTTTGCGTCTAGGTTACCTAGTTCCAAAGTTTTAGCCTTTTTCAGAGCGATTTTTGCGGCCGTATTCGTGATTTTTCTCGTGACGAACTCAAGTCCTCTTAGCGGACTTTCGTGGTTAAATAAAATGCCGCTTGAGGCGAAAATATCGTAGCTTTCTTGATAGTTTACTGTGATAAAGTGCGCATAAAGCTTTGCTACTCCGTAAGGCGAGCGCGGATAAAACGGCGTCGTTTCGCTTTGCGGGACGGCTTGGACTTTGCCGAACATCTCTGATGTGCTAGCTTGATAAAATTTGATGCTTTTATCTACCGTTTTGATTGCTTCTAGTATATTTAGCGCGCCGATACCCGTAGCGTTTGCAGTGTGAAACGGTTCTTTAAAACTAACGCCTACAAAGCTTTGAGCAGCTAGGTTGTAAATTTCCTCGGGTCTTATTTCATTGACGACGCTTAGGATATTAAACGGGTCGGTTAGCTCAAACTCAACTAGATGAAAATTCGGCTCGTTTAAAAGGCCTAGCTCGTTTAATCTCCAAAAATTCGGGCTCACCGCTCGCCTGTATCCGCCATAGACTTCGTATCCTAGATCGATCAGATATCTAGCCAGGTATGCGCCGTCTTGACCTCCGACGCCCGTGATTATCGCTTTTTTCATTATTATTCTCCGTTTTTTAAATGTCGCATAAAATTATGATCAGTATTTATGGCTTTAAAGATTCTTAAATAAAGACCGGCGATGTTTTGCCAGCTGTTTTCTTCTAGCCATTTTATGCGCTTATCATAAATTTTACCATCTATTTCATTATTTTTTACTTTTTCGAGTTGTTCTAGGATATCCTCGTCGCTAAAACCGTCCGCCGCTATCGTGATATTTTGCATCTCGCTAAAGATTCTTGACGGCGTAACTATAACGTTTTTACAAAGACTTAGAGAGACTCTGGCTGCTGCGCTACTACCCTCGTCGGTTTGCCCGTAAGGTAGCACGATAACATCGCAGTTGCTTAGCTTTTTATTTACCTCCTCTATCGGCAAAAACTCGGTGTTCCACTCCACTTTTTCGTCCAAATTTAGCTTTTCGCAAAGTTTGCGGCATCTTTGTAGTTCCGCCTCGCCGTCCGCGCTTGCGACTGGACTGATTATCACTAGTTTTGCGTCTATATTTTGACTGAATTTCGCAAAAGCTTCTAGTAGCACAGGTAGGTTTTTATGCGCAAATAGCAGTCCTAAAAATCCTACCATAAATTTGCCGTCCGCTTCTTTGTGTTTGATTTGAGCGCTCGTTAAATTTTGCGTTCCGTGCGGTACTAGCGTGACGTTGTCGATAAGTCCAAGCAGCCTAAGCGTATTTAGATCGTCGATACTATGGACAAATACTCGGTCGAATTCGTAAAGCGTATCGTGCCAGTTTTGCTGAGTTTGGCGTGGGTAGTTTAGGATTTGCTTCGTGGCATGAAGCGTGATGAAGCAAATTTTGCCCTGCGATTTTAGCGCGAGGACGTCTGATTTTAGCTTTTCGTCTATCTCGAAAAATGTAAAATGGTGTTGTAGCCAGATTATATTCGCATCCGTCTCAAGCCCCGATAGTAGTTTTTCGCGCTCTATTTCAAAGACTTTTATATTGTCGTTTTCTTGGATTAAATTTGACCCATCGGCGCGCTTTTGTTCGCTCCAAGTGTAAATTTGCAAATTTGCGCCCGCCCGCGCAAGCTCGTCCGTTAGGTATTTTGAGTATTCGGCTATACCGCAAACGGCGTTATATGTCGAAAAGTAGGCTATTTTTAGCTCGCTTGGCTCATTTTTAAAGGATTTTAGATGCGAGATGCTCGAGATAAAATTTAGCGCATTTTTCTCGCCGAACATCATTTCATCGACTTTCTGTTTTAGCGGTTCTATGTTTGGCGCGCGGTTTTGTAAAATTTGCTCGGCTACTTTGAGGATCTTTTCGCTTAGATCCTTGACGCTAGGCTCCGCCCAAAATGAATAATTTAAATTAAAATGCGTAACGGCCGGCGCAAATTTGTATCCGATAAACTCGCAGCTGCCATCCAAAAACTCGCACTGGCCGCTATAGTCGGTGGAGATAACCGGCTTTTTATAGTGTACGCCTTCGATTGCCGGCATATTTAGCCCCTCGCCGCGCGTCGGTAGTACGACGATATCGCACTGCTCGTATAGATTTGCCACGTCAAGCGCGGTTAGATCTTCGTTTAGTATGACGCGGATTTTATCGCGGTACTTTTTATCGACTAAAAGCTCGATTTGCTCGGTTACGCTGTTGTGCGGATTAGGGAAGCTTTTTATCGTTAGGCTCAGCTCGAATTTGGCTTTTTTGCAAGCTTCGTTAAAGGCCCGCAGTAGCACATCGGCACCCTTTCTAGGTAGGCACGACGAGATGTGAAAGAGCTTTATCTCGCGCTTTTGGTCGCTGTTTTCTTGCGAAATTCTTGGCGCAGGCGGCGTTTTTAGCGGTATATCGGCCACTTTTACGGGTGTATAGCAACCGTTGTCGATGAGGATTTTTTTGATAAAAAAGGTCGAAACTAAAATGCCTTTATACTTGGAGTTTAAAATTTCGATCGTCCTAGGCGGGATACGCGACTCCTCCCAGAAAAATACCGCGATCTCAAAGCCGTAACCCTCGCGCACGTCTTCTATCAGCGGGTAGTGGTGATAGATCGCGACCTTGTCGTCGCTTCTTTTTGGGTGAGCGTTTTTATCGGGCACTATGCTTCTTAGCGTTTCATACTCGTCTTTGGTTATCGCGATGTCTTCGATTTTATCGAAATAGTTCTCGTGATAGCAGATTACAAAGACGTTTTTTACCTTACCGAGCAGCCTAAATACGATATTTCTGTTTATCGCTGCCAAACTATAGTGTCCGCTAATGCTGCCGATGACGGTTAGCTCGCTAAAGTTTTCGTTAAATTTGAGATTTTTAAGCTCCAAATTTTGCTCGTACTCTTTTGAGTGCTTTAATTCAAAAACATTCGGCTCGAAAACGCCCTCTTGTGAGACGTATATATCGTCTCTTATTTGGCCTTTGAGGCTAAAAATTCTCGCCCTAAGCGCAGGAAATTTGTTTAAAAATATCTTGAGATTCTTTTTAAATTTAGGATTGTTATTTGCCGTCTTTTCGGTTAAATTTATGCCGAATTTGAGCACTTTTTTGAGATTTTCTTTAGCTAAATTTTTACAAAATCTCAAAAACTTGTATACCCAAATAAGCGGCTTTGCGACCCTTTTAAATTTGGCGACGAAAATTTTAAGATGCTCGATATCGTTTTTGATAACGGGAGCCTCGTTTTCTAGGACGTATACTTTGTGGTTTAGGGCGAGATATTTGCCGAGTAGATTTTCTAGATCTTCGTGCAGGCGCGCATTTTCATTTTGCAAATTTGCGATTTGATTTTTGCTTTCCATCAGCTCAAGCGAGCTTTTCCAAAGAGCCTCTTTTGTCTCCAAAGACTCCTTCCAAAGAGCCTCTTTTGTCTCCAAAGACTCCTTCCAAACGTCGTTTTTTAGCTCGAGCATCTGAGTTTTATTTTCAAACGCCCCTACGTCGAACCTATCGGCTAGCTCTTCAAAGCTAAAGCCGCTTTTGGTCGCACTCAAAAACGCCTCGCGGGTTTTTTCGTCGCCGTTTTTAAGCCCCAAAACCGCGTAATCAAGTCCGACGCTGCTTAAAACGTCTCTTAATGTGACGTTTTGATTTTGCAAATCCTCGCTAAAGCTCAAATTTGAGTTCAGCCTCATCATAAACGTATCGCTAAAGCCTTCAAATTCGCACAGATACTCAAGTAACATCGGCGGGATAGGCTTAACGTGCGTCGCGTCGAGATAGAAATTTAGCGTAGCAACGCGTAAATTTTCAGGATTTGGCGTTTCTAGTATCAAGATACCGCCGTCTTTGAGAACTCGGCGCGCTTGCTTTATTAGCTCGCAAAGCTCGTTAAACTCCAAGTGCTCCACAAGCTGAAATGCGCTAACGAGCGCAAGGCTTGAGTCTTCTAGCTCGCTTAAAAACTCTATCGCTTCTTGTTTTTTGGCTTCAAGATCGTTTTTCTCGCACTCTTTTATCATCTCGTCGCTAACATCGCAACCGCGCGCGATAAAGCCGTTTTGCTTTAAAATTTCAAGCCACTCGCCTCTGCCGCAGCCTAGATCGACCGCCGCCGGCTTTTCATCGTTTTGTTTTAAGATTTGCAAAAACGGCTCATAAGCAAGCAGGCGTTTTTTGATCTCGCTCTTATCTCCCCTAAATTTATCCTCGAAACTTTTATAAAATTTATCCATTTATTCTCTTTACTTCTAAACTCGGTTCAAGATGCGCAAGACCGACGAAATCGGGCTTGCTAAAATTTACGACGTTAAAAATGATTGCGTTGTCGCGCCATTCGTAGTTGTTTTGCAGATGGTTGTCGCTATCGTGTAGCGCTAATGTGACTGAAAACGACCCGACGCCCAAATTTGCGTCAAATTCAAAACTAAAGTCGTACTCCTCGCCTTTTTTGAGATTTTTTAAAGCTTGCTTTAGATGGTAAGTGTTCGTGCCGTAGACGACCTGCGAGAAGCGATTTTTGATCTGATAGCCTAGCACTAGCGACGGCAAATTTTCGTTTGCTTGCACCGTTACTTTTAGCTTGATTTTTTTGCCGACTTCTAAATTTTGTATCTTTTTACCCGCGGCGTCTAAAATTTCCACGTTTTTTATGCAGGCTTTTTTGTTGCCCGATATTGTTGCGATTTTACCGTTTTCTAGGGGCACTTGCGAGATTTGTACGTCTTGTTTTTTTGAGATTAGGGCGTTGTAATAATCAAGTACGGCTTCAGGCTCTCCGTCTTTTAAAATTTGCCCTTTTTCTAGCAAGATTACTCGGTCGCAGATCGATTTTATCGCACCGCTATCGTGCGAAACGATGATGAGCGTAGTGCCTAGGCTTTTAAATTCTTTTATCTTATCAAAGCTTTTGTGCTGAAAGTACACGTCGCCTACCGATAGCGCTTCGTCGATGATGAGTATATCGGGGCGATTTGCCGTAACGACCGAAAAAGCAAGGCGCATCTGCATGCCGCTACTGTAAATTCGCACGGGATAATCAAAATATTCGCCTATCTCGGCAAAGTCTTCGATGTAGGCTATTATTTCGTCGATTTGCTCTTTTGAGTAGCCCATGAGAGAGCAGGACTGGTAGGCGTTTTGCCTGCCGGTTAGATCGCCGTGAAAGCCCATGCCTAGCTCCAAAATAGACGAAATTTTAGCCCCGCTCGTTACGCGGCCGCTTGAGGGCTTTAGCGTGCGCGAGATGATTTTTAAAAGGGTGCTTTTGCCCGCTCCGTTTTGCCCGATTAGCCCGACTACCTCGCCGGCTCCCACGTCAAAGCTTACGTCTTTTAGCACGGTTTTTACGTTTTTTTCTTCTTTATTTTTGCTAAACCACGAGGCAAATCGCTTAAAGTTGCTCTCGTAATCCAAGTAAGTTTTACAGATATTTTGAACCGATAAAATCATAAAACGTCCGCCATCTCTTCTTCGGCTCGTTTATAAACGAAAAATGCGGCTCCAAGGCTTGCCGCGCCGATAAAGGCCGGATAAATCAAAAGCGAAAAATCAGGCATCTTGTCGTAAATCAAAATATCGTGATAGCCGCTAACTACGCCAACAAGCGGATTTATGTAGATAAGCTCTTGCAAATTTGACGGCAAAATACCCGTCATATAAACGATTGGCGTTAGCCAAAATAAAAACTGCAAGACGATGGCGATGATCTGGCCTACGTCGCGCATAAAGACGTTTATCACGCCGAAAAACAGTCCGAACCCTACGGCTAGCATCATAGTAATGACGGACAAAATCGGCAAAAAGATCAAATTTGCGCCCGCAAAATGCCCCAAAAACGCAAATACCACCGCAATAGAGACGAATAAAATAAGATTGTTTATCGCCGAGCTTAAAACCACGGTAGCCGGAAGGACGATTTTGGGGAAGGACATTTTTTTGATTATGTTGGCGTTATCGGTAAAAATGCCGATGCAGCGCGAAAAAATCTCGCTAAAAAGCATCCAGCAAAGCATTCCGCTCATTAGGTAGATTGCGTAGGCGTATTTGCTATCGATGCCTGGCAGCTTGGCTGAGAGTACTGAGGAGAGTATGGTCGCGTAGACGAGCACCTGAGCTAGCGGATGCAGTATCGCCCACGCTACGCCCAGCTTGCTTTTTGCAAATTTGGTTATAAACTCGTTTTTGACCGAATTTACGATAAAAAACCTATACGTATAAATATTTGAAAACAATCTTTCGTCCGATTAGCTAAATTTGCGTGATTTTACCAAATAAAGGCTAAAAATAAAGAAAAATCGAAATTTAAATGCTTAGCTTAAACTCCTCTTTCACCTCTCCGATTTCGCTTGTTTCTATTAGTCCTCGCTTCTTTAGCTCTTTGACTAAATTTTCGGACGCTTTTTTGGTTACTTCCATATCGGCGTTTATACCGCCGGCGGCAGAAAACATCCAGTATTTGTGCATCTCGGCCCACTCGAGCAGCTTGTTTACTTTTTCCATTTTAGTATCGCTGGGTGCGACCGAAATTTTGGCTAGCTCTAGTTCTTGATGATATACGGCGATTTGCAAGACGTTTTCTATATATTTTTTTAGATTTTGTCCGCTAATGTAATTTTTTAGCTTATCTATTTTGTCGATAATTTTTACTAGTGGATCAAATAGACTTTCGTCTACTTTGCCTTCATCTTTGATCTTCATTATCTTATCGATCTTGGGAACTAGTTCTAGGAATGTTTTTTCTATTCTTTGTTTTACTTTATTTTGAGTTTGTACTTTTTTTACGATAAATTTGTAGGCTTTGAGCAGGTCTTTGTTTGCCGTTTTTTCGCTGTTTTTTTCTATGTGCGGTAGCTTTTTGATCTTTTTATCTTTGCTAAGTTCTTCTGCAGTTTCCAAAAACGGTCTTTCGATACTTCCTTGTATTCTGGCGCCGCCTTCTGTGCAGTTATAGGTAGTGATTTGCTCGTTTTTAGCCTGCTCTATATCTTTTTCAAACTGATTTTTAAATTTGTCCCATATATAGGTCGTTCTTACTTCACCTTCTCCGCCGTAAGCTTCTACGTATAGGTATTCATCAGCTTGAGCAAATGCATGCCCGCTGGCGTGAGATTTGCCGTCCGGGGCAAAGGCTAAATCTTGACCTATTAAAATAATATTTTTATGTCCGAGAGCGTAAGCTAACTGATAAGCCTGGTTTGCCGTAGAGTGGCCGATGCCGAGATAGCCGTATTTTGGCATATTAAATACTATTTCGCTTTGTTGCGGTCTCATCGTAAGAGCTAGGCGGCGCGGTAAAATATTATCTACCGTTTTTTTATGCGTTAGCGACGCTACTATAAAATAAATATCTTCGTCTATTTTTTTGTTTTTGTTTTTAAAAAAGCTGGACGTAGCTTCTACGCGCTCGATTGATGTTACGTAGTCTGGTTTTATGCCGTGCTTTAACAAAATAGGATACGATGCGTCAAGGCTGATAACCGTAAAATACGGGGCGAATTTTTTAAGCGCCTCAAGCTGTTTATCTAGGCTCGGGCCGGTAGATACTATGATTGCCGTATCCATGAGCCCGTGTCTTTTTCTGACTAAATCCGTATAGCAATAGTTTGTAACCATCTCCGGAATATGCTCTATGTGGTGTTTTATGCCTATTAGGGTATCGTCTATGCTATTGCCGTGAGCTACCACTATTTGAGATACGGCTCTAGTGAAGTCTTTATTTATTCTCACTATATCTTCATGAAAAGTTTGATAAAATGGCGTATGGATATGCAGATTATAAGTTTTAGCGTAAGATGAAAAAATCTCTTTTGAGATTGTAAAATAAAACTGCGAGTATGTTGCGAATTCTGAGAAAAATAAAACCAGCCTTTTGCTAATCAGCTCCTCGGATAAGTCGATTAAATTTAATGCTATATAAATAATCTCTATCTCGGGCTCTACGACTATGACTTTTTGATGCGTTTCGTTTTTTAGCAAGGCTTTATAAAAAATACCGTTGCCAAGACCGTAAAAGTACATGATAGGATATCTTTTATACTCTTTTTCGATCAGCTCTAAAGAGTGCAGAACGTCTTTAGCCGGGCTTTCGTAGACGTATTTTAGGGTTTTATTGTCGATGATATTTATATCTATCGGATCTTTTCCTATAAAAACATCGTATTTTTCGGTCTCTTTCATGCCCCAAAGGCGCGCGGCTAAAATTTCGTCCTGTTGAAAAAGCGCTTGAAGATTTTTTTTGAAAATAGGATTTGCAATATTTGTGACGGTTTCATCGATATTTTTATCGCCTTTGCCGCTTGTTTGATTTTCGCGAGCGCCTTTTTTTTGTAAGCTATTTAGTTTTAGGTACTCGTCCTCTTTTTTCTTAGCCATTATATATCCTCCTTTGTGATTCTCTCGCCAAATTTTATATCTCTTTTTGCTTTTTTGCCTAGTAATTCGGGTAAAAATTTAGGGTGCAAGCCATATCCCGGGCGTACGCTTTTTACGTTTTTTTCGCTAAAGATTTCGCCCTCTTTGATGTCCGCGCAGGCGTAAAGCGAGCGCGAAAAGCGGCGATTTTGCACGGCCTTATCGTCTAGTTCGTAGTTTACTTTGCCAAGCAGCGCTTCGGTATCTCGCACGGCTTTTACCATTTCGCTAAATTCCCGCTCGTCCAGGCTAAAGGCCTCATCGACGCTGCGAACGCTTTTATCTAGGATAAAGTGCTTTTCTACGATACGAGCGCCAAGACTCACGGCGACAACTGGCGCTACGATACCTAGCGTATGGTCTGAAAAGCCGACCTCAGCGCCAAATTTTCGTTTCATATCGGCGATCGTGCGCAGGTTCATCCCATCAAGCGGAGCAGGGTAGCTAGACGTGCATTTTAAAAGCGCGATCTGCTCGTTTCCCGCATCTTTGCAAATTTGCACGACGTCGGCGATTTCCTGCTCGGTTGCTATGCCTGTGGAGATGATGACCGGTTTGCCCTTGAGTGCGACGTACCGCACGAAATCATAGTCCGTGACCTCAAAGCTCGCTATCTTGTAAGCGGGCGGGTTAAATTTCTCTAAAAAGTCCGCGTCGTCTCTGCAAAATGGGCTTGAAAAGCAGACTAGCCCTTCGTCCCGAGCCGCCGCAAAAAGCTGCTCGTGCCACTCTCGCGGCGTCAGAGCTTGCCGGTAGAGCTCGTATAAATTCGCTCCGTCCCACAGCCCGCCTTTTATCATGAAGTCCTCGCCGCGCGAATCTAGCGTGAGGCTATCAGGCGTGTATGTTTGCAGCTTTATGGCGTCCGCGTCCGCGCGTTTAGCGGCTTTGATCGTATCAAGCGCCGTTTGCAGGTTGCCAGAGTGATTTGCCGAGAGCTCGGCGATGATAAATACCTTTTCGTCCGTGTCGAAATTTGCTATTTTCATAAATTTTCCTAACTTTTAGCCATTATATCAAGTTTGCGTAAAGATAACGACATATAGCTCATTTGCTCGTCGCGCCCGTAAATTTCAAAGCCGAATTTGCGGTATAGCGCGATCGCTTTTTCGTTTTCGTTGTAGGCGCACGATTTTAGCTCGCCGACCTTAAGCGTTTTGGCGGCGTATTCTACGATGGTTTGCATTAGGATTTTGCCCTTGCCTTTTAGCTCTGGATTTGCGTAAATGCCAAATTCGCAAGAGTCCGCCGCGATATCCACGAAATCTATCACGCCGATGTAGTCGCTATCCTCTTTTACCAAAAAATACCTTTTCGTTTCGTCATTTTTCAAATTTGCGATAAATTTTCTGTGTTCTTGCTCGCTCACGCTTTTGTTTTTCATATATTTTGCGACTCGCTCGTCGTTTCGCCAGCGCAAAATCATCAAAATTTGCTCGTCCGTCAGATCGGTAAAATTTATAAGCTCAAGCATATCTCGTCCGCCTCGTAGATCTCGCGCCCGTTTGCGGCTAGCCACTGCGCCATCTCGTTTTGATTGTCCGCGACGCGCACGGCTTTAAATTTAGCGCCCAAAACCAGCGCTTCGTTTACGAGCGAGCTAGCTGAAATCACTAAAATTTCGCTCTCGTTCATCAGTCGCGCCACCTCGTTTGGGTTTATAAAAAGGCTAAAATTTGGCTCGCTATCCGCTAAAATTTGCAAATTTGATAAATTTACGTTCGCGCTCGTCGTAATGACGGCCACTTTTTTGTTTTTAGCGAGCAAATTTGAGGCGATTTTGGCCGTCAAATTTAGCGCGTCAGTGCCGCCTAGCACGATGAGGTAGCCAAATTTTTTCTCGCGTTTGATTTTTGCTTCGCCATAAAACTCGCTCCTAACTAGCGGCGAAAAAAGTAGCTCGCAGTTTGCGGGCACTAGATTTGCGTATTTGCAGGCGTCGGCGTAGATATTTACGTTTAGCAAGTGGTCGCAAAAATGCTCTTTATAGTTGTCGTCAAAGCTTAAAATTTTGACGCTCGTTTGCTCTTTGATTAGCTTTTCGTCCGCCGAGCTAATGCCGTAATGATCGATTGCTAAAAGCTCAAATTTACGCTCTTTTATCAAATTTACTAGTTCATTTATATCCGCGCTTTTTAGTGTAAAAACGGGGTAGGGTATCTCGCCTGCTAGGCTACCGGGCAGGTCGATGCAAGCAAAGCTGACGTCTTTAAATTTTTGCGCCAAGATAAGGTCGCGTCTAACGTGTCCGTGCCCGATTTTCGAGCCGCTATCTGCGCGTATGAGGGTTTTTAGATTTGAGATTTTGTCAAAATTCATCGAGTTTTTCCGCCAAATTTAAAATCCTAAGCGTCAAACACACGGCGGCGATGAGGTAAACGGCGCCCGCCGAAGCAAAAAACAGGATCTGAAGCTCGTTTAAGCCGCGGTAGCTAGCCGCCAGATAAAATATGTGCAAGATCCCCGCAACCGCAAAGATCTGCAAGAGCGTTCTGGCTACCGATATTTTGGCTTTTATGTAATCTTTTTGCATTTTTCCTCAGCGGTAATTTATCCGGTAAAGCTTCTGCGCAAACTCAAAATCCTCTGGCGTGTCGATGTCGCAGACTAAATTTCGCGGCAGCAAAAACGCCCTAGAGTGTGGCGCAAAGATCGGTTTTTTATCCAGCCACGCCTCGCGCCTGCCGAAATAAAACGCGCCCGCGTCGTGATAGGCTCGCTCTAAATCCTGCGAGCGAGTTAGCGCAAACTGCGGGTAAAACATATTTACGGCGCCGTCCTTGCTAAGCCTGATCGCGCGCTGGACCGGAAAGCTAAACTCGGTCGCGGAAAATAAAAACTCGCACCCGGCTTCCTCAAATTTGCCGTACGCCTCGCGTAAAATTTCACCCGTGATGAGCGGTGCGGTCGCGTAAAGGCAGCAAACGTGAGCGTAGTCGCCGCCTAGTCTTCTCGCCGCGTCCGCTACGGCGTCGCTACTGGTGGCATAGTCGTCGCTCAGCGTGGTGTCTCTCATAAACGGAACTTGCGCGCCGAATTTGACTGCGACGTCCGCGATCTCGGCGTCGTCGGTGCTAACGATCACGCGCTCAAAAACGCCCGAATTTAGCGCCGCCTCGATGCTGTAGGCTATCAGCGGCTTGCCTAAAAAATCCTTAACGTTTTTGCGCGGTATGCGCTTGCTACCGCCGCGAGCCGGGATGACGCAAAGGGCGCGGTTTTGGTTGTCTCTCATCAAATTTACCGCCCTAAACCCTGCAGCCTTGCGGCGTATCAAAGCTCTTTAAAACCTCAAAAAGCGCCTCTGCGACAAAATTTGCGTCCTCTAGGTTCATGCACTGATGGCACGGGATACTAAGCTCGGCCGCGTAAAAGTCCTCGGCGCTAGGCACCGAGATATCGCCGTAGCGCTCGCGGTAAAAGCTAAATTTATAAGTCGGCTTATAGTGCACCTGCACGCCGATGCCGCGCGCGTGAAGGGCGGCAAATATGTCCTCTTTGGCGCACCAAAACTGGCGAAAGAGCAATATAGGATAGAGATGGCGCGAGCTAACGACGTCGTCGGGCAGCTTCACGGTGCTAAAATACGGGTTTTTATCAAATTTTTCGTCGTAAAATTTAGCGATTTTCTCGCGTGCCGCGATGGTTTCATCTAGCCTTTTTAGCTGATTTAGCCCTAGCGCGCAGGCGACGTCGGGCAAGCGGTAGTTGTAGCCAAGCAAGCTCTGATCGCTATCCCAGAGGCGTTTTTTAGCTATGCCGTGCGAGCGGTAGAGGCGTGCCAGGCGTGCGATCTCGTCGTCGTTGGTCGCTAGCGCGCCGCCCTCAAACGTCGTTAGCGGTTTAACGGGGTGAAAGCTAAAAATGCTAACGTCCGCTTTTGCGCCGACTTTTACGCCCTCTTGCGAGCTACCTAGCGCGTGCGACGCATCGTCAAGCACCTTTATGCCGCGCTGCTTGGCTAGTTTTAGGATGGCGTCTAAATTTACGGGATTGCCGCCTAAATCAACCGCCGTTATGACTTTGGTTTTAGGCGTGATGAGGCTTGCTAGCGCGTTTTCGTCGATATTTCCGTCAAATTTGACGGGCGCAAATTTAACCTCGGCTCCCGCCATTAGCGCCGCATTTGCCGTCGCCGCAAACGTGATAGGCGTAGTTACGACCTCGTCGCCTTCTCGCACGCCAAGCGCTAGATACGCGACGTGAAGTGTCGACGTCGCCGAGTTCATCGCAACGACGTGCTTTACGCCGACGTATTTTGCGATCGCCTGCTCAAATTCGCCGACCTTGTCGCCGCCCGTTAGGATATCGTCTTTTAGTGCGCTCACGACGGCAGCGATGTCGGAGTCGGTGATTTGTTGTCTGCTGTAAGGTATCATTTTTATCCTTTTTCGGCTTGTCTTTTTGGCGGCTCGTCTTTTTCCGCTATACATCGTTAAATTTAAATTTTCTCGGTCACGTATTTTATATACGCTCCCTCGCAAATTTTAAATTTGCCTCGTCTAGCGAAAAAATACTTCGCCTAGTTTTTTCTAAATTTAAAGGTTTTGGCTCAAATTTTATAAATTTCACCAAATTTATTTACTCGCCTCGATCATCTCCAAAAGTCCGTCTTTACCTAGCCAAATTTTATTTTTATCCGAGCTGTACTCGAAATTTTCCTCCACGAGATGCCCCTTTTCGCCTAGCGCGTTTGTGCTAAAGTCGTCGTCTTTGCTCGTAAATTTGATCGACGGGCTGATCACGTAGTGATCGTCAAACTCGTAGGTTAGGTGTGCGTCGTCCTTGCCGACCATGACCTCGTGCATCTTTTCGCCAGGGCGGATGCCGATTATCTTTACGCCAAGACGTGGCGCCATGGAGCGAGCTAGCTCGATCATCGTCATCGACGGGATTTTTGGGATAAATATTTCGCCACCCTTCATGCGCTCAAAGTTTTTAAGTACGAAATTTACGCCTTGCTCAAGCGTGATCCAAAACCGCGTCATATCCGCGTGCGTGATTGGCAGCTCTTTCGCGCCTTCTGCGATTAGTCTTTTAAACAGCGGCACGACCGAGCCACGAGAGCCCACGACGTTGCCGTAGCGAACGACGCTAAAGCGCGTTTTTTTGCTACCCGCGATGTTGTTTGCTGCGACGAAAAGTTTATCGCTGGCAAGCTTTGTCGCGCCGTATAAATTTACCGGGTTGCACGCCTTATCGGTCGAGAGCGCGATGACCTTGCTCACGCCGCACTCGAGCGCCGCATCGATAACGTTTTGCGCGCCGTTAATGTTGGTTTTGATGCACTCCATCGGGTTGTATTCCGCGATTGGCACGTGCTTCATAGCCGCTGCGTGTATCACGTAGTCGATGCCGTTCATCGCGGTCATCAGACGCTTTTCGTCGCGCACGTCGCCGATGAAAAATCGCATCGCAGGGTCTTTAAAAACCTGCGCCATCTCGTACTGTTTGAGCTCGTCGCGAGAGTAGATGACTAGCCTTTTGGGTTTAAATTTGGAGAGTAAAATTTCTGTGTATTTTTTGCCAAACGACCCGGTGCCGCCGGTGATGAGAATGGATTTTCCGTTAAACATTTATTTTTGCCTTTCGCGGTTCGTTTTTGCCGTACGTCGTAAATTTAAATTCGCTTGGCTGCACATTTCATATACGCTCCTTCGCAAATTTTAAATTTGTCTCGTCTAGCTAAAACGATTCGCCGTTTATTTAAATTTTATTCAGCCGGAGCAAAAACCGTGCCTTAAATTTGATTCAAATTTTTATCCATAAATTTAATACGGGCGTAGTATTTTTGCTTTTACTTCAAAATCCTAGGTAGGGTTATGCCTTCCTGCGCCTGATATTTGCCTTTTTTGTCCGCATACGTCACTTCGCACGGCTCATCGCCCTCGATAAACAGCACCTGTGCGATGCCTTCGTTCGCGTAAATTTTAGCCGGTAGCGGCGTCGTATTTGAAATTTCTATCGTGATGTGCCCCTTAAATCCGGGCTCAAAAGGCGTGACGTTTACGATGATACCGCACCTTGCGTAGGTGCTTTTGCCTAGGCAGATGGCCAGCACGTTATCTGGCATATTAAAATACTCGATCGTGCGCGCTAGAGCGAATGAATTTGGCGGGACGATGCAGACGCCCCCTTTAAAGTCCACCACGTTTTTTTCGTCGAAATTTTTTGGATCGACCACGGTACCGCCGATGTTCGTAAATATTTTAAACTCGTCGCCCACGCGGATATCGTAGCCGTAGCTAGACACTCCGTAGCTAACCACGCCGCGTCCGACTTGCTCCTCGGCAAACGGCACTATCATCGCCTTTTCGTGCGACATTTTGCGTATCCAGGCGTCAGATTTTAGCCCCATTTTTTACCTTTATTTTAAATTTAAGCGATTATAACATAATTTAAATTTACGTAAAATTTGAGTGCCGTTTTGCGCTAAAATTTATCAAATTTGAATATTTTGCTAGTAAATTTTCTTATCTTTTATAATTAGTCTTTAAATTAAAGCTCAGTATAATAATGCATTTTAAATTCTCTTAAACGAAAGGAAAATAATGCATTCAAACACGTCGCGTAAATTTGTAAATTTACGCAGTAACAAGGGCTCAAATTTGCCTCTATCGGCGCTTACCTGCTTGCTACTAGCCGCAAGCGGAGCTTATGCTTACACCGAGGCCGGCGTTTCCGGAAACACTTCTAGCTGGGAGAGTGCGGAGTATAAAAAAGACTGGGGACTAGTCTCTATGAACGCCTCCACGGCTTACGCGCTAGGCTTTAACGGTAGCGGAACGAAGATCGGCGTCATGGACTCTGGCGTACTTTTGAGCCATCCCGAGTTTCAAGACGGTAGGATTCATACGGTAAAAACGATCGGTAACTATAGCAAAAACGGCATGAGATACCCTGACGCTGCGCTAGGAAACGGCCCGATAGATAAAAATCAACCCGTAAAAGACGGCAAGCGAAATTTTAATAAAAACGACAACGGCGTGTTTAAAAAAGGCGAAGCTTTTAGCGACGACGGTAGTTGGGTAAGGGGCGTAAACGACGCCCACGGCACCCACGTGGGCGGTACGATGGCGGCTAGTAGAGACGGTAGCGGTATGCACGGCGTAGCGTTTGGCGCACAACTATACTCCGCAAATACCGGCGGCAACGATAATATGACGTACGGGCCAAATCAAGACTACAACTATTTCTTAAAAGGATACACCGCTTTAGCTGACGCGGGCGCAAAGGTGATAAATAACAGCTGGGGTTCTAATAGGCGCGTAAATTCGTCTTTTGCGGGTGCGCTGGGATATAAGCCTACTTATGACTGGAGGGCCGTGCCTGAATACGACGTGGAGTTTTACGACGTAACGGTAGCCAATCAAACTACCGCAGCAAAAGACCATATAAATTTAAAAGATATGAACGAGGCCAAAAAGGCTTATTATCAGTTCGTAACTAGCGGCGAAAAAAGCTTTTTAGATGCAGCCTATGAAGTAGCGGTAAAAAGAGGGGTTATTCAGGTGTTTACGGCTGGAAACAGGAGCCTAATGGCCGAATCTTTCACTCGTGCGGCATTGCCTTATTTTAGACCGGACGCCGAGGACTACTGGATCAACGTCACGGGTCAAACCGGCGCGGATGGCTATCCTAATGATTCTAACGAATACATAAGAGGACATAAGGCGTCCTCGGATATTCAGGAATTTAACCTTGCCGGACACTCGAAGTGGTGGACGATCGCCGCTCCGGCCGAAGAGATTTATTCCGCATACGTCGAGCTTACCGACAATGCGACATACGGCAAGGCTATATATAAATCATCGGGCGGTACTTCTATGGCCGCTCCTCACGTTAGCGGAGCCTTGGGCGTCATAATGCAGCGCTATCCGTATATGAGCATGCTTCAGATTAGAGAAACGATGCTAACTACGGCTAGACAAAGGACGCTAAGAGCCGGCCACGGTGCAGGCGGCATGCTAGAGCGTTGGGGTAGCGACGGCGAGGGCGTACCTAGTAACGTCTGGGGTTGGGGTATACTCGACCTTGGTAAAGCGATGTTTGGTCCTGGGCAGTTCTTGGGAAACTTTGACGTTACGATGAATCAAAACGATATCTGGACAAATAACATCTCAGACGTTGCCATCAAATTTAGAAAAACCGAGGACGATAGCGACGCTGCGGCTTGGGTGGCTAGAAAAGCGGCTCTTAACGCCAAGCCAAATTTGAGCGCAGAAGAAAAAGCCGAGATGACATTTGAAACTGCGAGAGAGAAGGCTAGGGCTGCAAGAGCGGCGGAGGGCTATGAAGGCTCGCTAACTAAAAGAGGAGATGGCGCTTTGACTCTTGTCGGAGACAATAGCTTTACCGGAGCGGTAAATATATACGGCGGTAAAATTTCGGCTCTAAATCAATCGATCTCTTCTTCAAGAAGCATAAACGTCCATAACGGCGGCGAATTTGAAGTTTTAAACGCTCTTACTTACCAAACTCCAAGCGCGGGCGGTTTTGTAAGCACGACCAAGGCAAGCGACGCTACGCAAGTTAATGCCGTTATAAACGCAGGCGGCGCATTTGTGGTTAATGACGGCGCTCATAATCTAAATTTAACCTTTAAAGAGGGCTCTTTATTAAAGGCTGCATTGCTATCAAACGCCGAGCTTGCAAATTTGGCCGCAAATCCGACTCTAAAGAAAACCATAAATGCGAGCGGAAACTTCGCGGGGGTAAATTTAGCTAAGGTCGAGGATGGCTATGCGTTCTTTAAAACCACTAAAGAAACTGTTAGCGGCTCAAATTTGGCTCTTTCTTTGCAAAAAGGCAAAAGCATGGAGGAGGTAGCCTCTACTAGCGCCGAGAAGTCGTTTGCAAGATTAGTCGAGGCAAATCCTAGTAGCGCTATTTATTCGTCTATGCTAGGAGTCACTCATAGCGTAGCGGCGGCATACTTTGGCGCTTTTTCAAAAGATCTAGACTTCAAAGCGCAAAACAACTCCGCTATAGACTCGTTTATGCTCGTAAATTCGGTTAAAAACAAAAACGGCGCTAAAAGAGCCGATATCGACACGGGAGTCGAGCTTTGGCTGTTTAGCAGCGCAAGCAGGGTGACTTCTGACAATAGCGCTGGCGGCAGACTGGGCACGAATGCATTTACAAATCTAGTAGGCGTTGATTTTCTAGTGGGAGATAGCTCGAAAGCGGGCGTATTCGTAGGCCTTGGCAAAACAAACCACAAGCTAGGCGATAGCAAAGCGGTAAAAAGCAAAGATGCGCATGCGGGTATCTACGGCGATATAGGACTTGATCCTATCAAAATCAGCCTAGGCGCTATCTACTCGAAATTTGATCAAGAAAAAAGAGTCGTTAACTCATACGCCCCTTTGGCTTATGAGTATAAAGACGCCGATGCGTCCGCTATCAGCGCATTTGCCCAGATCGCCTATACGGGGCTAAGCTATGAAAACGGCTTTAGTCTGGAGCCTTATGCGGGACTAACCTATATCCGCTCTAAAAACGACGATGTAGCAAATTCTTTGGTACAGATCAGAAACGAGGATAGAGATTTGCAAGTCGCAAGCGTGGGCGTAAAACCTAGTATCGCATTTACCATGGACGGCGTAGGCCTAGTCGCAAAAGCCGATGTAGCCTACAACCGCTTCCTAGGCGATAAAACTCCGAGCGCTCATATGAACGTTACAGGCCTTGGCGCAACTAAACTAGAGGGTGAAAAGCTAAAAGATCTAGTCACTACCGAGCTTGGTATCGAGGCTGCATTTACCAGAAACTTTAGAGTCGGCCTTAGCTATGTTGGAGCATACGGCAGCAACGTAAAATCAAACGGCGTAAACGCCAAATTTAGTTGGGCGTTTTAGTCTTTTGGATTAAAAGCTTAAATTTGCCTAGAGCGAGCTAAATTTACTTAGCTCGCTACGGGTTTAAATTTGACTTTGTAAATTTGCCACATTTTGGAGATAGAAATTCGTCTCGAAAATGCGGCTTATAAAATTAAGCGGATAGATACGACTTGCGCCGCTGCTTGTAAGATCTCTTAACATCTACTTCGATATTTTAGTAATTGCACCTTAAAAAACTACAAATACAGTTTGGTAAAGCAAGAGAAATCATGATTAGCATCCCCGTTAATCAGCAAGAAACCGACCGCGGAACGGCCGGATAGGCAGTGTTAGCGGTCTTTTTTATTTAGCCTTTTATAGCTATCGCAACCCAGGTAAAACCCTAAAGAGCAAGTTTTACTAAAATATTTCTTTGCGGTGGATAAATTTTGTTCTACGACCTTACCATTTTCATATAAGGCTCCTAAACGATAACAAGCCGCAGACTCTCTCTCGTCACAAGCTTTTTGATATAGCTGGATTGCTTTTTGATAGTCCTGCTTTACGCCTTGACCTATTTCATATAAAATTCCCAAATTATAACAACCAGCAATCTCTCCGCCATCGCAAGCTTTTTTATATAGCTCGGTTGCTTTTTGATAGTCCTGTTTTACTCCTTGACCATTTGTATATAACAGCCCTAAACTATGACAACTCGAAAGCTCTCCATTATCGCAAGCCATTTGATAAAACTTGGCCGCTTTTTGATAGTCCTGCTTTACACCCTGGCCGTTTACGTATGAAACTCCTAAATTATGGCAAGCCCCGGTATTTTCTCCGTCGCAAGCCGTTTGATAAAACTGATATGATTTTTGATAGTCTTGTTTTACGCCCTGGCCGTTTGCGTATAAAAATCCTAAACCGCTACAACCTCCGGTATTTCCATCATCACAAGCTTTCTGCTATAATTTGGCCGCTTTTTGGTAGTCGCCCTTGCCATAGGCTTCTTGCCCTAGCTCAAAAAGATTTTTGGAAAATCCAACAGAAAACAAAACGACGAGTAAAACAAAAATTCTCTTCATCTTTACTCCTTTATATATAAAATATTTAAATTGTATTTTGTCTTTTTTGGGCTTGATTGTTATTAATTATTTTGGCTCGAGGTAAACTAAGCGGATTTTAGCCGCGACGGTATCATATCCAAATGTTACTTTGCTACGTTTTGCCTACAAGAACGCGGTTTTCATCGAAACCTGCCGGCGCTTATATCGGCATTAAATTTTGCCGAATAAATTTGAAAACTCGGTTTATTATTTTGTGTAGTTATAAATAATACCAAAATATTTTTCTTATACTTCAAATATGATTTATCTCAAAAATTTAATAAATAATAAGCTTTGCAAGGGTACAATTTCATTTAAAAAATACCTTCAAAAGGAGCAAAAATGAAAATCAAGTCTTTGGCGCTTATGCTTTTGGGCGTTAGCGCTTATGCGCATTTTGGTATGGTCGTACCGTCAAATTCGACCGTAGACGACGAAAAAGAGGCGAATTTACAGATTACTTACAAATTTAGCCATCCTTTTGAGGGCGATATGATGAATCTAGCCCTTCCAAACGAGGCGGGCGTTTTCGTAAACGGTAAAAAAGAGGCAATAAAAGACCTAAAAGAGCTAAAAGAGGATAAATTTAGCTATTTTACGGCTAGCTACGACGTAAAGGAGCCTGGCATTTATCAGTTTTATATGGATCCAAAGCCGTATTTCGAGCCTGCGGAGGATAAATTTATAAGGCATATAACAAAAACCGTCGTCGATGCCTACGGCTACGGCGAAGGCTGGGATAAACCGGCCGGGCTAAAAGCCGAGATAGTGCCGCTAACGCGTCCGTATGGCCTTTATAAGGGAAATTTATTTTCAGGCGTGGTTTATTATAAAGGAAAACCCGCTAAAAACGTAACCGTCGAGGTAGAGTACTATAATACCAAAGGGCTAAAAGCTCCGTCCGATGCGCACGTGACGCAGGTCGTAAACACGAACGAGCAGGGCGAATTTAGCTTTGCGATGCCGCTTGAGGGCTGGTGGGGATTTGCCGCGCTGATAGACGACGATCAAAAGATCAAACACGAGGGCAAAGAGTATCCAGTGGAGCTTGGAGCCGTCATCTGGGTGCAAACCAAAGAGTATAAATAATGCACATCAGCGAAGGCGTTTTAAAACCTGAAATCATCGTGCCTTGCTCAGCCGTTTGCGTAGTTTTGGTCTCAAGCTTGATTTACAAGCTAAAAACGAGCGAGATACCAAAAGTAGCAGCCGTCAGCGCGATGTTTTTTATGGCGTCTTTTATCCACGTGCCCATCGGCGTTACCTCGATACATCTCGTGCTAAGCGGCCTTGCGGGGGCGTTTTTGGGCGCAAATGCCGTTTTGGCTATTTTTATCGCGCTCTTTTTTCAGGCCTTGCTTTTTGGTTACGGCGGCCTGAGCGCGCTTGGCGTAAATTTGCTCATTATCGCTTTTCCTGCGCTTCTTAGCCCATATCTTTTAAAGCTATCTTTTAAGCGATATAGGCCCTTTTTCTGGTTCTTGATAGGGTTTTTGCCTATACTTTGCTCTTCGGTTTTGCTCTCCTTGACGCTTGTTTTAAACGGCAAAGAGTTTGCGCCCGTGGCCGCGCTTGTTTTTACTTCAAATTTAGCCCTCATGGCGCTTGAGGGGATCATCTCGCTTTTTGCGCTTTCTTTTATTTATAGGGTCAAAAAGGATCTTTTGATTTGCTAAAAATACTTTTAATCATGCTTTTAGCAAGCATCCTAAACGCGCACTCTCTAAAAGGCTTTGCAAAGCAAGAGGGCGAATTTATCGAGATAAAAAGCTATTTTTATGGAAATTCCCCTTGTAAAAATTGCCCCGTATCTTTTATAAAAAACGGCACCCAGATAGGAGGCGCGCAAACCGATGAAAACGGCTTTGCCAGAGCTAAAATCCCTGCTGATGAATTTGAAATCCTGATCGACGGCGGACTAGCGCACGAAAAAAGGATCAAATTTACCGCAAACAAAGACGAGCTAAAAAGCACCGAAGGTAACTCGTCAAGCGATGCCTCAAACGTCAAATTTGACGAAAGCGAGGAGGATTTTGGGGCTTACGCGCTTAAATTTATCCTTGCGTTTTTGGGAATCGGGCTGTTTTTCGGTGGAATTTATCTGGTAAAAAGAGGCAAATGAACCTATCCGTTTTACTAGTTTGCTTTACTTTTTTTAGTTTCAGAGTCTCGCTTTCAAGCGCTACGGACGCCGTTTTCATCGCGCCCGTGCTTTTTTTGGCGATTTTAAATTTTAAAAATCTTTTTGAAATTTTAAAATCCGTTTTAAAACTAAATATTTTTATAATCTTAGTCGTCTTAAGCCTCGTTCTTTACGGAGAGTACGCGCTTGCAAAGCTGATATTTATAAGGTCAAATTTGATCATACTTTTTGGACGGCTGGCCTTTTATGAGAGCGATTATTTTAGTATCGCGCTTGCGGTTTCATCGCTAAATTTGGGCGACAAGCTAACGGCGATTTTTTATTTTAGCGCTAAATTTACGGCCGATCTTAAAACGATATTTTTAAGGCTAAAAAAGACTCTAAAAGTTCGGGGATTTGAGCCTAAAGCCTCGCTTTTTACCTACAAAATTTACGCAAATTTGGTCGCTATGCTTTTTTTGGAGGCGTTTTATAAGGCGAGCGTTCTTGAAAAAACCTTCGTTTGCAGGGGATTTGACGGCAAGCTTTACGGGGATAAAAGCCTCAAAATAGGCGCGAAAGACGCTGCCATAATCGCTTTAACGGCGTGTTGCTATATTTTTAGTTTAGGAGTCACGATATGAGCTGCACGATAAGCCTAAAAAACGTCTGCGCAAAAATAGGCGAAAGAACGCTTTTTGAAAATCTAAATTTAAACGCGACGCATAAAGACAAAATCACGCTCATAGGCCCAAACGGTTGCGGTAAAAGCACCTTGCTCGAGATAATGGCGGGGCTTAAAGCGCCTTGTGGCGGGCATATCGAGCTTTTTCACCATAAAATTTCAAATTTAGACGAGTACAAGCCGTTTCGCCGTGACGTGGGTTATCTTTTTCAAGAGAGCAACGATTGTTTCATCTGCCCTAGCGTACTTGACGACGTGATGTTTTCGCTACTTAGCCGCGGCGAGGACGAGGACGGCTCTCGCGCAAAAGCCGAGAAAATTTTACGCGAGCTTGAAATTTGGCATCTAAAAGACGAGATCGTTTTTAATCTCTCCGGAGGTGAGAAAAAGCTCGTCGCGCTAGCGGGGATACTGGTGGCCGAGCCTAAAATTTTGCTACTTGACGAGCCTACGACCGCGCTTGATGCGGATATGCAAAGAAGGATAGCCGCCATCCTGAAATCCCTTGACGTCACGCAGATAATCGTCTCTCACGACAAGGAATTTATAAGCGATGTCGCAAGCGTAATGTACCGCCTAACCAAAAGCGGACTAGAGCCGATATAAAATATCCTTATCTATACTTCTTTAAAGAAGCTCCGAAAATATCAAAATTTATCAATGTATAATGATATATTTCATAAAATTGATAAATTTTATTTCAAAGGAGAATTTTATGAAAAAATTACTACTTATTTCTATCGCGGCCGCGGTTGCCTTTGGCGGCGAAAATTTGCTCGTGGGAGCTGGCGGCGGATACAAAAAACCAGTCACTGAAGTGATAGAAAATCTCAAAAAAGAGGGTGTGCAGATCGAGGGCGCGTTTGCAAATTTAGGCCAAATCACTATCCAAGCAAAAGAGGGCAAGATGGCTGCAATCGTGGGCGACGAGGCGTTCTTAAAGAAAACGGACCTTGACATAAAGGCCTATGAGCGCATCGGCAAGGGCGCTTTGGTGCTAGTTACGCCAAAAGGCAAGCAGATAAAAGACGCCTCTGAGCTAAAAAATCTAGCTAAAATCGCGATGCCCGATGCCAAAAAAGCGATCTACGGCGTGAGGACGACGGAGTTTTTGAAAAACTCAGGGCTAGAGGCCGATCTAGCGCCTAAGATGCTACCAGTCGCGGGCGTACCGCAAGTAGTCGCCTACGTCACGAACGGCGAGGTGGATGCTGGCTTTATCAACTCAACCGAGGCCGTGGCTAGAGAGGGCGAGTTTGGCAGCGTGATATATATCGACGAGGCGCTTTATAGCCCAATTTTTATCTCGGCGGCAAAGCTTGCTGCGTGCGAAGGTAACGAGGCTTGCGCTAAATTTATAGACGAAATAAAAACTCCTCGCTCGAAGGAAATTTTCGCTAAATACGGGCTAAAGTAATTTAAATTGAGGGCTTTTGGCTCAAGCCGAATTACATTCAAATTTGACGTAAAATTTGCGTCAAATTTGATTTAAACGCTAAAATTTACTCGCTAAATTTAACTCAAACGAAAAGCAAAATTTAACGAAAAAAGGAAAAATTTGCAGGAACTCGCCTGGCTCGTCCATCCGCTACTTTTAAGCGCCAAAACGCTTGCCGTTACCTTTGTGCTGCTACTATTTTTAGGGCTTGGCACGGCTTATTTTTTGGCGTTTTACCGCGATAAATTTAAGGCCGTCTTAGAGGCGGCCGTGATGTTTCCGCTCATTTTCCCGCCGATTGCTACGGGATTTTTACTGCTTTACGTCTTGGGGCGAAACGGCGTGATCGGCAAGGCGTTAAATTTACAGATCGTTTTTAGCTTTTCAGCCCTCGTTATCGCTTCGTTTTTGGCGGGCTTGCCGCTGTTTGTAAAGCCCGTTCAAAGCGCGCTTGAAAGCTTGCCTAAAAGCCTAATCGAAGCGGGTCAAAGCCTAGGCAAAAATTGCTTTGAGATCGCCGTTTTTATCCTTATTCCAAACGTCTTTAAAAGCGTCATTTCGGCGCTCGTTTTGGCTCTAGCTCGGGGCCTTGGGGAGGTCGGTATCACGCTGATGCTAGGCGGAAATATCGTAGGCAAAACCGACACCGTTTCGCTAGCGATATATAATGCCGTTTACGACGGCGAAAACGGCCGCGCACTCGTTTTAAGCGTTATTTTAGTCGTGCTTAGCTTGGTGCTTTTTGGATTTATAAATTTTCTCGAGCGAGCTAAACAATAGACTAGCGTCGTAAATTTGCCATTTTAAACGTTTAAAGCGGCGAATGCTTAAATTTATCCCGAGGGTAAAAACAAAATACGGCTTTGCGAGTATAAATTAATTATTTTTTTGCTACAATTAGAATTTTTAAAATCTACAAAAATTTAGGAGAAATTTCTATGAAAAAAGAAGACATAAAAGAGCTGATCGAGTTTTTTAACGAGATGGACATGAACCGCATAAAGATAAAAAGCGGGGATTTTGAGGTCGAGCTTGAAAAATTCGCCGACTGCTGCGAGCTGCCAAAGCCCATCGTCCAAGCTCCAGCCCCGACTCCGACTCCGGTAAACGTCGTGGTAAGCTCAGAGGTCAAAGCTCCTGCTAATTCTCCAAAAGACAGCATAAAATCGCCTATGGTGGGTACTTTCTACACTGCTCCGAGCCCTGGCGCGGCGCCGTTTGTTAAAGTAGGCCAGCGCGTGAGAAAAGGCGACGTCGTGGGTATCATAGAAGCGATGAAGATAATGAACGAGATCGAGGCCGAATTTGACTGCCAGATCAGCGAGCTGCTCGTATCAGACGGTCAGCCGGTCGAGTTTGGCTTGCCGCTATTTGGCGTGGAGAAAATTTGATGGAAATAAAAAGAATTTTAATCGCAAATCGCGGCGAAATCGCGCTGCGAGCCTTGCGAACGATAAAGGAAATGGGCAAAGAAGCTGTCGTGGTCTACTCCACGGCCGATAAAGACGCGCTCTACGTCAAATACGCCGACGTTGCGATCTGCATCGGCAAGGAGCGCTCAAGCGACAGCTACCTAAATATCGCCGCTATCATCAGCGCGGCCGAAATCAGCGAAGCCGACGCGATATTTCCGGGCTACGGATTTTTAAGCGAAAATCAAAATTTCGTTGAAATTTGCTCGCATCACAAGCTAAAATTTATCGGACCTAGCGTAGCCGCGATGGCGCTAATGAGCGATAAAAGCAAGGCAAAGCAAGTGATGCAGCGCGCGGGCGTACCGGTGATTCCGGGCTCTGACGGCGCGGTAGCCGACACCAAGGCCGCCAAAGAGCTAGCTAAAAAAATCGGCTATCCGGTTATCCTAAAAGCTGCAGCAGGCGGCGGCGGACGCGGCATGCGCGTGGTCGAGCGCGAAGAGGATATCGAAAAGGCATTTTGGTCGGCCGAGAGCGAAGCGATGAGCGCATTTGGCGACGGGACGATGTATATGGAAAAATACATCCTAAACCCGCGCCACATCGAGGTTCAGATCATCGGCGACAGCCACGGCAACGTCCTGCATATCGGCGAACGCGACTGCTCTATGCAGCGCCGTCACCAAAAGCTGATCGAAGAAAGCCCCGCGATATTACTAGACGAAGCGACGCGAGAGAGGCTACACGAAACGGCGATAAAAGCGGCAAAAGCTATTGGCTATGAGGGTGCGGGAACGTTTGAGTTTTTGGTCGATAAAAATTTGGATTTTTACTTCATCGAGATGAACACGCGCCTGCAAGTCGAACACTGCGTGAGCGAGATGGTGAGCGGCCTAGACATCATCGAGCTAATGATAAAAGTGGCCCAGGGTGAGGCGCTGCCGCCGCAAGAAAGCATCACGCTAAAAGGCCACGCCATCGAGTGCCGCATCACGGCCGAGGATCCAAATACGTTTACGCCAAGTCCTGGTAAGATAACCAAATACGTCTGCCCGGGCGGCCGAAACGTACGCATGGACAGCCACATCTATCAGGACTACTCGATCCCACCGTACTACGACAGCATGATCGGCAAGCTCATCGTCTGGGACACCGATAGAAACAAAGCCATCCACAAGATGAAGGTCACGCTTGAGCAGCTCATCATCGGCGGCATCAAGACCACGCGCGATTTTCACATCGCGATGATGGAAAATCGCGATTTCATCGAAAACAACTACGATACCAACTACCTCTCCCGCCGCTAAATTTGCGGCGCAGGTTGCCTTGCTCGTGGCTTTTAATCGGCCGCAAGCAAGGCGATCTAACTTTAAATTTATTACTATGGCGATAAAATTTTACTCAAAGCTTTTTGACGAGTGATTTGATTAGTAGCCGCAGCATTTGTCTTTTGCGTTATTTTAAAACTTGTCCGTAAGTTTTGTTTGCCGCGCTTGCGGTAGTATCTTTTAAATTTGCGCATTTAAACCGCAAATCTTGCGTCTTTGCTTGTGATATTCAAATTTACATAAATGGTCGATTTTTGAAATGTATTTTGGATTTTAGGCGAGTTATGCGGATAAGTTTTTCGTGGTTGAAAATAACGTAAATTTAAAATCGAATTCGTCGGATATATATTTTAAAATTTGCTACGCTACGATGCTATGCGGGCTTGGATTACCAAGTGTAAATTTCGCTCCCAAAAAGCTTTGTGCATTACCCGCTCGTTACTCGGCAAAAAATCGCCGACTTTCTATTTTGGTCTATAAAAATTAGCGACTTTTTGTCTAAACCAGGACGCATTTTTAAATTTAGCCTCGCGTTTTTTGCATCATGGTCATTTGCGCGCTTGCCTAAAGAGCTTTTTGTATGCACGCAGTATTTCTGCGCACACAAGGTGTGACGAAGCGCGGCGCTAGATGATTTTATTAGTATTAGGCGACGGTTTTCCCTCTTTGGCTATTTTTATCGCACCGCGTAATGGTTTGGTATTGGCTGCGGGTCGGCTCAGCAGAGCATCCGAGCATAAGAACCACGCAGCCGTTTGCGGTAAAATATCTCCTCATCAAACGGATCAGGCAATGCGTGCGGTGGCGTCGGATATGGCTTTTAAGGTCGCATTAGTTATCAAAAATTTAGCTTTAATTTTTGGATTTGAAGCCGAATTTTGGACGATAAAATTCGGCTTAATTTCTGGTGATTTTACTTAAGGGACAAAAACTAGTTTGGAATCAAATTTTATCGACTATTTATATAAAAATGCGAGTAAATTTGCCACACATCCGGTATCGGTAAAAATTTAAATTTTACCGCATATCACGAGTAGCAACCAAATCAAGATAAAATCTCAAATTTGACCCGCTCGTTTTCCTCCGCAAGATCGGTAAAAACGGCGATCAGATCGTCTGCATAGTCGCCAAGCGCGCTAAGAGCGGCGCGATTTTTTAGATTTATCTGCGTTGGTTCGTTTATCTCGCCGAGCGCGTCGTAAAGCGCGTCGAGGTTTTTCACGTCTGCATCAAGACTAAATTTTCGTGCTAGATACTCAAAGGCCGCCGTTTTCTCGCGCATTTTCGTACCGTTTATAGTTATGGTTTTCACTGCTGTCTCCGATCAAAAAGTAGATAAAAGTTCTCATAATGATCGGGTGTATAGTAGATTAGCCCGTCGCTAGAAAACACGATACGCTCGGCCCCACGTCGTCCTCCGCGATATCCGATATCGCACTCAAACCACTTGCGCCCGCTAGCTTCGGGTAGCCTTTTTTCTCTATTTGAAAAGCGGTCGCCGCCGATGCTTTTTTTGTCCGTGACTTGCCATAGATTGCCGCTCTTGGCGTCCCATCCAAGTGCAATCGCGTCTTTTTTGGTGATGAAATTTTGTGGCAGCTCGCCGAATTTATAAATATACGCCGCAACCTCGTCTTTTGAGGTGTAGATGCCGTCTTTTACGACGTTTGCGGAAGGCGTGGTAGCTACGTTTTTGTTTGCGCCGTTTCCTCTAAATTCGCTTTGCGGCTGATTTTGTTTCGGTACGGTTGAGCTGCTATCTGGGATAATAAATTTAAACAGCGCTGCGAGCAGCAAAACAGCCAGCGGCAAGATGACGTTTCTAAGTAGTTGTTTGTTCAAAAAAAGACCTTTTGGAATAAATTTGAAGCGCTTGCTTCGGTGGTAAATTTTACGCCAAATTTGTACGGACAAAATCCAAATTTAATAACTTAGCGACGTAAAGACGAGAGTAAATTTTCGTCAAATTTGACTAGGCAAAAGCCGAATCTAACCGCATAGATCGCAGTCAAATTCGGTCAAATTTGTGGTAAGCTAAATTTGCCGTCCGAGTTCGTCAAATTTAAAGCGTATTAAACACCCTATCGCCCGCGTCGCCAAGACCCGGTACGATGTAGTTTTTCTCGTTTAGTCGCTCGTCGATCGCAGCCGTATAGACCTCGACGTCCGGGCAAACTTCGCTAAAGCGCTTTAGCCCCTCGGGAGCGGCGATGATGGAGATAAATTTGATCTGCTTTATGCCATTCTCGCGTAAAAATTTAACCGCGTCGATAGCCGTACCGCCGGTAGCAAACATCGGATCGATGATGATGGCTAGACGGTTTTTGGCGTCGCGAGGTAGCTTAGCGTAGAAAAACTCCGCCTCCGCGGTCTTTTCGTTTCGCTGAAAGCCCAAAAAGCCCACGCTAGCATCGGGAATGATCGTAAATACGCTATCAAGCATACCCAGTGCCGCTCGCAAAATCGGGCAAATCATCACCTTTGTCGCGAGCTTTTTAGCCTGGGCCTGGGCGACCGGAGTCTGCACGCTCACGTCGCGCAGCGTCAGATCCCTAGTCGCCTCAAATATCATCAGGTGGCTGATCTCGTCCACGAGCATCCTAAACTGAAACGGCTCGGTATTTTTATCCCTTAAAATCGCTAGTTTGTGCTCGATGAGTGGGTGAGAGATGAGCCTGACGTTTTTCATTTACAGACCCTTCGCTAGCTTTTCGGTATAGGCTTTTACATCAAAATCCTTCACCCTAGCTACGCCGTCGTCGACCGCAGCCTGCGCTACGGCAGGAGCTACCGCCGTTAGGACGCGTTTGTCAAACGGTTTTGGTATGATGTAGTCTTTGCCGAATTTTAGCTCTTTTACGCCAAACGCAGCGCAAACCTCAGCAGGCACTGGTTCTTTGGCCAAATTTGCAAGCGCACGCGCCGCAGCCATTTTCATATTTTCGGTGATTTTTTTGGCTCTGACGTCAAGCGCTCCGCGGAATATAAACGGAAAGCCAAGAACGTTATTTACTTGGTTCGGATAGTCGCTACGGCCCGTTCCCATCATCACGTCGTTTCGCACGCTAGCGACGTCTTCGGGGAAGATTTCCGGAGTCGGGTTAGCAAGCGCGAAAATAATCGGCTCGTCGTTCATAGACGCGACCATTTCTTTGGTTACGACACCAGGCTTGCTAAGGCCTAGGAACATATCTGCGCCCTTCATCGCGTCAGCTAGCGTTCTATCTGCGGTTTCTAGGGCGAATTCTAGCTTTTCAGGAGTTAGATCGGTGCGGCCTTTATGGATCACGCCTTTGCTATCTACCATCACGATGTGTTTTGCGCCAAGCGCTTTATACATCTTAGCGCATGCGATGCCTGCCGCGCCCGCGCCGCTAACTACGATTTTGATTTTTGAGATATCTTTGCCCGAAATCTCCATCGCGTTTATTATGCCCGCACTTGTTATCATCGCCGTGCCGTGCTGATCGTCGTGCATGACCGGGATATCGACTGCTTCTTGTAGTTTGCGCTCGATCTCAAAGCACTTTGGAGCGCGGATATCTTCTAAATTGATACCGCCAAACGTCGGAGAGAGCGCTTTGCAAATTTCAACGATCTTATCCGGATCATGCTCGTCTAGCTCGATATCAAAGGCGTCTACGTTTGCAAATTTTTTAAACAAAACCGCCTTGCCCTCCATCACGGGTTTGCCGGCTACCGCGCCGATGTCGCCTAGACCTAGCACGGCCGTACCGTCGGTGATGACGGCTACTAAATTTGCCTTGTTGGTGTATTTGTAGGCTAGCTCGTTGTCGGCCTCGATCTCTTTACAAGGTACCGCAACGCCCGGCGTGTAGGCCATAGATAGGTCTCTAGCCGTCGCGCATGGGGTTTTTACTTTTATCTCTATCTTGCCGCCCTCGTGATACGCGAGCGCCTCTTCGTTAGTTACGTGTGTCATTTGTTCTCCTTTAAAATATTTCTTATTCGTTTTTTCGTCTCGTCCGCGCCCAAAACTTCGAGCACCTCAAATATTCCCGGGCTTACGCTATTTCCAGTCAGCGCGACGCGAAGCGCCTGGGCTAGGTCTTTTAGCTTTAAGCCGTTTGCTTCTAAAAATTTACCCGTCATCTCCTCGTAGCCTTTGGCATCCAAATTTCCTTCCAAAATTTCGGCAAATTTAGCCAAATTTTCCTTGCTTTCGGGCGTGATAAATTTAGCGTAGGCTTTCTCGTCGTATGCGCTTGGAGCGTTTATGATCGTCCTCGCGCTCTGGCTCATCTCTACAAGCGTTTTTGAGCGCTCGCGCAGAGAATTTAACAGCACCTCGCCCTTTGGCATCGCTTTAAAATCTATCTCAAAGCTAAGCATCTCGCTTGCTAGTCTCTCGTACGGCAGAGTTTTGATATAGTGGGCGTTTAGCCACTCTAGCTTGCTTGCGTTATAGGTGCTTGAGCTTTTGTTTATATCGTGCGGATCGAAATACTTTAGCATATCGTCCATGCCGAAAATTTCGTCGTTTCCGTGGCTCCAGCCCAGGCGCACGAGGAAATTTAAAAGAGCTTCCGGCAGATAACCCATGCGCTTATACTCCATCACGTCGGTTGCGCCGTGGCGTTTGCTTAGTTTGCTACCGTCCTCGCCGTTTATCATCGCGACGTGATAAAATTTCGGCGCCTTAAAACCAAGCGCATCGTAGAGTACGATTTGCTTTGGGGTATTTGATAGATGATCGTCGCCGCGGATGACGTCGGTTACGCCCATTAAAGCGTCGTCTATCACGACCGTGAAGTTATAGGTCGGAGTGCCGTCAGAGCGCGCGATGATAAAATCATCCAGGATATCCTCGACTCTAAATTTAACCTCGCCCTTGATGCCGTCGTCGATCACGATCTCGCCGCTTAGAGGCGCTTTGATGCGTATGACAGGCTCCACTCCCGCAGGCGGAGTGCCGGTAAATTCGCGGTAGCGATTGTCGTATTTGGGCCTCTCTTTTCGCGCTTCTTGCTCGGCGCGCAGAGCGTCTAGCTCGTCCTTGCTCATGTAGCATTTATAGGCTTTGCCCTCGGCTAGCAGCTTTTGTACATACTCTTTATACACGTCAAATCTGCGCGACTGATACGTCACCTCGCCGTCGTGATCTAGCCCGCACCAGGCAAAGGCCTCTTTTATCGCTTGCGTGGCCTCTTCAGAGTTGCGTTTTAGGTCGGTATCTTCGATGCGCAGCAGAAATTTGCCGTCGTTTGCTCTAGCGTATAAGTAGTTATAAAGCGCCGTCCTAAGCCCGCCGATGTGCAGATATCCGGTCGGAGAGGGGGCAAATCTAGTTACTATTTGTGAATTTTGCATTAAATTTTACCTTTATAGCTTGCGCTTAAATTTAAAATGTTATAATGCTCAAATTATATTTACTTTAGACTTAAACAAAGGTTTTATATGTTAAAAAAGATCTCATTCGCCGCGTTTTTTCTCAGTTTTTGTATGGCTAACACGAGCCAGATCTCAAACGGCATAGCCGTCATCATCGAAAACGAACCCATCACCGTAAACGAAGTGCGCAAAGCCGCCACGCAGCTGCAAACAAACGAAGCAAACGCGCTAAATTTACTGATCCGCGATAGGCTAGAAACCGCGCAGATCAAAAACCTAAAAATCGAAGCCAGCGACTACGAGCTAAATCAAAGGCTGCAAAAGATCGCAAGCGAGAGCGGTATGAGCGCCTTCGATCTGCGCTCGGCCGTGCTATCAAAGGGCGGCGACTACTCGCAGTTTAAAGACGACGTCGCAAAAAGCATAAAACAAGAAAAGCTATATCAAAGCATCTTTGCCGAGGCTAAAATCAACATTTCAGAAAACGCCGCGAGGGCGTATTTCGAGCAAAATCGCGACCTTTTTGCACACTTTACCGACGTAAGCGTGACTAGATACGTGGCGCCTTCGATGCAGCTTTTAGAGGCCGCCAGACAAAGCTCCCCGATGAACGCCAACCACAGCGTGCACATGGACGTGCTAGATCTAAAAAGCGAGCAGATCCCGCCTCAGCTACGAACGATATTTCAGCAGACCCCCGACGGCACTTTTACGCAGATTTTCCAGACTCCCGAGGGCTTTGAGATGTTTTACGTAGCATCTAAAAAGGGGCAAACAATGCCTGAATTTGACGAGGTCAGAGACGAGGCGATGAACGCGCTTTATAAACTCGAGCAAGACCGCGTCATCGGCGAATACTTCAACAAACTCCGCGCCAAAGCTAACGTCAAATACCTACGCTAAACTCAAATTTGAGCGTAAATTTAAGCCGATTTGATTCGGCTTAACTTCTTTTATTTTCGGTCAAATTTGATCGATTTTTTAAATTTAGTTGCTTACTCGCCAAGACCCGCACCTTTACAGCGTAGATTTCGCTAAAATTCGCTCCAAACGTAAAATCCTAAAAGAGGCAAAATTTGAACATAAACGAAGCCATAGAGGCAACTGCAAAAAAGCAAAAGGAGTGCAGACACGCGTTTGCAAAGTATCTGTTTTTGGGAATTTTATTTATAGCTGTCCTACCCGTGGGCGGCGGATTTGCCGTAGGACATCTTTTTGAAAATCACCTTGCACCGCTATTTTTCATCATTATCTATATTCCGTTTTTTCTCGCCGCGCTAATGGCTAACGCTAGCCGAGTGATCGACGAGCTGGGGGATTACAAAGCGTTTTATAAAGACGTTTTCGTCCGAGCCGCTATTCGCGAGGTAGATCCAAATTTTGGCTACGATCCGCTTGCCGGTATCAGCCGTAAAGAATTTCGCAAAATCGGCATCTATTCGCCAGACGAGTTTCGCGCCGAAGACCTAATTAGCGGAACGTATAATGGCGTCGAATTTAACCTCGGCGAAGCGATCGATATCCCAAACGGCGCGAAGCTAAATTTAGGCGACTCGGCGGCGTTAAATTTACTCTCCACGATAGTTTTTGCATGGGAGACGATGAAAGATATGCAGGCCTTCAGCGGCTCGGTCTTGGTCTGCGAGTTTTACAAGAAATTTAGCGGGCAAACGATAGTGGCAAGCCGCACTCTAAACACTAAATTTTTAGGCGAAAAAGAGCAGATGGACGATACTCTTTTTAACGATGAATTTAGAGTTTTTACAGACGACAAGGTCGAAGCAAGATATCTTTTGACGCTCGCATTCATGAAGCGCTTGCGCGAGCTAAAGATAAAATACGCCGCAGAGATGGGCGTGAGTGTGGCGTTTATGGACGATAAATTTTATCTATTTTTAAACGGAGCCAAAAACAAATTTGAGACGACGCTCTTTTCGCCGCCGCCTAGTCTCAAGGATGCCGCGCAAATAAAAAAGGAAATTTCGGAGCTTCTACCCATAATAGACGAGTTAAATTTGAGCCTTGATATTTTTAAGCAAGAGGCAAATTTGACGGCTGGGGTTTTGCAGATAAATTTGGGTGGGAATTTACGGCCGTACCATCTAGCGTCTTACTAGTTAAAATTTAGCCGCCCGCCTTAACCTGTTTTTAGGCTTTTGATGATATAATTTCTCAAAAAATAAGACTTTTGCGTTTTGAGGCGAGGTTTAAAAAATAGCAAATTTAATCAGCTTAAATTTAACGCCCCAAAAGCGCAAATGCTCTAAAATTTATCGAAAAAGGAGCCAAAATGAAAACGCTAGTAGTTTTATCTCACCCAAATTTCGCCGCCTCTCGCCTAAACAAGGCGCTGGTAAATGCCGCTAAAAGCGCGGGCGCCGAGGTTCGCCACCTAGAGGGACTATATGGCACCGACGCCCTAAAAATCGACGTCGCAGCAGAGCAAGAGGCGTTTTTGCGCGCCGATCGCATCGTGTTTTTGTTCCCGATGATGGGCTTTAACGTGCCCTCCATGCTAAAGGCCTACATCGACTACGTGCTTAGCCGCGGCTTTGCCTACGGCGAGGGCGCGAAGATCGCTGGCAAACAGCTACAAATCGCCGTTAGCGCGGGTGGCGGACTGGGCGAATACTCGAAGCACGGCGCGATCAAATTTACCCTAAACGAGATTTTGCTACCGCTTCAGTGCTGCGCTAACTTTTGCGAGCTCGTTTACGGACGGATTTTCGCTAGCTGCGGCGTGGAGCCGGGCGTGCCAGATAGCGCGATAGAGGCGCACGCAGCGAGATTTACGAAGCTCTTAAACGACGAGCTTGAAGAGCACGAATATCAAATTTAACGAAGCAAAATAGCGCGCTTGCGAGCTTAAATTTGCGTTTCTAGCGGCGATTTCCTGCGCAGAGTCGCCGCTTTTTCAAATTTAACCGCGTAAAATGTCATCTTTGTTTGAGCGAGCGGTTCGGCGCGTTTTTGACGCTTTTGCGTTGTAGTTTTTTGGGCGAGTTTTGCTGGGCGGCCCAGACCCGCACCTTTATAGTGCATTGCTTTGGTGTGGGCGCATTTTGTGGCGCGATTTGGTTAAATTTGCGGTATCGCAGAAAAGCTCGCGACCGTATCTTTTGCCGCGAGCGGTGATTTTGGTTTTATGAAATTTTTACGCATTGGGATTTGGCTTTAAATTTTGGTCGTTTTAAAACGGCGCAAATCCTTATAAATTCGGAGTTTTTATGATTTTTGGCAAGATTGATTATCTAAATTTGCTTCCTTTTCACGTATTTTTAAAGCGCTCGCGCCTAAGCTCGCAGGATAAAAAAATTATTAAATTTAAAAAAGGGGTGCCTAGCAAACTAAACCGCGATCTGTGCTGCCGCAGGATCGACGCAGCCGTGATCTCGAGCATCGAAAGCCGCAAAAAACGCTACAAAAAAGTAAGCCTTGGCATCGTAGCTAAGGGCGACGTCAAAAGCGTGCTCGTGCGAAAGGGCACCGCCGCGCGTCCCGACCCCGCGTCTGCGAGCTCAAACGCGCTAGCAGGAGTGCTGGGACTTGAGGGCGAAGTACTCATCGGCGACCGCGCGCTAAAGGCGTATCTGCGGGAGGGCGAGGAGGCGTTTTACGACCTGGGGCGGGCGTGGCGCGGGCGGACGGGCTTGCCGTTTGTTTTCGGGCGATTTTCCTGCGTGAAGGGGCGCGGCGCGTATGAGCGGCTGGCGCGCGAGTTTTTGCGAGCAAATGTCAAAATCCCAAACTACATCCTCGCCAAATACGCCCAAACTAGGGGCATCAGCGCGGATGATATCAAATGGTATCTCAAATTTATCAGCTACGAAATCGGCGCAAAGGAGCAAAAGGCGCTGCGGATATTTTTCAAAGAAGTGCGAAAAAACGGACGCACGGCAAAGCTTTTGTCACGAGACGAGAAGTAAGCGCAAATTTACTCTAGCGTGCTGCTTTTTAAATTTGCCTTTTTATCTCGGGCGGTTTTCGCGGTCGCTTCAAATGCTGTAGTTTAGAGCTTGATCTGCCACGCAACGCTAAATTTGAACCTCGTTAAGCGACGCATTTTTTAGAAGCTAGCAAGATTCAGTCAAATTTGAAATTTAGCAGGCAAATTTGCGGACGGTCTCGTCAAATTTCGCCCGCTTAAATTTTAAATTTACGCCGCGGCGAGCTCAAATTTATCTTAGGATTCGTCTTTGCGCCGAGATTATTTACTTCAAATTTGAGCTTGAACTAGATTTACTTCGGTTGCCATCTACGTGAATCACCTATATTTGCTTTCAACTATATTTTTTATTTCATCAGAAGTTAGTTTCTTGTATGGCTTTATTACATATTCGGTTGCGTTGTTTTCAAATACTACCTTATCTTTTTTGTCGGAAAACAAGATGTCTTGCATTGCATCCGCTTTTTTA
>CAUPZP010000012.1:0-47430 GCA_963516105.1 uncultured Campylobacter sp.
AATTCTTTTAATTAGCGAGCGGATTATGGCGCTCGCTGAATTTTAAATTTGATCCAAATTCACCTTCGCTTTTTATTCAAATTTCACTTAAAATACCAAATCTATCCGCTCAAATTTAACTCCTGTTTTGTCTTATTTAGTGCTTGTTTGTTCTTTATTTTTTCTTAAATATTTTGATATATAATTCGCCTAATCATTATCAATATTAAGGAGAAAATTTTGAACGCTCAATGCAAATTTATAGGCTTATCTATGTGTCTTGCTTGCTCGCTTTACGCAGTCGATGCAAACCTCGGCGAGGTCACCGCATACGGTAAAGCCGATCTGTCGACAACCGAGGGTACGGGCTCGTATACGACGGGAAATATGAGCACCGCCACGGGTCTAAATCTCAGTATCCGCGAGACTCCGCAATCAGTCTCTGTCGTCTCAAATCAACTCATCAAAGACCTAAATTTAAAAGACGTCGATACGGCGATGAACTACGCGAGCGGCATCACGCTTTATCGCGACAGCGGGCGCGACCGCATCGTCTCTAGAGGATTTAACATCGACAACATCCAAGAAGACGGCGTCGCATCCTCGGTATCTATCACGGCTCAAGGTACGCTTGGATTTTCAAAAGAATTTACGGATCTCGAGTTTTACGACCGCGTCGAGGTGCTACGCGGCGTAGCTGGACTTACGCAGAGTAACGGCGAGCCCGGCGGCACGGTAAATCTAGTCCGCAAGCGCCCCGGCGACGAGCTTGGCGTAAATTTGGGGCTAAGTATGGGCAGCTGGAATAACTACAGAGGCTCGTTTGACGTAACCGACGCGCTAAACACAGACGGCACGATCCGCGGTAGACTAATCGGAATCCTAAACAAAACAGGCTCGTTTAAAAACCACAAAAACGGTCGCCGAGAGGCGCTGGGCAGTACGTTTGAGTTTGATCTCACGGATAAAACGATGCTAACTACCGGCCTCATCTGGCAAAGAACGATCGGCGTCTACGATATCTACGGCGTACCGGCTAGCGATGCTGGCGGCAATCTTTTAAATTTGAGCCGCAAAAGCTATTTCGGCTCAAACTGGGACAAAAGCGAATACGAGAAATTTAACGCCTTTACCGAGCTTTCGCATCAACTTAGCGACGATACGAAAATCTACGCCAAACTAAACTACACTAAAAGCGAAGGTATGTTTAAATTTGGCGCGATGGGCGGCACGAACCCATATAACGTAGCGATCGCAAGACCGACACACAACGTGAGATTTAGAAAATACGACAACGAATCGGACGAGGTAAATTTGCAAATCGGCGCGGACGGCAAATACGAGCTTTTCGGGCGTAAGCATGAGTTTTTCGTAAACGGCTCGCTCTCTCGCGAGAAATTTACCCGCCACGACAAATGGGCGCCAAACGCTAGCCTAAGCTCGCTTGGTATCGGGCTATATAACTGGAACGGCGGCGCAATAGCCGAGCCCAACTGGGACGGTAACACGATAACGGATAACGACCTATACACGACTAAAATTTACCAGCGCTCATTTGGTATCGGCACGAGATATAACTTCACGGATGATTGGCACTTGCTAGTAGGCGGCAGATTTACCAGCGTAAAATACGACAAAAAATGGGACGACCTCAAAAACCACACGAGCAAAAAGACGCTAGATCTCACCAAAAATCACTTCGCACCTTATGCGGGTCTTACTTGGGATTTTGCTAAAAATCACAGCTGGTATGTTAGCTACGCAGAGATCTTTAAGCCTCAAAGCGCGACGGACGCGAACAAAAACATCCTAAAACCGATCGTAGGCTACAACGTAGAAACTGGCGTAAAATCAGAGTACTTTGACGGCGCGCTAAACACCGCAGTCGCGTTATTTCAGGTAGTGCAAGAAAACAGAGCCATCCAAGATCCGCTAAATACCGCCAACAGCATCGCCGAAGGCAAGGTGCGAAGCCGCGGGCTAGATCTTGAAATTTCAGGCGCCTTGACCGATAGATGGAATCTTTTTGCGGGCTATACTTTTAACAAAAGCGTCTATATGAAAAGCGAGAAAAAGACCTCTACAAACGTAAACTACGACAAGGGCGCGAACGCAAAATCCTACGTACCTAAGCACTTGTTTAAAATTTACACCAGCTACGAGATACCGTTTTCTAGCAGCCAAAAGCTGAGCTTTGGCACCGGAGTTAGATGGCAGAGCGCGACTTCGGGCTTTTATCAAAACGTAGCCTACGTAGCGCCTACGCAAAAAGCCTATGCGCTTTGGGATGCGAACGTGAACTACTTTTTCAACAAAAATTTCAGCCTCGGACTCGCAGTCAAAAACATAACCGACAAAAAATATTTCATGAACACCCAAAACAGAACCGCCGGCATGAACAACTTTTACGGCGATCCGCGAAATTTCACGCTGACGTTTAACTATGCGTATTAAAGAACTTTTGCGGGATCAAATTTGCGTAAATTTCGGCCTTTTCGAAGCGGTAAATAAACATACCGCTTCGCGCTTTAAATTTGAACAAAGCAGGCCAAATTTGGGCTAAAATTTGCACCACATAAAAATCTCGGAGCGTAAATTTACCGCTCGCCGCAGAGCGTAAAACCAAACAAAAAGGCTAAATTTGCAGATTTTAAAGAAATTTTTCATCATAGCGGGCTGGTTTTGGACGGGTAAGCGCTCGCTAGCGGCGTGGGCGATGCTGGCCGTGACGCTGGGGGCTAGCCTAGCCATCGTCAAGGTCGCGACGCTAATGAACGCATGGGATAAAAAATTTTACGACGCGATCGAAAAATTTGAAAAAGATCTCATGCTCCCACTTGTGGGCGAATTTCTCATATATACCGCCGTTATCGTGCTTTTTATCGTGATCGGAAACTGGTTTAAAAAGCTACTCGTGATCTCGTGGCGAGAGAGCCTAAGCGAAGAGATGGAAAATCTATGGCTAAAAAACGCAAATTTCTACCGCTTATCCGGTGCTGCTGGCTTTGATAACCCGGACCAGCGTATCGCAGAGGACAGCCTCCTGCTCGCCGACAAAAGCGTAAATCTCATAAAATCCATGGTTTATAACCTCTCCAAGCTTTTTGCTTTCACATTTATTCTTTGGGAAGCATCAAAGGTACTGCACTTTAGCGCATTTGGTCGCGAGTTCGCGATAGAAGGCTTTTTGGTCTACGTCGCGCTCGTTTATACGCTTTTTAGCTCGCTTATTACGCACTTCATCGGCCGCAGCTTAAAGCGCCTAAACTACAAAAAACAGCAGGTCGAAGCCGACTACCGCGCAAATCTACTAATCACTCGCGAAAACGCTGAAGCCGTCGCGCTAATGAATGGCGCCGGCGCTGAAAAATCGCGCTTTAGAGCGAGCTTTAGCGAGGTAGTGCGCAACTGGCGTGTCATCATGAACACCGAGTTTCGCCTAGAGTGCTTTTCGGCTAGCTACTTAAAAATCACGAATCTAATCCCCATTTTCGCCTGTTTGCCGCTTTATTTCGCGCGGGCAATGACGTTTGGCGACATGATGCGGGCGCGCTCGGCGTTTTATAGCGTGCAGGACGGCTTTGCGTGGTTTATGGACTATTATAAACAGATCATGGAGTGGGCCGCGAGCGTGGAGCGCGTGTATAAATTCGTCGAGATCGCGCAGGCAGCGGACTCCAAGGTCAAATTTGGCGCTAAATTTAGCGGACAAAACAGCAACCTTGACGGAGTGAACGACTCCGCCCGAGTAACGGCGGCAAATTTGACGCAGGATAAATTTGAGAGCGTTAAATTTGACGAGAACTGCGAACAAAACGAGCTAAAATGCTCAAATTTGCAAATTTTTACTCCAAACGGCGAGAAGCTGGTTTGCGGGCTAAATTTAAGCGTAAAAAGCGGCGAATGGACGCTACTACGCGGAGCTAGCGGAACCGGCAAAAGCAGCGTGTTTAGGTATATCGCCGGCATCTGGGATCACGGCTCGGGAGAGGTTTGCGTACCGCACGGGACGATGAGTGTGCCGCAAAAGCCGTTTTTGGCGCGCATGAGCCTAAGGCGGCTTATCGCGTATCCTAGCGATTTGCAAGGTGCAGATATCGATTTTACCGATATTTTAAGGCGAGTACGGCTGGAGAAATTTATCCCCGAGCTAGACAAAATCAAAGACTGGGGCAAGATTTTAAGCGGAGGCGAAGCGCAAAGGCTTGCGTTTGCGAGGGTTTATTTTACGCGGCCCGCGTTTTTACTGCTTGACGAGGCGACTTCGGCGCTTGATAGCGCACTGGCAAAAGAGCTTCTTGCTAATCTCAAGAGCGACTTTCCGCACCTTGGCGTACTCATGATCACGCATCAAGAGGAGCTTAAATTTATTTTTGACAAGGTTATTGATATCGGTCCTGTCAAGCAAGTGCAACCATCTACAGTTCAAATGAAGCAAGCTTGACTTTACAAAAAAAACGATAAAATTTTATACAAATTTATTAACAGGAGAAAAAATAAAAAAGATTTTATTTTCATTGGTTTTGGGTGGATTCGTGCTGGTCGGTTGCGGAAGCGACGAGGCAAAAACGCCTGAGGAATTAGGTGAAAAAGTCGTTAAAACCATCAAAAATAATCCAGTCGATATGGCGTTTTTAGTTAAAACCGATAGCAAAGACGAGCAAGATAAAATAGCCAAAAAAATAGAAAAAGAGCTAGAAAATAATAAATCAGATAAGATACTTGATGCCTCTGTTTATAAAATAAACATGATAGACCATAAACATGCCGAGCTCGTAATTGAAATAAAATTTGCAAGCGGAGAGAGAGCTCGTAAATTTGCGATTGAAAAATTCGACGAGATTTGGTATTTAAAAAATCCACTTTAAAAAATTAATTCGGGAGCCGAATTGCTCCCAAAAATTATTTTAAAGCAACCTTTGCTTTTTAAGTCGTGCGATAAAGCGTGAATAGCTAATGTTGTTTAGGCAGTATGCAACATTTATGGGCACTATCTGCAAGTGCGGCGGGTCGCTTTTATTGCAACGAGTTGACGTCGGCTGAGCTTGCTAGGATTGCGCCAAAATATAGTCCAAATAATCCCGCCAAAAAGTAAAATGTTAAAAGTTATGATTAAAATTGCGGTTATTTTTAAAATTTGAGCCCTTTCAAAAATATAAATTTAGCCGCCGCGAGATAAATTGGGAAATTTCGGCGCTTTGGCAAAGCGGAGTCGGTTTTAGGTTTCAAATTTCGCGCTTTAAATTTGCTCCAAGTTTTTCCGGGCTGCGAATTTAAACGCAAAAGTACGAGATACGCGCGCGGCGGGTAAATTTTTAATATGACGAAAACGGCAACGCAAAATACCGCACGAATCATAAATTTAAGCACGCAAGATAAGCAAAACGCGGCCGGGCGAGCAAAATTTACTTTGCAAGCGGCAACTTACCGGCCCGCCGTAGCAAAATAGAGCAGGGCGCGCCTAGACCCTGCTTCGCGCCTAAATTTAAACTAAGGCTTTTTGATGATAAATCTAAGCGTCGGACCGTCTTGCTCGATTTTAAGCACTTCAAAGCCCCTGTTTCTCGCGTCGTAAGGGATCGAGTTTATCGCCTGCGGGCAGTCGCAAAGTACTTCTAGCACCTCGCCGCTTTTCATTTTTGGTAGGATTTCTAGCGTCGCGACGGCTGGCATCGGGCAAGCCTCGCCTAGGATATCGAGCGTATAGCTTATTTCAAAATCGTCTTCATGCATCTTAGTAGCCTCCTTTGGCGAAGAAATTTCGTTTGTAGATAAATACCAGTAGCAGCGCCGAAACGAATAAACATAAATTTACCGCTAAGCCGCCAAGCGGACCGAATACCTCTAAAAGCTGGATTTTCGGGCCGTCTTTGATCCACGCGGGTATCGCGTCGTAGCTAAGGGCTAACACCATGGTTCCTACGACGTTTGCGACGCCCACGATCATAAAGTGCAGCTGCCCCTCGGTGGCTCTATATGTCCAGCCGCACTCGCAGCCGCCCGCAAATACGATACCAAAGCCGAATAAAAACGCTCCGATCGCAACAGCCGGCGAGAAATTCGTAACCTTGCCGACGTAGCCGTTTAGCATCAGCACGAAAACGATGAGCGTGGCGATTATCATGCCGTAAAAAGCGCCCTTGGTCGCAACGTCTCTGCCGAATAAAAACAGGTCGCGAAAGCACGAAGTAAAGCAAATTTGACTCTTTGAGATGATAAAGCCGAAAACCAGCCCGAAAAGTAGTCCAAGCGGCAAGATGCTGGCTTTGACTTTTAGATCAAGCGCCGGCGCCTGCATCAAAAGATACGCAAACCAGATAATCGCTAAAATCGCGATAATCACGCCGATAGCGAAATTTCGGTCGGCGCGGCCTTTGTCGTGCGTCGTACCTTTGCCTTTTGGGCCGAAGTTTTTAAGCTCGGTTTTAGGCATAAAGACGGGTAGCTTGCCGACCTTGACGGCGACGTAGATGCCAAGCACCATAAACACGGCAAAAAGCCACGTGTGTAGCGAAAAATACGGCAGTCCGGTGAAAAAATCAAGCAGGTTGCAGCCAAAGGCCAGACGCGCGCCAAATCCCGAAAGCAAGCCGCCGACGATAGCTTGAAAAACGCGAATTTTGCTTGCGGGTAGGCGAAATTTGACTTTATTTGCCATAAATGCCGCAATCGTAGCGCCGACGAACATGCCTATTAGCATAAGCCCCTCAAAGCGCGTGAGCGGGTTACCGTCAAGGTTTGTAATCTTGTAGTAGGAGTAGCCGCTAAGATCCATCCCGAAAAGCTCCAAAAACTCGCCGCCCCAGCGCGTCATCTCGCCAGTCACTGCCCATCCGCCGCCAAAAATCCCAAAATACGCGGTCGCTACGATGGCTAAGATAATCATCGCCTGCCCGACATTCCAGAAATTCGTTAGATATTTCGTTCTAAATTCTTTAAACATAAATTTTCTTTGTATTAATTTCCTCGCCCCGCGAGACTAAAATTTGAGATCAAATGCGTATCTATGAGGTAGTCATCTGGGTATCCTAAAACGTGGTCGTCAAACTTGACGCTAAAAAATAAGAATTGTAGCTAAGATATTATTAAATAAAATTAAAATTTAGCTAGATTAATTTGCGATATTTTTTATAAGACCGGGTTAAATTTTAACGGATTTTTCCTATAGATTTTAGCACCGCCGCAGCGCAACATACGATCAGATCGATTTTTTCTCACGTTATCCCCTTAAAAATTAAATTTTTATTTTATACTTTATAAAATATATTTTCTAGCGTTTAATATTACTGAAATATAAAGATATAATTTTTTTACGAATAGTTCAATTCTACTTAAATATTTAAGGAAGCTAAAATGAAATTTAGATTTCTACTTTGTATCGACGATATGGGCGAGCTGCGGCGGCGAGAGGAGCTGCTACGACTGCGCGTTTAGGCACCGCAGCGCGCAGAGCTTTATTTGCGGCTTTGGGCAAATATCGGTCCGTATTTACGGCGTGCGGTAGTTTGATTTTATGCCGCTTTTCTAAATTTCTCGCTGCCTTTAAATTTTAGTTCGCCGCAAAATCTCTTGCCAAATTTTGCCTCGACGATGAGAACCAGCACGAAAAATATCTTTTCGTCGTTTAAAAAAGCGATTTGGCGAAGGGTTTGATCGGCGCTGCTAAATTTGACGCCGTTTTCGCGCAATGTACGGCAAAACTCAGCCTCGTCGAAGCCGAGCTTTTGCGAGATCTCAGCGATCGTGTATGGCTCGAGCGATGCGATGATGCGGTCCATGTTGCACATGCTCGGGTTTTTGCGGCGAGTGACGACGTCGATGAATTCGTTTGCGAGCTTAATGAGCTTTTTCTTGCGATTTATCACGTGCAAAACGGCTGCGATCGCGACTAAAGAGCCCGCAAATTTATGCGCGCTCATCCAAAATTCGCCGTACTCTCCGAGCGCGAAATTTACCCCCGAAAACGCGAGCAAACTAAGCCCCAAGATCAGCGCGCAAACCAGGCAAAATTTATAAACAATCTCGAATTTAAGCATAAAATCCCCCAAAATATATTTTCGTAATTATACATTTTTAAAATAAGCAATATTTTAAGGACAGATTTTATCCTTTTATTGACGCAAATCATTCGATTAAATTCGCGTTTTGGATAAACTTTATCCGAATTTTTCAAAAGGAGACAAAGTATGCGTGAATACAAGAAGTATTGGTGGGCGCTGGTAGCAGTCGTTACTATCGCCTTCGGGATACTGGGTTACTACGGCGTAGAGGTTTACCGCGAAGCGCCGCCGGTGGTGAGTTTTGCCGATAAAAACGGCAAAATCGTAGTCGAGCAAGAGCAAATTTACAAAGGTCAGGAAGCCTGGCAAAGCATCGGCGGTATGCAGGTGGGCTCGGTGTGGGGACACGGAGCGTATCAGGCGCCCGACTGGACGGCTGATTGGCTGCATAAAGAGCTAGTTGCGTTTATGGATATCAAGGCAAATCAGCTTTATGGAGCTAAATTTGACGCTCTAAGCGCCGAACAGCAAGCCAACATCAAGGCCCTAACAAAGAGCGAATACCGCACGAATACGCTAAAAAACGGCGTTATAACGATCAGCGACGAGAGGATCGCGGCGGCAAAGGTAGTGCGTGACGAGTATAACGGGCTTTTTGGCAACGATCCAAAATACCAGAAGCTACGCGAAAACTATGCGATGAAAAACAACACGCTGGCAAAAGAGGAAAACCGCGAGCAGCTAAATGATTTCTTCTTCTGGGCGACCTGGGCTACGGCGACGAATCGCCCAAATAGCGAGGCTACGTACACGAACAACTGGCCGCACGAGCCGCTAATCGACAACGTCCCGACGCAAGAAAACGTATTTTGGACGATTATTAGCGTTACGATTTTGGTTGCGGGCGTTGGCCTTTTAGTTTGGTTTTCAAATTTCTACGGAGAAAAAGATCACGAAAGGCTCGCTCCTATCGACGCCGATCCGCTATCAAGGCTAAATTTGACCCCGTCTCAAAAGGCGCTTGGCAAGTACCTTTTCGTCGCGCTCGCGCTTTTTGTTTTTCAGATCATGATAGGCGGCTTTGTAGCGCACTATACGGTCGAGGGGCAGGAGTTTTACGGTATAAATTTATCCGAGCACATCCCGTACTCTTTGGCGCGCACTTGGCACATTCAGGCGAGTATTTTCTGGATCGCGACGGGCTTTTTGGCGGCTGGACTTTTCCTGGCGCCTATCATCAACGGCGGCAAGGATCCTAAATTTCAAAAACTAGGCGTGGATCTGCTATTTTACGCGCTACTTTTCCTAGTCGTGGGTAGCTTTGTGGGCGAATACATGGCGATAGCTGGCAAGATGGACACTAGCCTGAGCTTTTGGCTGGGACACCAAGGATACGAGTATATCGATCTTGGCAGGGTTTGGCAGCTTATTTTGTTTGTCGGTCTTGTTATCTGGATGGCGCTCGTGCTTCGCGGCTTTGTCGGCGGATTTAAGGCTGACGGCGATAAAAACCTGTTAGCTATCTTTACGGCTTCTGCTATCGCGGTGGGACTTTTCTACGGCGCGGGACTATTTTACGGACAAAGAAGCCCGCTACCGGTAATGGAATACTGGCGCTGGTGGGTCGTTCACCTTTGGGTCGAGGGCTTTTTCGAGGTGTTTGCGACCGCGTCGCTTGCGTTCGTGTTTGCCTCTTTGGGTCTAGTCGGTAAAAAATTTGCGACTTACTCGACCTTGGCAAGTGCGAGCTTGTTTTTGATCGGCGGTATCCCGGGCACTTTCCACCACCTTTATTTTGCCGGAACGACCACTCCGATCATGGCTGTGGGCGCTAGCTTTTCCGCGCTTGAGGTCGTGCCTTTGGTGCTTCTTGGAGCCGAGGCCTTTCATCAGTATTCGCTTCAGTTTGCGCAAAGCTGGGCGAAAAACCTCAAATGGCCGCTTTACTGCTTTATCGCGGTGGCATTTTGGAATATGCTGGGAGCCGGCGTGTTTGGTTTCCTTATCAACCCGCCGCTATTTTTGTTCTACATCCAGGGTCTAAATACCACTTCGGTACACGGACACGCGGCGCTGTTTGGCGTTTACGGATTTTTGGCGCTAGGTTTTGTTTGGCTCGTGGCGCTTTATCTTTTCAAAGGGCAAGAGTTTAACGACAAGCTGATGAAAGTTGGCTTTTGGTCGCTAAATGCGGGACTAATGCTTATGATCGTAGCGTCGCTGCTTCCGATCGGTCTTTATCAAGCGGTCGCTGCGATAGATGTTGGCATGTGGTACGCTAGAAGCGCGGAGTTCTTGCAAATGGATCACTTGCAAAATTTACGCTGGCTAAGGATGATCGGCGATACGATCTTTATCATCGGCGGCGTTTGCTTCTTTATACAGATTCTTAAATTTATCGCGGGAAGCTGCAGCTGCAAGACTAAAGCCTAACCCTTCTAAGCCCCTGCTTTAGGGGCTTAGCTTATTATAAACTTCTATCTTGTACAATTCGCCCCAAAGGACGAAAATGCAAAAATTTAAAAAATACCTTCAAATTTCCATCATTACCTTTCTGTTTGCTCTGCACGCTATGGCGGTAGCGGCGATAAACTACGCTTTTCCGCACTACGACGAGGCTATCATCACGGGCGGCGAGGTCAAGCGCATGGATAAAGACGGCTTCATCGATGCGCAAAACCCGGCCGACGGCCCGACGCGCGACGTGTACTTTATCTACACGCGCGAGATTAACGGCACGAAGGTGATGCCGTATCGAAACGAGGATACAGGCTGGGGCTTGCCGCTTTATTTTAAATTTAACTCCGCCGACGTCCAAGCCGCCGCGCAAAGCCTAGTGGGCGAAGGCAGGGCGCAGATCAAATACTACGGCTGGCGCATCGCGATGTTTGATATGTTTAGAAACGCCGTTTCGGTTAAAAAGCTAAAAGAGGGCGAGACCCGTGCAAATCCTATTTTTAGCTATATATTTTACGCTTTGACTGCGGTTTCGTTTGCGGTTTGCGCCACTTTTGTTAGAAGGAAATTTAAAGACGAGCCAAGCTCAAATTTATAATCCAAGCCAAATTTGAGCTGCTTTTTAGCGGTTTACTCAAATTTGGCTAGGCAGTAGCAGCAAATTTGACGTAAAATTTGCGCCCAAAGGATATGCGTGAGCGAGCTATATATTTTTATCTCCAAGCTTTGCGCTTTGATAAACAAAAATTTGAAAAAGAATTTTTATTTTCAGGCGGGTTTATTTTTAGCTTTGGTGGCTTGGATACAGGAGTAGTCAAATTTGAGTGGGCAAATTTGACTAAGGCGAGCTAAATTTAACGGCACAAAGCCACCGCGCGTTTTACTCCTCGATATTACTTGGCGAGGTTGGTTTGCCTAGCAAAAACCCTTGCGCGTATTTTATGCCGAATTTCTTTATTTCAGCGAGGATTTCCTCTGAGCTTACAAACTCCGCCACGACGTTGTAGCCTTGTCTTCCGGCAAAGTCGATGATGGTTTGCAGTAGATACCTAGCGTTTTTGTCGTACGGGAGCTTTTTGATGATCGAGCCGTCGATCTTGATCGTGTCGATATCAAGCTCCAAGATACGGTAGTAGTTCGAGTAGCCGCTACCGAAATCATCGATCGAAATTTTGCAGTCGTAGGCGCGGATCCTGTTGATGAAGTCATTTACGATCTTGTAATCATCCACGCCCTCACTCTCTAGTATCTCAAAATACACGTGCTCGGGCTTTGAGCAGACGCGTAGCTTTTTCTCGATGAGTTCTCTGATGCTCTCGTTTGCGATATCGCTACTAGAAAGGTTCATAGAAAAGCTCGTGTTTGTAAATTTCTCCACGAGTCTAAACACGTGCTCGACGACCTTTTTGGTGATATTGTTATAAAGCGAAATTTTCTTTGCTATGTCCAAAAACTCGCCCGGATAGCGGATCTTGCCGTTTTCGTCGATGAGGCGCACGAGCACTTCGTAGTATTTGACCCGCGCCGTTTCGCCAGATACGTCGTAGATTGGCTGACACTCGACGATCACGGTGTCGTTATATAGAGCGTTTTCGATGGTGCGCGACATGATTTGGTTGTGGTAGTACTGCTGCTCGATGTGGCTATTTTCGGTGTAAAACTGCACCGTTTCGCCGTTTTGCTTGGCTTCGTGGTGAGCTAGCATGGCTTGAGTTAGGCGGTTTGTTTGCGGAGTGTCTTGAGGCATGCTAACGCCGATGGTTATTTTGATATTAGGGATAAACTCGCGCGCCCCCTCAACCGTGATATAGATATTATTTGCCTTAAAATAATCGATAAATTTACGCACTACACGCTCTGCATTGTCGCCGCCGTACCAGATGCAAAACTCATCAAACTGCACTCTATAAATGTTCGCATCAATCTTATAAGTATCGATACAAAGCTGAAGCGTCGTCGCAAATGAAGCAATGATGGCGTCCACGGTCTTTGTTTTGTAAAAAAACCGAAAATCCATAAAGTTATTAATGTTTATATAGATGATCATGCCGCCCGAGCCCTGCTCCATCCTTTGCGTCAGAGCAAAATAACTGCCAAGCCCCGTTAGCTTGTCTTTTAGCGCTTCGTTTTGTAGCTCTTTGTTTTTGTTTTCGAGCTCTTTTGTCATCGCGATCTCTTTGGTTCTATCGTATTTGATCGCCATGTAGCCGTCTTTGTCGCCGCTTTCGTTAAAAAGCGGAGAGAAAATAACCTGCTCGTATATGAGTTCGCCGCTTTTTGTTCTGCTTATTAGCTCGTCGGCTCGCCAAATTTGATCCGATTCTATCGTTTTTAACATATCTTGATAAAATTTGTTTGAGTGCTGATGGGACTTTATGATGTTTATATTTTGATCTTTTAATTCCTCAAATTTATATCCGAAATTTTGCTCGAAAATTTTATTTATGTATTTGACCTTTCTATTTAGGTCGGTAAATGTTATGGCGTTAAAGCTATTATCGACGGCCTGCTCGAAACGGTTTAGTAGTCTGATGTTGTTTCTAGCTCTAGCATAAGAAATATAAACAAATATCGACGCAAGTCCAAACAACACAAACACTAGCGCCATCGTCCTACGTAAATTCGATAAGACGTTTTGTATGTAGCGCTCGCTACTTTCTTTGAGGTCGGATAGTTTATTGTAAATTTCATGTGAAATTATATCGCGGTAAAGCTTTTGCGCCTGCTCGTAGTAGCCGATCAGTTTTTGCGCGCTCGATAAAAATCCTACGTCGTTTTTAGTTAGTTTTGGGTTCTTTAAATACTCGTTCAAAAGCTTTCTAGGTGCCGCTAAATCAGTGTTTAAGTCGTATCTAAACATCAAAATTTGCGGCATTAGCTCGTTAAAATAAAGCCCGTCTAAAGCCTCGTTTAAGATTATTTCGTTATAAACGAGCTTTGCCATTATCGTCACTGAGTTAAATTTATCCGTTAGCTCGACTCTTTTTTTAACCGCATCCTCTAGCTCGCTAAAAGTTTTTTCGTTTAACGCTAGCTTTTCAAAGGAGATTAGATTGCTCGAATCAAGCTTTTTTAGAGCCTTTTGAAACTCCGCCGTATGGCGCATAATCGAGTCGTAGTCGGCCTCTAGAAGGCTTTTTTCGAGCAAGAAATTCGCCTCGTCGTTAGCGTCCATCACCTTTTCTATCGTGCCTTTCCACTCATAGGCGGTTACTAGGTCCTTGGTGGCCTTATAGGTCATCACGGTACCGAAAAATACGATACAAACGATAGTAAAAAATAAAATTTTATGAAAGATTATCTTGTGTTTCATTTTAAAATTTCCGGTTTTTCGCCGCTTAAAGTCAGCAAGAATTTATAAAGCGCGTGCGTCTGCTCGTCGCTTAAATCGTAGTTTATGCGCATTTTAGCGATCATTTTTAGCGCCTCTTTTAGATCGGCTAGCTCGCCACTATAAAGATACGGCGCGGTTTTTTCGATATTTCGCAGGCTGGGTACTTTGTAGCGGCCGGTTTTGTTGCCGTCTGCGTCAAATTTTAGCTCGTAGTAGAGATTTGCGCCTATATTTGCGCCGCTGTGGCAGTTTATGCAACCGATTGTTTTAAAAAGCTCAAATCCGCGCTTTTCCTCTTCGTTAAAAACACTCTCATCGCCGCTGATAAATTTATCAAATTTGGCATTTGGCGTGATGAGGGCCTTTTCAAAATTTACCAGCACATCGACGATACCCTCAAAGCTTACCCCATCCTCATAAAGCTCTTCAAATTTATTCCTATAAACGGAGTTTTGATTTACCTTTTGGACTAGAAATTTCGGCTCACTAGCAAGCTGATTTTTGCCGGTCAAGCTCTGCCTAACCTGCTCGGCTATATCCTTAACTTCGCCGTTTTTAAAAAAGATAAAATTTAACGCCGAGTTTAGCGCAGTTGGCGGGCTAATCTCCTCGTCGGCAGAGATTTTTACGTTTTTTTTGCTCGTACCGCTTAAGTCCCAGTAAAGGTTGTGGCATTTCTCGCAAGATAGCGTTCCACCCGGGCTTAGCGAGGCGTCGAAAAACAGCTCCTTGCCCAGTCTGGCTTTTTGTTCGTCAAATTTCGGCTGGGCGACCGGAGATAAAACGTGCGAAGCGGCGAAAGTTTGAACGCAAAAGAAGCATAAAACGCACGAAAATATCTGCAAAAACGCTCGCGGCAACTAAAATCCTTTTTAAATTTTAAATAAATATCGCGATTATATCTTAAAAAACTAAAAGCTTCATTGAAGAGACGATTTTTTCCGTCACGAAACCGTCCTGCGCGATGCTTTCTAGCCGCGATCTGACAGCATTTTCATCGTGCGTAAAATTTGCGATCTGTAAATGCCAAAGCGCGTTTTGCGTCATCTCTTCAAGCGTGCGTTTTTGCTCGCGAGACTCCTCAAGCACGCAGGAGTTAAAAGCGATATTTTCGCAACGCAAGTACTCTTCAAAAAAGTTTGCCTTTTCTTTAAAGCATCGCTTTTCGGAGCCCTCGTAAAAAAGCTCTAAAACGCTTGAATATCGCGGTTTGTTCCACCAAAGATAGACCCTTTTTTTGCCTAAATTTATAAATTTGACAAAATCCTCTTCGTCTGCGATCGCGGGGCTCATCGTACTAAAAGCCACGTCGTAAACGCGGTTTGGGTTAAAGTTTTTAAAATCGCTTTGCACGGCGGTTAAATTTGAAATATTAAATTTAGCCGCGTCTTCGAGCATGACTTTTAGCATCTCGCCCGAGATATCCATGCCGGTTATCTCGCGGCAAATTTGCGCTAAAAGTAGCGTATGCACGCCCGTGCCGCAGCCGATATCCACGACGCTTTTGTTCTCAAATTTGACGCCAAACTCCTCGATCTTAGCGTATAGCTGCCTTTGAAAAACGCTTGGCTCGCCCGTAAATCTCGTATAGCTTGACGCCTTTTTGTCCCACATCTCTTTCATTTTGTTTGCCTTTAAATTTTTGCTACAATTTTAGCGTTTTTAGGAGCGAAAATGAAAATTTTTTATTACGAATTTACCGTGGGCGAGGACGCCATCGACGTGAATCATCACGCAAACAACGCTCACTACGTCATCTGGATGCAAGAAGCGGCAAACGCGCACTCAAACGCCGTGGGCGACCTCATCGAGACAAATCTCGCGCAAAACCGCACGTGGATGGTGCGCAGGCACGAGATAGACTATCTGGGGCAGCTGTTTTTGGGCGATAAGGTGCGCGTGAAAACCTGGACGCAGCCCGAAAAAAGAAGCTGCTCGAAGCGTTTTTACGAGTTTAGTAAAGACGGAGCGCCGGTTGCTAGCGCGGTGACGACTTACGTATTTTATGATCTTGCGCGCGGTCGTCCGATTGCGATACCGCCAGAGATCGCGAAGCTTTATGAGGATTAGTTTTGGGCTATCCGCGTCAAATTTGATTTTTAAATTTGATGTAATAATCGCTTTTTATAAATTTGCGGCGAAATTTTTTCGGAAGTCGTTTTTTAAATTTAATGTCGGTAAGCAAATTTGGGTTCGGAATTTATCGCCAAATTTAAGCGCAAATTTTAAAAGCACTCATCGCAAACGCCTTTAACCACGACGCTTTTGACGTGATTTTGTTTTAGGCGCGGCATGTCGATATTAGTCATCTTGTGGCAGACGTCGCAGACGAAATACGCCTTTGCTCCGCTTTCAAGCTCGTAGAAATTTTTGCGGTTGTTTTCGCTTTTTAGCACGATGCCCTTAGCTTCAAAAAGGTCCATACAGCGGTAAAACGTGGTTTTGTTCGCGCCTATTTGGGCTAAAATTTCATCATAGCTAAGCGGCGAGGCGGCGGCGTGTAAAATGTGTAAAATCTCTAGTCTAAGCGGAGTGATTTTGATATCATTTTTCGTTAAAAGCTCCTCAAAACCGGCTTTTTCTTCCAAATTTTCGCTCATATTTTTCCTCCGCGTTAAGAATTTTAGGGTATTATACCCTGAGTAAAATTAATTTGCAACTAAGTTGCTTTTGATATAATTTCGCCCAAATTTTAACACGGAAAGGATAAAAATGAGAAAAATTTTCGCGTTTTTATGTTTGGGCTTAGTCGCGCTCTACGCCAAAGGGCAAGTTAGCGTCAGTATTTTACCGCAGGAGTATTTCGTCAAGCAAATCGCGGGCGACGCGGTCGAGGTAAACGTGATGGTGGGCAAAGGAGCCGATCCGCACACGTACGAACCAAAGCCGAAACAAATGACCGCGCTTGAAAAAAGCGATCTATATTTTGCTATCGGGATCGAGTTTGAGGAGGCTTGGCTGCCAAAATTTCAAAAATCATATCCAAACCTTAAAATCGTAAAAACCGACGCGGGCGTAGAAAAGATCAAATTTGAAGGTCATCACGAGCACGCGGACCACGATCATCACCATGACGCCAAGCACGAACACGCTCACCACGAGCATAAACACGAGCATGCAGGCCATGACCACCATGATCACGAGCATCACCACGGCGAATTTGACCCACACATCTGGCTAGATCCGGTTTCTGTTAAAATCCAAGCTAAAAATATCGCCGCCGCGCTAATCGAAAAATATCCTGAAAACAAGGCGCTTTTTGAGGCGAATTTGGCCAAATTTGAAGCGCAGCTGGGCGAGCTTGACGGCTTTATTAAAAGCACTCTAGCAAACGTCAAAAACCGCGAATTTATCGTCTATCACCCGTCTTGGGGCTACTTTGCTAAGCGCTACGACCTAGAGCAAATCGCGATCGAAGTAGATGGCAAAGAACCAAAACCGGCCGAGCTAAAAGAGCTTATCGAAGAGGCCAAAGAGCACGGCGTGAAGGTCATTTTCGTCGCTCCGCAGTTTTCTAAAAAAGCCGCTCAAACCATCGCCAAAGAAAGCGGCGCTAGCGTCGTAGAGATCGATCAGCTGCCGCTTGATTGGGACGCCGAGCTACGCAAAACGGCGCAAATTTTCGCAAAGAGCCTGTAAATGAAATTTGGACGCATACTCGCTATTTTCGCGCTTTTTGCGTCCTTTTTTAGCTTCGCGCACGCCTGCGCGCTCTGCTCGCTTTACACCCCGACCGCGCATGCGGCGGTCAAATTTGACGTCCAGGGCGATATGATAAAAGCAGCCGTCATAACTTGGACGTTTTCTGAAAATTTCACCGAACTAACGCTACAAAGCTACGACGAAAATGCCGACAAAGCGCTTAGCAAAAACGAAGCGTGGAAAGTGCAAAAATCCCTGCTCGACTACATCGTGCCGCGCGGGTATCTAACGAGCGTGGGCTACTACGACGGCGCGGGCGAGACCGTAAATCTGCACGCCAAAACCCTATCGCAGCGGGTTTATCTGGATGAGGGTAGGCTAAATTTCGAGTATATTTTAGAGTTAAATTTGGCAGTCAAGGACGGCCGCGTCGTCACGGTCGAGGTTTTTGACCACGAGGGATTTTTTAACTTTAAAATAAGCTCGCCCCAGCCATACGCGCTCACCGATAAAATTTATCTAGTTCCAAACGTAAATTTGAGCACGGCGTTTTTTGAAATGACTTCAAAAGCGCCCAAAATAGAGCCCGCAAAGCCAGAGCTTAGCTCGCTCGTTAAGGCACAAAATAGGCAAAATTTAGAGCAGATCGACGCCGAGGATAGGGCGAAATTTGACTCGGTTTCTGGCATAAGCCTTCAGTTTTTAGAGCGCTTAAAAGAGCTCATCAAGATAAATAGCGCCGAGCTAAACGCGCTAAATTTCGCCCTGCTAGCCGCGGTTAGCTTTTTTTACGGCTTTTTGCACGCCGCCGGCCCTGGTCATGCTAAGATGCTAACGGCTAGCTACTTCGTCGCAAACGGCGGCAGCTACTCGCGCGCGCTGGCTTTTGCGATGAAGGTCGGATTCGCGCACGTGGCGGGAGCGTTTTTGCTCGTGCTTTTTAGCTACTTTTTTTTAAACGCGTTTTTGACGGACAAGGTCAGCGACATAGCGGGTGCGATGACGAAAATCTCGGCCGTAGCGATCGTTTGCGTGAGCCTTTATATGATCTACGTTAAGATTAAAAAAACGGCGCTAAAGCCAAAATTTAGCTTTGCTAGCGCGTCCGTTTCGGGTAAAAAAGGCGCAAATGGAGCGAGTAAGGTTTTTGGCTCAAATTTAAACTCCGCTTCAAATTTGAGCGTAAAATCGGTCAAATTTAGCCCTGCCGCTCACGAGAGCGAATGCGGCTGCGCGGCCTGTAGGACTTCTAACGAGGCGCCGAAAACGGCTAGCGAGTGGCTCGTGGTGCTAGCAGGATCGCTCGTGCCGTGTCCGGGCACGCTGCTGGTTTTCGTGCTGGCATTTAGCCTAAACAGCTATGCGGCGGGGCTTGCTAGCGGCCTGTTTATGGGGCTTGGCATGGGCGCGGTGATATTTCTCGCGGCCGTTTGCGGCTTTAAGCTAAAGGGCGCGGCGAGATTTCGCGTGCTGCGGACTTGCTGCGAGTTTGCCGCGCTTTTTGTGATGCTGGGGCTTGGCGTTTTTATGTTTTATATTTCGGGTAAAGTGAGCGTTTTATGAGCGACATTTCGGTGCGAAATTTGAGCTTTGGTTACGACGAAAACCTCGTGTTTGACGGCATAAATTTAGAATACGACTGCAAGGATTTTTTAGCTATCATCGGCCCAAACGGCGGCGGCAAAAGCACGCTTTTAAAGCTGATGCTGGGTCTAAATAAACCAAGCGGCGGGACGATCGAGGTGTTTGGCCAGGAACCCGCTAGCGTGAGCAAGACCGTAGGCTACGTCCCGCAAAATATCCCGATAAATCAAAGCTTCCCGATGCGCGTGCTCGAGGTCGTGTTGATGGGGCGGATAGATAAAAAGCTGTTTGGATTTTACGGCAAGGACGACAAGATGGAGGCCGAGGCAGCACTGGAGCGCGTCGGGATGAGTGAATTTACTCGGCGAAAGATCGCCGATCTAAGCGGCGGGCAGCGCCAGCGCGTCTATATCGCGCGCGCGCTTTGCGCGAAGGCAAAGATTTTGATGCTAGACGAACCAACCGCCAGTATCGACACGAAGGGTCAGGCCGACGTCTATAAGCTGCTAAAGCAGATAAACAAGGACGGCACAGGCGTCGTGCTCATCAGCCACGACGTAAATTTGACGCTAAATTTCGCCACCAAGGTCGCCTACGTCAATCACGATCTTTTCATGCACGAGATCTCGCACGGCTCCAAGCAGGATTTTATCGAGCATTTGGCGAGCGAGCATAGGCATTTTTGTGATGTGGAGGTGGCGCTAAAGGAGTGTGGCTGCGGACATCACTAAATTTGGCGACGGCTTGTCTTTTGAGCGTCTTTGAATGAGTTTGTAAAAATATCGCTGCGGCAACCTACGTGGTTAGCCTTGCTCATTTTTGCTTCACAACATTCAAACCCATCTCAAAATACTTCGCCTTATCGTTTTACGCTCAAATTTGCAAATTTCGGCTTCAAATTTTACTCGCCGAGACCCGCATCTTGAAAATGTCAAATTTGCATTTTCGGCGCGACAGCGCCAAATAAACCTGCACGAAGTGCAGCAACCTCTCACGTGCAGTGGGGTAGGTGGGGGTTTGGGGGCGGAAGGGGCGACGCTTCGTAAGTAGAAACCCCTTCCGCCACCCAAGAAAAAGAAAAACTAAAATTTTTTAGAGAATCTTAAATTTAACCAAACCAAATTTAGAATCTTAAAGGTGCGGGTCTCGGTGAGTAACACCAAAAACGCCGAAAAAAGTAAAAAAGGAAACAAATGCTAGAAGCTCTTAGCTTAAATTTTATGCAAAACGCCCTGCTGGCGGGCATCCTCGTTAGCATCGCCTGCGGCGTGATCGGCACGCTCACGGTCATAAACCGCATGGTTTTCATCGCGGGCGGCATCGCTCACGGCGCATACGGCGGGCTTGGCATCGCGTTTTATTTTTCGCTTGAGCCGCTGCTGGGCGCGAGTCTATTTTCGCTGTTTTTGGCGCTGCTCATCGCTACGATCACGCTCAAAGACAAGAGCAAGATGGACTCCGTTATCGGCGCGCTGTGGGCGTTTGGTATGGCGTTTGGCATCATCCTCACCGACCTAGCGCCCGGCTACAACGTCGATCTAATGAGCTATCTTTTTGGTTCGATTTTGGCCGTGCCGCAGGGCGATCTTATTTTTATGGCAGTCGCAAACTGCGTCATACTCGTGTCAGTCGCGCTATTTTACCGTCAGTTTGAGGCGCTTAGCTTTGACGCAGAGTTTGCACGTCTTCGCGGCGTGCGCACGACGCTGCTCTACTACGCGCTAACGTGCATGATGGCGCTAAGCGTCGTGATGACTATACGCACAGTCGGACTCATACTGGTTATCGCGCTGCTCACGATCCCGCCCTATATCGCGGGCGCTGTCTCGAGCCGCCTGGGCACGATGATGCTAAACGCCGCGCTCATCTCGGCCGCGTTTTGCGTGAGCGGGCTGTGGCTGAGCTTTGAGGCAAATTTAACCAGCGGTGCTAGTATCATCCTCATCGCTTCGGTTTGCTTTTTTATATTTACGGCGGTAAAAAGGCGGTAGATTCGGCGTTTTTGGTTAAATTTTAGGTCAAATTTGCGAGAACAATTTATAGTCGTTCACATATGACACAGGCAAATTGACCCCGAAAAGCCAAATCAGATAAATTCCTTCTCCAAAGGCTGCATCGCGTTGCCGTCTGCGTCAAAAAGCACCCGCCCGCAGACCTCGCAAACCTCATCTCTTGGCGACGGCTCGTCCGCGTCCAGCTGCCACGCGGACATCTCGCCGCACTCGCAGTTTATGACGTAAAGGATCTGCCTTTTGCGGCGCTTGCCCCATGGCGCGATGTCCCAAAATAGCTCCTCGTGCTTGCCTAGCTTTTTAAAATCTTTCTCGGCGTCCTTATGCGCGACGAGCAGATAATAAGCGTCGCTATGAAGATCCAAAGTAAAGGGCCTAAAATCGCTCTTTTTGAGCGCCTTTTGAAACTCGTTCATCAAAAATAGGCTCGCATCGCCGCGCTCGAAACCCTCTTTTTTCGCTTCTTTTTCGAGCCTTGCGTAAATTTTATCGCACTCTAGTGACACGCCGCTTTGCAGCGCACCTAGCCTAGAGCTGATAAATTTGCCCACATCGCCCGTCTCGCCCGCCGTCAAATGCTTTAAGACGCAGCACTGATCTTTCGTTATTTTCGCTTCTTGATAAATTTATCAAATTTAGCCGCCGCTACGAGCCGGCTTCCCGCGATCTTTTATTTTTATAGTAGCTGCCGACTTCGCTAACGACGATGCCAAAGAGTATGAGCCCGGCTCCTGCTATCTGCACGCCGCTTAGTATCTCGCCGCCGACGAAATACCCAACGATCCCCGCGCTCACGGGCTCAAAGGTAAATATGAGCGAGGTTTTAACGGGCGTCGTGTAGCGCTGAGCCGCGGTTTGCACGAAAAACGCCAAAACCGTCGCAAACACCGACGTCACCGCGACCGCGACGAAAAACGCCTCGTCCAAAACGGGCACGACGCCGCGAGGCTCGAAAATCTGCGCCGCGACGAAACAAAGCGCCACCACGGCCGCAAACTGCGCGCTTACCATCCAGTACAGCTCGCACTTGCGCACCAAAACGCCCGTGAAAATGATATGCAGCGCAAAACCCAGCGCGCAAACGACGCTAAGCCCCTCGCCGACGCCAAAACCCAGCTCGCTGCCCGTTAGAAAATAAAGCCCCGCCGCCGATAAAAACGCGCCGATAAAGGCATAAACTACAACCTTTTGTCCGAAAAACGCAAGCGCGATAAAGGGCGTAAAAACCGCGTTTAGTCCCGTGATAAAGGCGACGGTGGAGCTTGGGGCGTATTTTAGAGCAAAGGTCTGAAGCGTAAAGGCCGCGAACAAAAGCGCACCTAAAAACGCGCCGAATCTTAGCGAATTAGGATCGATCTTGCGCGTAAATTTGAGGCTTATGAGCGCCATCAAAATGGCCGAGATCAAAAACCTCCAAAACAAAAGCGTAAAAACGCCGTTGGTCTTTAGCGTCTGTGCCATCGGCAAAAACGTCACGCCCCAGACCACCGCGATCACGAACAGCGCGAAGTCGGCCTTAAATTCGGTTGATTTTTTCATCTGATTTCTTTAGCTAAATTTAAGGGGCAAATTTAACGCAATTTGACTAAATTCGGGCTTTATCGCGTCAAATTTAAAAGTCGCCGCCGTCTTGCCAGCGGACGAAACGGTGATAAATTTAAAGCTAAATTTAAGAGGCGATTTTAAAAGATTTGCGTCAAAATCGCCGCGAGAGTAAATTTGGCGGCGATTTGATAAATTTGATTTTACGGCGAGGTTTTGCCGCGAACAAAACGACAGGCAAAACCCGCCGAAATTTAGGCTAAATTTTCCTTTTTAGCGCGCAGGTAGCTGCCTATCTCGCTGATCAAAACTCCGACCAAGATAAGCGCCGCGCCACAAAGCCTATACGCGCTGATGTCCTCGGCGCCGATGAAATACCCCATCGCTCCGGCGGTTACGGGCTCGAGGGTGAAAAATATCGCCGTTTTAACCGGCGTGGTAAATTTTTGCATCAAGGCCTGCGCGAAAAACGCAAACGCCGTGCCCAGCACGCCCACGACTAGCATCGCTATGATAAACGCCTTGTCCACGACGGGCGCGATTTTAGCGTCCTCAAAAACCAAAATAGCCGCAAAACAAAGCGCAACTAGGGTTAAAATTTCAAAATAAACCATATTTACGAGGTCGCATTTTTGCACTAGGCGGTTCGTTAGCACGATGTGAAAGGAGTATGCGCAGGCGCAAACCAGAGCCAAAATTTCGCCCAGCCCAAAGCCCACCTTCGTATCGCCTATCATATAAAGTCCCGCCACCGCAAACGCCACGCCCACATATGCGTAAGAGTAAATTTTATGCCTAAAAAGCCCCGCTGCGATAAAAGGCACCAAAGCCACGTTTAGCCCGATGATAAAGGCTACGGACGAGGTGTCGGCATACTTAAACGCGAAAGTCTGACTCACGAATCCCGCGAACAAAAACAGACCCAAAATCACGCCGGGTTTTATATCAGACGCGCTTACGTTTTTTAGCTTTTTGTAAAAAATCGCCCCGGCTATGATCGCCGCTAGCAAAAACCTCCAAAACAAAACGCCAAAAACGCCGTTAGTAGCAAGCGCTAGCGAGGTAGGCAGATAGCCCAGACCAAAGACTATCGCAACAAATATCATGCCCACATCGGCGCGAAATTCCAAACTATTTTTCACTATTCTCCCTTGTTTTACTTAAAAATGCCCTGCAGGATTTTCGTGCCCTGCTCCACGGCGCCGCCTCTTAGCGAGCTTTCCTTCTCGCTCATCACGTTAAATAGCCCGTCTAGCGTCTTGCGCGTGATGTAGTCGTTTAGATCCTCGTTTTCTTGAGGGATGTATTCGCCCGCGCCCATGCTAGTTGCGATGCCTTTTAGTTGCTTTGCGGCGTCTGATTTTGCCAGCGCGCTACCAGCGACGAACGAATTTAGCCCGTTGTACGCGGTAGCAAAGGTATTGTCGCTCATCATTTTGCTGATGATCGGCTTAAACACAGCCTGCAGTTTCTGGCTCGAGTTTTGTTGCAAAAACTTCGTAAAGCCGTCCTTGCCGCCTTCTAGCACCTTTTTCACGTCCGCGTCGCTCATATTTTTTATCACGCCCGAAAATACGTCCGCAGCCCCCGGCACGGCCGCGCTTGCGGCGTTATTTATCGAGGTTACCATCTCGTTAGCCCACTTTTCGCCGCCAACTTTTTTAGCCAAATTTGCCGCAGTTTCCAGGCTCTTTGGCAGCGGAATTTTAGCCGTAGCGTTTTTTAGAAATCCCCCGTTTGACAGCTCCTTAACGGCCGCGTTTAGAGCCGAGCTGACCGCGCTTTTATAGTCGCCCGAGTTTGCCGCGCCCAGTATCTGCGCGCCTTGATTTAGAGTCTCTTGCCAGCCTGCCGCCTGCGCCGAAACGACGAGCAAAACCGCGCATAAGATCAAACTTTTCTTCATCGCTTTTTCCTTAAAGTAAAATTCGGCGGTTATGATATTAAAACTCAGCTTTTAAACGGGTAAATTTGAGCCTTTCTCGGGCGAATTTACCCGCATCTTTACGGCACGGCGGTTCAAATTTGCAAAGTTAAAGCTCAAATTTGAGCCGTGATTTAAGAGCTAAATTTAAGCGTAAATTTATACGGCGCGCTCGTCTGTGCGGCTTCAAATTTCAGACGTCAAATTTAGCCGCAAATTTGAGCGAGATTAACCGCAAGAGGCAAATTTTGAGTTAAAATTAGCCTTTTTGAAAGGGCAAAATGGAGCTTTTACTTCTCTCTATCGCGCTTGCTATGGACGCGGCGGCGCTTAGCATCGCAAACGGCGCGAAATACCGCAATCTCGCGCTATCAAAGATTTTATTTATCGCGTTTGTTTTTGGATTTTTTCAGGCGGCGATGCCGCTTGCGGGCTATTTTTTGGGCGCGGCGTTTGCTAGATTTATCGCGCAGATCGATCACTTTATCGCGTTTGCGATTTTGGGCTTTTTGGGCGTAAAGATGATCCGCGAAGCCTGTAGAAACGAGCCTGCGCAGGCCGTGAGCCTTGATACGAAGACGCTGCTCTCAGGCGGATTTGCCACCAGTATCGACGCGCTAGCCGTGGGCGTGACGCTGAGCTTTACGGCCGCGGACATCTACTTTAGCGCCGCTGTTATCGGGATAGTTTGCTTCGCGCTTAGCGTTGCGGCGTTTTACGTCGGCAAATTTGCGGGAGAGTTTTTGGAGCAAAAGGCGCTGATTTTTGGCGGCGCGATCCTCGTCGGACTTGGTTTTAAAATCCTAATCACGCACCTTTTGGATCACGGGTTTTTGAGTCAAATTTGACGGCGCCTCATAGCAAGCGCCGTTTTTCTTGCATAAATTTCCTATATTTATATGATCTATATTTTTTTTATGTTTATGATTTTTCCTATAGAGATTACTTTTTCGTATTCTGCCGCTTCTTTGTGCGTTATATATTTATCTTGTAGTATTTTTTCTTTATACGGGTTTGATTCCATTTCGCATTTAGGTTCTTGCGCCTCTAAATGAACGTTTGAAAATTCTATTTGTGGAATAACTAGATGTTGAATCTGATAATTCGTTGTTGTGGTTCTTATTGTAGTTTTAAAATCTTGGTTATCTTGATCGTAAAAGAAAACCCATTTATCGGCTTTACCAGTCATGTCAAGCATTTTTACTTTTAGATCGGCTACCAAAGCGTCATATTTGGTATTTGGATTGTCGCAAACCTCTTTTAGGCTTTTTGCTATCTTGCCGCTAGGCTTTGACGGTCTGCCATCTTTAACGCCCGAATCAAAGCAACCGCTTAGGGTTAAAACGGTAGCTCCTACTAAAATAGCCGATAAGATAGTTTTGTTTGTCATGTTTTTTCCTTTAAATTTGATTACGTAAAAGCCTTTTGGCTCGCCTGTTTGTCGCTTTTTTCGTTAGATATTATAATTATATACGCATATATCGCGGCTTAAATTTAAGCGTTTAAGTTTTGAAAAACGGGCGCAAAATTTGGACTTAAATTTGAGATTTAAATTTGGCAAATCGAGCGGCGAGTCAAATTTGACCCAAAATCGCCTGCCGAAAAAGCGTAAATTTAGCTCAAATTTAACCCTCTGCCGCCGTAAAGCACCACGCAAGCGCCAAGCAGGCAAATCGCGCCGCCGATTAAGTCCCATTTGGTAAAGGCTTGCTTTTCTACAAAATGCAGCCAAAGCAGCGACGAGACGATGCAGATACCGCCGTAAACGGCATAGGCGCGTCCGGCGAAGTCTAAATTTACCCGCGTCAAAGCTACCGCAAACGCCGCGAGCGACGCCCCACCGAGCCCCAAAAACAGCGCGCTTTTGCCCAGCCTAAAATACGCCCAAAAGCTAAAGCAGCCCAAAATCTCAAAAAACGCCGCCGCGAAATAAATCAAGATTCCTTTTAGCAAAGCCCGTCCAGATCGATCTCTATGCCGACGGGGCAGTGATCGCTACCCATGATGTCGCTTAGGATAAACGCGTCTTTTAGGCGGTCTTTGAGGCTTGCTGAAATGAAAAAATAATCGATCCTCCAGCCGACGTTTTTGGCGCGGGCGTTAAAGCGGTAGCTCCACCACGAATACGCGTCCGCCTCGTCGCCGCGTACGTGCCGAAATGTGTCGATAAAGCCGCGTGCGACGACCTCGTCTAGCCATGCGCGCTCGATAGGCAAAAAGCCCGAGGTTTTCGCGTTTGCTTTTGGGTTTTTGAGGTCGATCTCGCGGTGCGCGGTGTTCACGTCGCCGCAAAATATCACGTCTTTACCCTGCTTTACGAGCTCGTCCGCGTAGGCTAAAAATTTAGCGTAAAAATCCATCTTGTAGGCTAGGCGCGCGTCGTCTTTTTGGCCGTTTGGAAAGTAGATGTTAAAAAGTACGACGTTGCCAAATCTATGCTCCAAAACCCGCCCCTCGTCGTCATCAAAAAACGCCGCTTTTTGCGTAGCGGAGCTAAATTTAGCTAGGCTCATCACGCCAGAATACCCAGCTCTTGCTGCCGAATTTACGCTGATCTCGTTAAATCCGAGCTTATAAATCTCGGCAGGCACGTCGCTCTCGCGCACCTTAATCTCCTGAAGGCCCAAAAAATCTGGCTTTTGTTGCCCTAGCCAAGCAAAGCCGTCTTTAGCGGCGATCGCGCGCAGTCCGTTTACGTTCCAGCTGATTAGTTTCAAATTTGATCCTTTGTTAAATTTGGCGTATTGTATCGCAAGAGCCGTAAAATAAGCTAAAATTTAGTAAAATTAGGATCATTTTAAGGAGTAAAAAATGAAAAAAATCATCGTTTTATCGCTTGCGCTTGCCGCGTTTTTGGGTGCGAAAGAGATAGATACTGCCGAGATATTTTTGTCAGACGTCAAGTCTATGCACGCGTTAAAATCGTTTTTAAAAAAGAATAAAAACGATATCGTAAAGCTAAAACTCAGCTACTGCGTCAATGAAAACAGTATGCAATACTTAGAAGCCGAGGCAAGCAAGCGTAAAGAGGACGAAAACTATAGTCGTCTGGGCGAAAATTTCGTTATGGCAGACGGCAGCAAAATAACCTACGAAGGAAAAAATTACGACTTTGGCGAAGGATATGACGGAGATGCAAACACAGGTATTGAATACGGCGAACTAATGCTGGACGAGCCTAACAGCAATCACCTCCAAAATATATTTTTAAAAGTCGGAAATTCAAATTTTGGGCAAATATACAAATGGGAATACGAATGGCCTAATGAAGAAAGCGAGAGCAAAAAATGTAAATTTGGACAAGTCGTCCTAGACGGCGCGTTTTACGTTTATCATGAAGACGAAAATGAAAATGGTCGAGAAATGTATAAATACAACATGAGACCGGAACTTATGGGAAATGACCCGGGCGATAAATACGATGCCTTTTTTCTCGATCCCGTCGCGAAAAAATACTTTAAACTGCTAGAATACAAGTAAATTTAGCGCGATGACGGAACTAGAGAGGGAGATTTTTGGTCAAATTTTGGGCGAGAAAAAGATAGAAATCATCTTGTTTTTAGCCCAAAATACAGACGAAAACGGCTTCATAACCGTTAAAATTTCAGAGATCTGCGAGCGGACGGACGCCAGCAAACCCACCGTCACGCAGACTATCAGGCTACTTGAAAATCGCAAAATTTTCGAGCGTGTAAAAAACGGGATTTATAGATTTAAAAATTTAAAGGAACTAGAGAAAAAATGAGGAAAATTTGGATACTCGTCGCCGCAGTTATGCTCGCAAATGCCGCCATAGACGAAGCTGGACTAAATGCCTGCATCAGTAAAGGCGACGCCGCAAGTTGCGAAAAAACTCTCGCCGAGCTAGAAAAAAGCTGCTCGGGTGGCGACGCTCTAGCTTGCTACTTTTCCGCGGAGTTTTACGCCAAAGGGCTAACGGGCTACAAGGACGGGGCGAAGGCATTTGCGATCTACAAAGACGCCTGCGCCGCCGGGAGCGCGGAGAGCTGCTATGAAGAGTCGGTATTTTATCTAAAAGGCGACGTCGCGCCGCAGAGCTTTGAGCTATCGGGCGAGCGACTCAAAAAAGCCTGCGAGCTTGGCTCCAAACGAGCGTGCAATATACTTGAACTAGCGAAGTGAATCTGTTTTGCTTGTGAAAAAACGAGCTTTAATATGCGGCAAACATACGAGCGCGAGGTTAAATTTTAGCTTTAGCTCAGTAATTTAAGTGACTTCAAGCCATTAAATTTGAATAATTTGCGGTGAAACTTCGCTCAATTTTTTCGCAAATCCGCGTAAAATTAAATTTAGCACATTGTATTTTATTATCAAATTTGAGAACTTGCTGATTTTCTATTTTAATAAAACCTAATTTTTGTGGACGGTATCTATTTGGCGTGTTGACGGCGTATTGGATCGAAAATTTGATAAATTTGGACGATTTTACGTGAGTTTATCCAAGCTTAGTATTTAGTAAATTTGATTGGCTTGAGCTTTTTTACTCGACTTTTCATGCCAACTAAATTTGCATTCAAATTTAACGAAAATATCGTATTGAAAATGCCAAAATTTGAGTGAATTTTAAAATTTACAGATCGACGTCCGAGATCGCTTCAGCCTGATAATGTGCAATCAGCGGCTCGATAATCTCATCAAAAAGCCCCGCTGCCATTATCGCGTCAAGGCGGTAAAGCGTCAAATTTATGCGGTGGTCGCTGATGCGGTTTTGCGGGAAGTTGTAGGTGCGGATACGTCCCGAGCGGTCGCCGGTGCCGACTTGGCTTTTGCGCTCGCTGGTTTCTTTGGCTAGGCGCTCTTCTTCTTGTATCTCGTAAAGGCGAGCTTTCAGCACCTTCATCGCGGCTTCTTTGTTTTTGTGCTGGCTTTTGCCGTCCTGGTTCGTGACGACAATGCCCGTCGGGATGTGGGTGATGCGCACCGCCGAGTCGGTCGTGTTTACCGACTGTCCGCCGTGGCCTGAGCTGCGCATGACGTCGATACGCAGATCGTTTGGATTTATCTCGATCTCGCTATCTTCGACCTCGGGCATGATAGCGACGGTGACTGCAGAGGTGTGTACGCGGCCCTGGCTTTCGGTCTCTGGTACGCGCTGGACGCGGTGAGTACCGCCCTCAAATTTGAGCCTCGAGTACGCCCCCTTGCCCTTTATCAGCAAAATAATCTCTTTAAAGCCGCCCGTGTTGCCCTCGCTTTGGCTTACGATCTCAAATTTATACCCGCGAAGCTCTGCATACCTCGCATAAGCGTTAAACAAATCGCCCGCAAAAAGCGCCGCTTCGTCTCCGCCCGTACCCGCGCGGATCTCTAAAAACACGTTTTTATCGTCGTTGGGATCTTTTGGAAGGAGTAAAATTTTAATTTCTTCTTCGAGATTTTCCTTTTGGGATTCGAGATTTTTTAGCTCGTCTTTGGCTAGTTCGCCAAGCTCGGCGTCATCGAGTAGAGCCTTGTTTTCCTCGATGTCTGCGAGAGTTTGCAGATAGGACTTTGCAGCCGAGGCGATATCTTCTAAATTTGATTGCTCTTTTGAGAGCTTGGTCATATTTGCGATATCGTTTGTGATAGACGGATCGCTAAGCAGACGAGAGAGCTCGTCGTAGCGATCCAAAAAAGGCTGCAGTTTGTCGGCTAACATTAAAATTTAGATTAAGCGGATAGTTTGTTTATGAGTTTTGCGAGGCGTCCTACGCGGCGAGAAGCTGTTTGTTTTTTCAAAAAGCCCTTGCTAACGAAGCTGTGGAAGTCTTTGTTTGCTACTTTAAACGCGTTTAGCGCAGCTTCTTTGTCGCCTGCCTCAACGGCTACGCGCACGGCTTTAGTGATATTTTTAAGCCTAGTGCGGTAAAATCTGTTTCTTTCAGTCCTTTTGATAGTCTGTCTGGCTCTTTTTTCAGAAGATTTATGGTTTGCCATAATGTCCCTTTTGTCATAATTTTAGTCCGTGATTATATAAAAATCAGTTTTAAAATCCGCTTAATTTAAGTAAAATTTAAAGCGAGGAAATTTACAACTTAAATTTGGATATTTTTTGATAGAATAGGTCGGAAATTTAATAAATTTATGGAATTTGCCAAGCAAAAAGCTGTCTGGCAAATTCTGCGGTGCAGTATTTTGAGATGGATTTGAATGTTGTGCGAAAATTTTAAACTCATTTAAAGACGCTCAAAAGACAAGCCGATATAAGCCATAAAAGGAAAAACAATGAAACTATTCGGTACCGACGGCGTCCGCGGCAAAGCCGGCGAAAAACTCTCTGCCGTCACATCCATGCGCCTTGCTATGGCTGCGGGGATATATTTTAGGCAGTTTGCGTCGCATACGAACACCATTTTGCTAGGCAAAGACACGCGCAGAAGCGGCTACATGATCGAGACCGCCATCGTCGCGGGGCTCACGGCCGTGGGCTACAACGTCCGCCAGATCGGCCCGATGCCTACCCCTGCGATCGCGTTTCTCACCGAAGATATGCGCTGCGACGCGGGCATCATGATCAGCGCCTCGCACAACCCGTACTACGATAACGGTATCAAATTTTTCGACAGTGAAGGCAATAAACTGAGCGAAGAGGCCGAAGCACAGATAGAAAAGATTTACTTCGACGACGCGCTCATCGAGAGATCGCAAAAACAGATGCTAGAAATCGGCGCGGCAAAGCGTATCGACGACGTTATCGGCCGCTATATCGTGCAGATCAAAAACTCATTTCCTAAAAACCTCAGCCTACACGGCCTGCGCGTGGTTCTAGACGTCGCAAACGGCGCAGCGTACAAGGTTGCTCCGACTATCTTTAGCGAGCTGGGCGCCGAAACCATCGTCATAAACGACGAGCCAAACGGTAGCAACATAAACCTAAACTGCGGCGCGCTATATCCGCAAAATTTAGCCTCCGAGGTCGTGCGATTACGGGCGGATTTAGGCTTTGCGCTTGACGGCGACGCCGATAGGCTCGTGGTCGTAGACGAGTGCGGCGAAGTGGCAAACGGCGATAGTTTGCTAGGCGTCATGGCGGCATTTTTACAGGAGAACAAAGCCCTAAAAGGCGGTGCGGTCGTGGCTACGGTGATGAGCAACGCAGCACTCGAAGACTACCTAAAATCCCACAAAATCAAGCTCCTGCGCGCAAACGTCGGCGACAAATACGTGCTTGAAAAGATGAAAGAAAACGGTACGAATTTTGGCGGCGAACAGAGCGGTCACATCATATTTAGCGACTACGCAAAGACGGGCGACGGACTCGTGGCGGCGCTGCAGTTTGCGGCACTGGTGCTAAAAAAGGGCAAAAAAGCGAGCGAAATTTTAAGCGAGATAAAACCGTATCCGCAAATTTTGCTAAATTTAAAGATAACCGAGAAAAAGCCGCTTGAAAGCATCGCCGGGCTAAAAGAGCTTGAAGCAAGCCTCGCAAAAGAAGGCATCCGCTCGCTATTTCGCTACTCGGGCACCGAAAACTTCATCAGGCTTTTGCTCGAGGGTAGGTGCGCCGACGCGCTAAAAACCCGCATGGACGAGGTCGAAAAATTTTTCGTAAAAGCGCTAAATGGCTAAAATTTTAGGCGTTTTTTTCGCGGCGTTTTTCGTCGTTTTCGCGCTAGATCAGGCGGTCAAGCAGATATTTTTGGGCGGATTTTCGTGGCAGGGCGAGTACTTTTCGCTAGTGCTTGCATACAACCGCGGCGTGGCGTTTTCGATGTTTGCGTTTCTGGGAGAATGGCTCAAATTTATCCAGCTGGCGTTGATTGCGGTCGTTTGCGGCTATCTGCTTTGGCGGCTAAAGCGCAAATTTGATGCGCGGGCCGCGACGAAAACGGAGCTAAATTTGAGCGCAAACGGCGAAAAAAAGGAAATCTTAGAGGAGCACGCACTAGGAGCGGGTATAATCCTGGGCGCTGGCAGCTCAAATTTGCTCGACCGCTTCGTTCACGGCGGCGTCGTGGACTACGTCTACTGGCACAAGTGGTTTGAGTTTGCGATCTTTAACCTCGCAGACGTTATGATCGACGTCGGAGTCGTGCTCATACTCTGGCAGAGCTTCGCCGCAGGGCGAAAAGGGGCTAAAAATGGGCGATAACGTTTATATAGCCTACGCGCTTTGGCTGCTTACGGGCTGGTTTGGCGGGCATAGATTTTATCTGGGCAAATTCGTGAGCGGCTTTGCGATGATGGCGCTGTTTTTCATCGGATATAGCCTAGCTTGGGCGATCGTGGGCTACGTATTTTGGGCGCTTTGGGGCGTGTGGTGGCTCTTTGATCTGCGCTTAACCGGCGCGGCCGTCGAGAAAAATCAGAAAAAAGAAGCGCTAAAAGACAAGTTGCGTGCGCAAGACCTCGAGGAGCGGCTTAGACGCCTCTACGAGCTGTACGAGAGCGGCGCGATAAGCAAAGAGGAATTTGGGGCGAGGAAGGAAATTTTGCTAGGATAAAGGTCGGTTAAATTTGTTGAAATTTTTAAAATTGCTTCAAATTTAGCTTTTTTGGAGTTTTGACAAAATTTAAATCTACTGCCTAAAATAGAACCCTGAGCCCAAATTTTTAAAACCCAAACGCTCAAAACAGTTACCTACCGAATTTCGGCTTTGCTATCGCTTAGCACGAAATTTGGAGGCAGTCTGCCGGTAGTTGTAAGCGTAGCGGAGCAAAAAGCCTTTCGCTTGCTGCGTTTTAAAAATTTTGAATCTAAATTTTGGCATTTTCAAGGTGCGGGTCTCGGCGGCTAAAATTTATAAATTTAATGTCAAATTTGAACGTAAAACGATAAGGCGAAGTATTTTGAGATGATTTTTGGGGTTTTGAAGTTAAAATTTGACGAAGATAAGGCATGTAGCCTATCAAGTCAAATTTTAACAAAATCCACAAAAAGCGCTCAAAAGACAAGCCGCTAAAATAAAAATTAAAAGGAGTAAAAATGGCAGAGTATTACAACCTCATCAAGTACTTCCACTACTTGTGCTTCATCTCGTGGATGGCGTTTTTGTTCTATCAGCCGCGTCTCTACGTCTACCACGCGGAAAATATGGACAAACCTGATTTCGTGCGCGTGGTCGAGGTGCAGGAGTACAAGATGTACCACTACATCGGCTGGGTCGCGCTGATAGGCACATTTTTGACGGGTATTTTGATCATCGTCGCGATGCCTGAGCTTTTGCGTAGCAGCTACGTACACGTCAAGCTCACGGTCGTCGTTATCCTCGCGGCGTTTCATCTGGATCTTGGCCGCTATATGGTGCAGCTACGCGAGAAACGCTGTAACAAGAGCGGTATGTTCTTTCGCGCTTACAACGAAGTGCCGACCATCGCGATGGTCATCATCATCTGGATGATGGTGTATAAGCCGTTTTAAACCGCGATAAATACGCGTTCCGAGGTGCGGCAAACCCGCTTTGCCTCGGGATCGCGAAGTTAAATTTAGCCTTGAGTTTTCGAGCCGTATCTTACAAATTCGGTATACAAAGTTAAACCGATTTTTCATCATTGGGCTCAATTAAACCCGGTCTCCCAAACGACATTAACTCAAATTAAATCGCTAAAATTTGAAAATCTCCCCAATCTAAACGCTTCCGCGCATATCTTTCATCACGGATTCGAAATTTCGGCGCAGGTTAGTTTATGGGTTATCTTGGGTGTTTTAGGCGTCGGGATTTTTGCTAGTTTGTTTAAAGCAAAATAGCCACGAACTGATTTGACGACAATTTATAAATTCGCCCGCCTTGGCGCCGGGTGCCGCTTTAGCAAACTAGGCGCACCCATTTGCCCACCTAGTCAAGGCTAAATTTGATAAATTTAGCCCGAGCGATAAAAGCGCCAAGATGGCAAGCAAAGTTAAATTTTAGCCTTATTTATCGCCTGAGCTATATCCGCGATCAAATCATCCGAATTTTCGATACCGACGGCAAGGCGTAGCAAACCTTGAGTAATGCCGATTTTGGCTTGTAAATCCTGCGAATAAGATTCATGAGTCATTGAGGCCGGATGGCAGATTAGACTCTCTACGCCGCCAAGACTAACGGCCAGGTCAAAAAGTTCTAGACTTTTAGCAAAAATTTTATAGTCGTAGCCATCCTTTAGCTCCAGCGAGATTAGCGCGCCGATGCCGCTGGCTTGGGCGTTTTGGATGCGTTTTTCATCGGCTGAAAATGAACCTGCGTAATACACGGTTTTAACGGCCGGGTTTTTTTCTAAAAAATCTACGATTTTTAGCGTATTTTCGCTTTGCCTATCAAATCTCACGCTAAGAGTTTTAAGACCCCTTATTAGATTATAAGCATCGGCAGGGCTTAGCGTCGCGCCGAGAGTATTTTTCATGAAAGCTATACGCTCGGCTAGCGCATCGTTGTCGGTCGTTACGACTCCGGCGATTACGTCTGCATGCCCGCCGATGTATTTCGTCGCGCTATAAACGACGATATCGGCACCGAATTTTAGCGCTTTTTGATAGTACGGCGTCAAAAAAGTATTATCGACGACGACAAGCGCGCCGTTTTTACGAGCCAGTTCGGCTAGTCGCGCAATATCCGTTACTCGTAGTAGCGGATTTGACGGCGTCTCGATAAATATCATCTTAACATCCTCGTCTAGACGAGAGATTTTATTTAGATCGTCGACGAGTTCAAATTTGATCCCGAAATTTGCAAAAATACCGTTTGCGTAGCGGTAAGTGCCGCCGTAAACATTGCTATTTAAAAGCACTTTGTCGCCGCTTTTTAGCAGATTAAAAACCGCCGAGGTCGCCGCCATACCCGAAGCTAGAGCAAATGCGTATTTGCTGTCTTCAAATTTGGCAAAAAGCTCTTCAAATGCATTTCTCGTCGGATTTGCGCTACGAGAATAAGCGTACTTTTGAAAGTCGTCTAAACCGTCTTGCGCAAACGTCGTGGCAAGATAAATAGGCGGAACGACCGCGCCGTGAGGGTTATTTTTGGCTTCAAGGCCTTTTACGATTAGCGTATCTATTTTCATTTTTTTCCTTTAAATTTAAAAATCCATCGCCGAGATAAATTTGACTATGCGCGGCGAGTCGTTGCTGAAAAATTCCTCAGCCGTACCGTCAAATTCGATATTGCCGCGCTCTAAAAATAAAATTCTATCCGCGACTTTGCGAGCGAAGTTCATATTATGCGTGACGATGATGAGCGAGTCGCGCTCCTTGCTAAGGCCGCCGATGACCTTCAAAACCTCGGCCTCAAGCTCCGGATCAAGCGCACTCGTGGGCTCGTCCAAAAGCAAAAAATACGGCTTCATCGCAAGCGCCCGCGCTATCGCCACTCGCTGCGATTGACCGCCCGAGAGCCTGCTTGGATACTCGTGCTCCTTGCCCTTTAGCCCGACCTTTTCAAGTAGTGCCAGAGCCTCAATTTCTGCTTGCTCTTTCGGGATTTTAAGCACCTGCACGGGGCCTTCGGTTACGTTTTGTAGAGCCGTTAGATGCGGAAATAGATTAAAGCTCTGAAAGACCATCCCCGTATGCTCGCGAAACGGCAGCATATCTTTTTGCGAAATTTTACCGCCAAAATTTATCTTATCGCCTCCAAGCTCAAGCTCGCCGCCGTCCGGGATCTCGAGTAAATTTATGCAGCGCAGCAGGGTTGATTTGCCCGAGCCCGAGCTTCCTAAAATAACCGTAGTCTCGCCGTCTTTAAATTCTAAATTTAAACCGTTTAAAACAACGTTGTCTCCGAATTTCTTAGTCAAATTTTTAAATTTTATCATCACATGTACCTTGAAAATCTTTTCTCGAGCCTAGCTTGCAGAAACGTCAAAAACGTGCAGACTATCAAGTAAAAAAGCGCGGCGAGCACGTAAAGCGTGAGCGGATCGAAGGTGCGCGCGGCGATGCGCTGAGCGACCATAAACATATCGACCATCGTGATAGAAGCCGCAAGCGAGGTGTCTTTTAGCGTGCTGATAAAGATATTTGAAAGCGGGGGTAGCGAGATGCGCGCGGCTTGCGGAGCGATTATACGGCGTAAAATTTGCGCATAGCTCATACCAAGCGCCGTGGCGGCTTCCCACTGGCCTTTGGGCACCGAAAGTACGGCCGCCCTAACGGCTTCGGAAGCGTAAGCGCCGATATTTAGGCTGAAAGTTATGATCGCCGCGCTCCAAACATCGAGCGTAACGCCCACGATCGGCAGACCGAAATATACGATAAAAAGCTGCACTAAAAGCGGTGTGCCGCGAAATATCCAGATATAAAATTCGCTAAGTTGCTTTAAAATTTTGATATTTGCTATGCGCGCGATCGCCGTTAGCACCGCGATAAGAAGTCCCAGCGAAAAGGAGATCGCCGTAAGAGGCAGCGTCACCTTTATCATCGCTAGCGCCATAGGTTGTAGCGAGCTTAGCAAAAGCTCGCTTATACGGTCAAATTCGTTCATCGCCATCTACCGCGAGACATCTTTGCCGAAATACCTGATCGAAATTTCAGCCAGCTTGCCTTCGTTTTTTAGCTCCTCTATCGCCTTGCTGATCTGATCGGCAAGTTCCGTATTGCCCTTTTGCACGATAGGCGCGGTATAGTCGGTATCGCTTCCCTCGGCGGCTATTTTAACCGGAGCGCCCGGGCGCTGCTTGATGAAATCGTAAAATACGATATTATCACGCACGACGGTATCTACGCGCTTGCTAACGAGAAGCTCCATGCTCTTGCTAAAGCTATCGACCGTGACGTTTTGCGCCCCGTAGCTAGCGGCTACCTTTGCCCAGTTGCTCGTAGCGGAGTCCGCGTTTTTCTTACCTTTTAGATCCTCAAAGCTTTTGATATCGTCGTTATCTTTATGAGTGATGATGGCTCCGTGCACGACGGTATAGGGCTGCGCGTAGTCGTATTTTTTCTTGCGTTCGTCAGTAACGCTTACTTGATTAAATACCGCATCGGCCTTGCCCGCATCAAATGCCGCAAGCATTGCATCCCAAGGAGCGGTTAGGAATTCGATCTTTAAATTTAGCTTCTTAGCGACTTCGCGAGCGATATCTACGTCGTAGCCCTTTAGCTCGTTTTTATCGTCGTAGTATGAAAACGGCGCGTAAGTACCTTCCGTAGCGATCGTTAAAACGCCCTCTTTTATGGTTTTGGCGTTTAAATTTAGCGTAAGAAGCGCACCTAGAGCCAAAATTTTTAGTAGTTTTGAAACCATCTTTTATCCTCTAAATTTAGCTGCTTTTATGCGAGTAAAATTTACTCCGAGATATCTTTATCGAAGTATTTGACCGAAATTTCTTTTAGCTTGCCTTCGCTTTTTAGCTCGCCAAGAGCCCTGTTTACGTCATTTACGAGCTCTTCGTTGCCCTTTTTCACGATAGCTGCGGAGTAGATCGGCTCGCTACCGCTAGCGGCTATTTTTAACGGGGCGTTTGGACGCTGATTTATGTAATCATAGAAGGTCACGCTATCGTTTATCGTCGCATCCGCGCGGCGGCTGATGATGAGCTCCACGCCCTTACTAAAGCCGTCTACGGTAACTATCTGCGCGCCGTATTTTTGCGCGATACCGGCCCAGTTGCTAGTCGCTGAATGCGCGCTTTTTTTGCCTTTTAGATCCTCGAAGCTTTTGATTTCGTTATTATCTTTATGCGTGACTAGCGCGGCGTAGGCGACGGTGTATGGAACGGTGTAATCGTATTTTTTCTTACGCTCGTCCGTGATACTTACTTGATTGAACACGATATCGGCCTTGCCCGCATCAAATGCCGCCAGCATCGCATCCCACGGAGCTTCGACGAATTCCGCTTTTAAATTTAACTTCTTAGCCACTTCGCGTGCCACTTCTACGTCGTAGCCGGTTAGCGCGTCGTTTTTATCGTGGTAGGAGTAGGGCGAATACGTGCCTTCGGTTGCGATTTTCAAAACGCCGTTTTCGAGAGTTTTTGCATTTGCACCGGTTAAAAGAGCGAGGCTCGCCAAAGTAAGTAGAGAAGATTTTAGTAGTTTTTTCATTTTTTGTCCTTTTTAAATTTATCGTTGGCTATTCATCTAAAAAGGCCGCGAGTGCGGAGTTGAAAATATCTTTTTAAATGTTTAGCAACCTGCTAAGCACTTAAAAAGATATTCGTGCCTAGCGCCCTAGCTTTTCATTTCGCAACAACACATGTCGCACATATCGTTTTTCATAGCGTACCTTTCGAGTAAAATTTGGCGGTGATTTTATGCAAAAAAAGTTTAAGATAAAATAAATTTATATCAAAATTTTGGATTTTATTTTTTAAATGATATAAATTTTGGATACAAAATCGGCTCAAATATCGACAGGGCCGAGCTATAAGTTAAATTTTAAATTTTATAAAAATTAAAATTTTGATTAGAATTTTTAAATTTAACTCATAATCTAGAATAGATCGCGTCTATAAGCAAAATTCGCACGCTTTCAAACTCCAAAAATCGTTTTTAAGCGTCGGCTAAAGCAGTAAATTTACTTGGCTATCGCCTTTTTCACGCATGCCGCGACCGCATCCATCACCGCCGCGCGAAATCCGCCTTTTTCCAGCGCTTTGACCGCTTCTATCGTCGTGCCGCCGGGCGAGCAAATTTCGTCTTTTAAGGCTGCAGGATGTTTGCCACTTTTTAGCATTAGCCTCGCAGAGCCCGCGACGCTAGCAGCGACGGCTTCGTACGCCAGCGCTCTAGGCAGCCCCTCAAGCACTCCTGCATCGGCCGCAGCCTCGATAAACATAAAAACATAGGCCGGCAAGCTGCCTGCGATACCCGTAAATGCGGCAAATTTAGTCTCCTCCAGCTCATAAACGGCGCCGAAATTTTCAAACATCTCACGCACCGCCGTCCGCTCGTCCGCACTTAAATTTTCGTTAAAGCACAGCGCGCTTACGCCCTCTGCGATTGCCGCGGGAGTGTTTGGCATCGCGCGCACGACCTTAGCCTGCGCACCCAAAATTTGCATGCTTTGCTCCAGGCTAAAGCTCGGCGCAAGCGTGACTATAACCTTGCCTCTCGCCGCCTCTTTTATCAAATTTAATATATCCACATACGCCGCGGGCTTGGTCGCCAGAACCGTGATATCGGCCGCCGACACGACCGCAGCTTCGCTCTCGCAGGCGTTTATGCCACACTTTTCGCGCAGAGCCGCCGTTTTGCTCCTCGCATAGACGAACACACTCTCGCCGCCCAGCCTTTGCGCCAAATTTTCGATCATCGCGCCACCCATATTTCCGCCGCCGATAAAGCCGATTTTAGGATTTTTCATTTTGCCGCCTTTATTAGAGCTCCGATTTTGACCGCCTTGCCGGCAAGCGCCTCGCGTATCGCGATATTTTCCGCCCAGATGGCACCCGTGACCTGCCCCGGCGCCAAAATATAAACCCCACCCGTCTGCGCCTCGTCGCTAGCCTTAAAGTCGTTGCCCACAACCAGCTCATAGACGTCCTTCGTATCGTTTTCAAATTTGATCGCCGCTTTTAGCGTCGGCGCTTCGCCCTGTTTCGCCGCGCCCGCGTACTGCTCGAGCATGTTTTTGCTAAGCTTGCCATAGACGTCGCCGTCTGGGCTTAGATATATCCGCACGGCGCGCTTATCCGAGTTTTTGCCGTCCTTTTCGCCCTTGCCGACGCTCACGCTCATCTCGTAGGCGGTTTCTCCCGTCGGAAAATCCTTAAATTTAGCGTCCGGGACGAAAACCCGCACGTTGACTGTTACTACTTTTTCGTCGTGCGTCTGCGGCGTTATGCCAGTTAGCACGAGAGTGGATTTCACGTCCGCGCCTTTGTCCGAAACAAGCGCAGAGATCGGCACGCGCGCAAGCAGCGTCGTCTCGTAGCAACCGCTAAAAATAAACGCCGCGGCAAAAGCTAAGATAAATTTTAGTTTTTTCATCGGTTTCCTTTAAATTTACGCCGATTTTAGCATAAATTTCGCCTTTCTACGCCCGAGCGACGACCTGCATCGGGTCAAATTTCATCGCCGAAAAAGTCGCCGCAGGTATCGCAAATTTCGATGTTTTGTCGCACCGAAAAAATACTAATTCAGCTTTAAATTTGACTCCAAATTTGAACGTAAAACGATAAGGCGAAGTATTTTATAGAAACATTTTGCTTCGCAAAAACGCTACGCTTGTTTTGAGATGATTTTTGGGGTTTTCTGCTTCGTAAGCTCGCAGCTGCAAGCAGAATGAAGTTAAAATTTGACGAGGATAAGGCATATAGCCTATCGAGTCAAATTTTAACAAAATCCGCAAAAAGCGCTCAAAAGACGAGCCGCTAACGAATTTGCCCGCCTCCGCGGACGACGTATTTATAGGTCGTAAGCTCCCTCACTCCCATCGGCCCTCTGGCGTGCAGCTTTTGCGTGCTGATGCCGATCTCGCCGCCGAACCCAAACTCGCTACCGTCGCTAAAACGCGTCGAGGCGTTGGCATAGACGACCGCGCTGCCGACTTCGTTTAAAAATCGCTCGACGTTTGCGTAATCAGCGCTTAAAATCGCGTCCGAATGTCCGCTGGAATGCGCATTTATAAAGCTGATCGCCTCCTGCGTATCCCGCACGGCGCGTACGGCCAAAACGAGATCCAAAAACTCGGCGCCAAAGTCGCTCTCGCCTGCAAGTTTGACGTTTTTAGCGCCTCGCAGCTCCGACTCGCACGCGCCCAGAAGCTCCGAGCTCACGCGAAACTCGACCTCCGGCATTTCGCGCACAAGCTCAGGCAAAATTTCGCCCGCTATGCGCTTGTGCAAAAGCACGCACTCAACGGCGTTACAGACGCTTGGACGCTGGGTTTTGGCGTTTTTGATTATCTTTGCAGCCTCGCTCAAATTTGCGCTCTCATCGACGAAGATATGACACACCCCCGCGCCCGTCATGATGATCGGCACTGTCGCGTTTTGCGCGATAAAATCTTTTAAGCCCTTGCCGCCGCGCGGTATCAAAACGTCGATATATTCGTTCATTTTCGCCATTTGCGCCACGACTTCGCGTTCAGGACTCTCCACGAGCTGCACGGCGCCGCCCGGTAAGCCAAATTTCGCCCCCGCTTCATTAAATAAATTTACTAAAAAGATGTTTGAATTTAGCGCGCTGGCACTGCCTCGCAGGATCGCTGCATTGCCGCTTTTTAGCGCCAGAGCCGCCGCGTCGATGCTGACGTTTGGGCGGCTCTCGTAGATGATGCCGAGAACCCCCAGCGGTACGCGCACGCGGCTGATTTGCATACCGTTTGGATGGCTCCAGCCGCCTAAATTTTCGCCCACGACTTCGGCGAAGCCCGCCACCTCGCGCACGCCCTGCACCATAGCCTCGATACGGGCGTCGGTTAGTCGCAGACGATCGAGCAATGCCGCACTAAGGCCCGATTTCTCGCCGTTTGCAAGGTCTTTGGCGTTTGCCGCTTTTATCGCGTCCTTTTGCGCGAGCAGCTCGTCCGCCACGGCGTTTAAAATTTCAAATTTAGCCCCGCTGTCAAGTCTCAAAAGCTCGCCGCAAGCGGCCTTTGCGCGCTTACAGATCTCTAAAATTTCATTCATTTTCGCTCCTTAATTTATAAAGCGCCCTCTCTTAGTGCAAAGAGTAGCGCGACAAAGCAAAATTTAGCGATGCGTCTACCAAATTTTGCCTTTAAATTTGACCTGATTATAGCTAAATTCGCCCGAATTTTATGTGAGCGTAAAAATACGCTATAATCGCCAAAATTACGAAAAGGAAGCAAAATGGGCGGAATAAAAGAGTTTTTAAAACACGAAGCCAGCGGCGGGATTTTGCTGATGATCGCTACGGTCGCGGCGCTACTGTGTCAAAATACGTTTTTGAGCGATTTTTACAACGAATTTTTAAAGACCAAATTTACCGTGAGCTTCGGCGAATACGGACTAAGCAAACCCCTGATCTTGTGGGTGAACGACGGATTGATGGCGGTATTTTTCTTTCTCATCGGACTCGAGCTAAAGCGCGAGGTTTTGGAGGGTGAGCTAAAAAATCCGTCGCAAATCGCGCTGCCTGCCATCGGCGCGGCAGGCGGCCTGATAGTGCCCGCGGTTATCTTCTATCTTTTTACGAAACACGACTCCTTCGCGCTTGGCGGCTGGGCGATACCGACGGCGACGGATATCGCGTTTGCTCTGGGGATTTTGAGCCTACTTGGGCCTCGCGTACCGACTAGTTTAAAAATTTTCCTCATGACGCTAGCGATCGTCGACGACCTTTGCGCGATCGTGATTATCGCGCTATTTTACACGAGCGAGCTTAGTGTCCAAATGCTTGCGGTCGCGAGCGTTTGTATAGGCGCGCTTTTTGCGCTAAACAGACTTGGCGTAAAAAGCAAAGCAGCCTATCTGCTAGTAGGTGCGGTGATGTGGGTAGCAGTGCTAAAATCAGGCGTTCACGCCACGCTTGCGGGCGTCGTGGCGGCCTTTTTCATACCGCTTAGCTTTAAAGACGAGCCTGGCAAATCTATGCTAAAAAGTATCGAGCACGACCTGCACGGCTGGGTGGCGTTTGGCGTGCTGCCGATATTTGCCTTCGTAAACGCAGGCATCTCGTTGCGAGGCGTCAGACTGGACGAGATTTTGTCTCCGGTCGCGCTAGGCACGGCGCTGGGGCTTTTCATCGGCAAGCAAGTCGGGGTATTTTCTTTTAGCTTTTTAGCGATCAAATTTAAGCTAGCCAAGCTACCCGAGGGGTCAAATTTCATCCAGCTTTACGGCATCGCGGTACTTTGCGGCGTAGGATTTACGATGAGCCTTTTCATTAACAGCCTAGCCTACAACGACACGGACGCCTTTGCCTACGCCGACAAGCTCGCTATCTTGCTAGGTTCGGTAGTTTCGGGCGCCGCCGGGTTTATATTGCTTAAATTTAGCACCGAAAATCCGGACGCGATAGAAAAACGGTAGTGAGCAAAGCGGCTCACTCCCGCTGGCCGCCTCGTAATCCATAAATCAAATCGCACGCTACGTGCGCAAAGCTCGCAAATACAAAGCCGATACCCAGCCCGGCGGCTAGGTTGTAAAGCGCGCTGTCGTTTGCTAGGGCATAGTCGTCAAATCTCACGTAGACGCCCCATCTGCCGCCCATCCCCTCCGGCGCAAAGAGCAGTCCGCTAAGCGCGAGAAAGCAAAATCCGCCAAGCACGAGGAATTTCGCGGCCACGACGATCAAATTTACGCCTCCGACGTCCGCGCGGCCGTAGTTTAGACAAAAGACGGCGGCAAAAAAGCAGATCCAAAACGGCGCGGCGCAGGCGTAAAAAGCAAGCACGTTTAGGCTCGCGCCGTTGTTTGCAAAGTCGTCCAAAAACGGCGCAAAAACCCGCATGCCGCGGATAAAAGGCAGCCAAAATTTAAGCTCTAAAATCTCGTCCTGGCTCAAATTTAACGCCCAAATCCCAAGTGCGGCAAAAAACAAGATACCGAGCGAAAACGGCGTCCAGCCGGCTAAAATCGCTCTCTCAAACAAGCTTTTAAGTGCCGTAGGGTCGCACCCGAATTTCGCTTTAGCCGCTTCTTTTTCGTTCATTTTTTTCCTTAAATTTATCCGTATTTCAAAGCGCGCTCAAAAATCAACCGTCAAATTTAACGGCGACCGCGCGGCTAGTTCGGGTAGTCAAATTTGATTAAATTTAGCCGCCATGTCCGCTTAAATTTTACCCGCCATGCAGCAAAATTTGCTCTAAATTTAGCGCAAATTTGACGCAGTTACGACTAAATTTAGCTGCAGGCAAACCGTCAAATTTAACCTAAATCAGCGCGATGTTGTCGATATGCAGCGCCTCGTCCTCGTATTTGTAGCCAAGAACCGCCTCGATCTCCTCGCTCTTGCGCCCTTTTATGAGGGCTAGCTCGGCCGAGGAGTAGTTCGTGATGCCGCGAGCCAGCGCTCGGCCGCCTGCGTCTTTGATGGCGAGCGTTTCGCCGCGCTCAAACTCGCCCGTCACCTCGGCAATGCCGACTGCTAGCAGGCTTTTGCCCTCTTTTAGCGCTTTTGCCGCTCCCGCGTCGATAGCGACCGAGCCTTTGTGTTCGGCGGAGTAGGCGAGCCAGTATTTGCGCGAATTTATCCTATTTTTGCCCGCCAAAAAGAGCGTCCCGACCTCGCAGCCCTGCGCAGCTCGCACGATATTTCGCGGATCCGCGCCGTTTGCGATGATGAGGTGCGTGCCGTTTTTGGTCGCCATTTCGGCCGCGGTTATTTTGGTGCGCATGCCGCCGGTGCCTAGTTTACTGCCCTCCGCGCCCGCAGCCGCTCTAATGCTATCATCTAAATTTTCGACCAAATTTATAAATTTAGCGTCCGCAAAAACGCTTGGATTTTTATCGTATAACCCGTCGATATCGGTCAAAATCACTAGCAAATCAGCCTCGATTAGTCCCGCAACCAGCGCGCTTAGCGTGTCGTTGTCGCCGACTTTTACGCCTTTGATACCCTCGCCCACGACGGGGTCGTTTTCGTTGATGACGGGGATGATTTTTTTGGCAAGCAAGGAGCGCAGGACGCTACGCATATTTAGGTAGCGGCGGCGGTCGCTAAAATCGTCCTTAGTTAGCAGTAGCTGCGCGATCGTTTTGCCGTGCGCCCAAAATAAAATTTGATAAAGATGGATGAGCGAGACCTGCCCGATGGCCGCGAGCGCTTGCTTTTCGACGATGGATTTTGGCTTGTGCGCGAGTTTCATCTGTCCCATGCCCGCACCCACGGCGCCCGAGGTAACAAAGACCACTTCGGCGTTTTCGTTTAATTCGCTTAAATTTGCCACGATTTGTTTGATTTTGTCCTCGTTTAGCGAGCCGTCCGCGTTTGCTAGCGTCGAGGTGCCGATTTTTACGACGATGCGTTTTATGCCGCCTAGAAGCTCTTTTCTGTCCATTTTACCGCTCCGAAATTTTTGAAAATTATACCCAAAACGGCTTATTTTAAATTTTAGCTTTATAGCGCGGCGGCGGCGCGAAATCTAGGTAAATTTAATCAAGCCGCGCGGCCTTACGGGCGGTTACCGCGTAAATCAAACGCCTGATAAAACCCGCGCGAATTTAGCCTGGCGTTTCTTTTGCGGCAAATTTCGAGTGCTTGCAAACTAGCGGGCGCAGTTAAACTCGGAGCGAAATTTAAACCTCGCCGCGTTCGTTCGCGCGCCATTTAAACCGCGCCGTAAATATCTAAAATGCCGATACGCGCGCAGCAGACAAGCTGAAATTTACTACGTAAAATCCGCATAAACGCCTAGCCCGCTCTAAGATTCAAATTCGCGGCAAATTTGACCGCCGAGTGCAAATTTAGCTTAAATTTAGCCCGTAGACGCACATCTTGCACGAGTTTTTGATCTTGCTAAAAATACGGAAAATTTTCGCCGCGAGGCACCATTTTTCAGGCCTTATATCCATCATCACGCCCGTTTTTAAAAGCTTAATGCGCTCGTCCCACGCTTCAAGCGACCTCTCGTCGTCGATGCCGAGTTTAAATTTAGGCGGATTTGCGATATAGCGCAGTACGTCGTGCCTTTTAGGCTCTATGCTAGCGGCGAAACGACTGAGCAAATCAAGCATAACTACGCCGCTAAATCTCTGCGCCAAATTTCGCATAAACGTAGAAATTTCGGGCTCGCTAAAATACATCGCCACGCCTTCTAGCACGAAGATAAACTTCGCTCCATCGTGCCGCGCGCGCAGCTCGTCCATCCACGCGGTCTCAAACATCGAGGCTTTTAGGCTAAAATTGAGCGCGGATTTTGGCACTAGCTCATCGCGAAGGTCTATGACGTCCGGTAAATCAAGGTCGTAAAACAAAGCGCCCGGTAGCTGCTTTTCAAGCCTTAGCGGACGCGTATCAAGCCCAGCTCCGATCTGGACTACGACTAGCTTTTCGCCCGCGTTTTTGCGAGCGAAATCTAAAATCTCGTCATCGAAAAACCGCGCTCTAATCACGGTGCCGGTTTTGCTAAATTTGCCGCCTTTAAATTTAGCGAAATCATAATCTATACGCTGCATAACAGGGTGCGAAAAGGGATCGCCTAGGATCGGGTCGGGCTCGTCGTTATCCAGCGCGCGAAAATACAAATTTATAAACAGCGTCTCTGAAATCGCGTCGTTAAATTTGACTTTTTTTGCTTGCATAGCCTCTCCTTTATGATAATCTATCGCAATTATAACTCAAAAAGGAGGAATCCGCGCTTTCGTTTTATGCGGCGGCGTAAATTTAGCGGGCTAAATTTAGCGCAAAAGACGGGCGCATTTACCCGTCTATGCTATAGCCGATACTGCGCACGGTTTTGATTAGCTCAAAGGGCAGCTTTGCGCGTAGTTGGCGCACGAGCGAGCGCAGGCGATCGGACGATACCTCTTCGTCCTTATAGATACTCCACTCAAGCTCTTGGATCGTTACTACGTGCGGGGCGTTTTTAGCTAAAATTTCTAAAAATAATCCCTCTTTTTTACCGAGCATTATATTTGTGCCGTTTATGTGCAGAGTAAGGCTGTTTTTGTCGTAGACGGCGCCGTTTTTTAGCTCAAATTTGCTTCCTAGCAAAATTCGGCAGTTTCTAAATACCCGGAACAAAAACTCCTCGGGCAAAAACGGCTTAACCATAAAGTCGTCGTATTTGGCGTAGTAAATTTTCTTATAAAGCGCGGGGATGGCCTTATCTATAAGGATCATAACGGGAGTTAGACTCCCGTTATCTCGCAGAAATTTGACCGAGTCGAAATTTGCCAGATCCTTCGTCTTTACGTCGATGACGTAAAAGATGTAGCGGTTGCCGCTATAATAATCCTCTTTTAGCTCGCTTAAATTTTCAAAGCGAACTATGCGGATGTTAAAGCGGTAAAGCGCGGCGTTGAGGTTTAGCTGCATCTGGGCGTCGTCGCTAACGAGCAAAATTTTCTTCATTTTAGCCTACTTTTCGGTGGCATTGCCTTCTTTATTTTCCACTTTCGGCGCTACGTAATCCTCCCCGAAATAAGCCTTTTTTATCTCTTCTTTTTTGATTGCGGCTTTCTTTTCGTAGATTT
>CAUPZP010000013.1:0-46422 GCA_963516105.1 uncultured Campylobacter sp.
AATTTACGCTCATCGGCGCTACGACGCGCGCGGGTATGATTTCAGCACCCCTGCGAGATAGATTTGGCATGGATTTTAGACTGCAGTTTTATACCAGAGAGGAGCTGGCTCGTATCGTGCAGATCGCCTCGGTAAAGCTCGGCAAGGAGTGCGAAAAGGCCGCCGCTCTCGAGGTCGCCACTCGCTCGCGCGCTACGCCCAGGATCGCGCTACGACTACTAAAGCGCATACGCGACTTTGCCGAGGTAAACGACGAAGCGATCATCTCGCAACCTCGCGCCAAAGAGGCTCTGGACGCTCTTGGCGTAAACGACATAGGCTTTGACGAGATGGATATCAAGTATCTAGAGATCCTGCTCGCCGCCAAACGCCGTCCGATGGGTCTAAGCACGATCGCAGCGGCTCTAAGCGAGGACGAGGGCACGGTCGAGGACGTGATAGAGCCCTACCTGCTCGCTAACGGCTACATCGAGCGTACCGCCAAAGGCAGGCTAGCTAGCGCCAAAGCCTATGAGGTGTTTAAGCTCAAATTTGACGGGGATACGCAAAAGGGGCTGTTTGAGGAGTGAGGTAAATTCGGCTCTCTCGTAAAATTTAATCGCCAAATTTTAGTTGCTTTTTGCTCGGGAAATTATCTTGGGTTTAAATTTGACGAATGTAAAAATTTGTCGTCGTTTACGCGCAGGTCAAATTTGCGGGTCGCTGACTTGGTTAAGTTTTAAAGATGCGGGTAAATTTGACCGCCGTCGTGGTTTTTAGCGGAAGCGAGCCGTAAAATGCGAAAACCTGCGATACCTAAGTTTAAATTTAAGGCAAGGAAACGTAAATTTGAGTTAATTGCGAAGTTTGGTTTTTGTTTGTTATTTTGAAAATGCAAGTGGTTGTTTCATTAAAATTTCACGTAAAAAACCGCACGACGAATTTGATTTTGTTTGCGGTTCGAGCTAGGCGGCGATAGCGGTAAATTTCGGCGCGAGAGCAAAAACCCAAAGCGCCGAAATTTGAAATTTTATCTAAAACTAAAAGTCCAAGAGCCTTTATCTGTATCAACTTGTGCCTCTAAAGGGTTGCAAAATGCGTTCACAGTATCTTTTTCACCGAAATTAAGCCCAAGCGCTTTATCGGTGCCGTATTTATCGTAAAAATCTTTCATTGGAATAGTTTCGATTATTTCGGTTCCAGACCGTACATATACATTACTACCGCCATTTGGATTACCACTGCCCTTGCCGGTTTTAAAATTAACTCGATTTTTATTATCTTCCACCCACCAACTCACTTCACAATTTCCTCTATTTACGATTATACTATATATCTTAAGACCGTCTTCTAGAGAAGTTATCGTCATCAGTCCTCTAGAATCGGTTTTGATTTCAAACGGGGCTTTATCTGCCGCCTTTGCTCCTTCGCTGCCGCAGCCTATGAGTATCGTCGCAGCTAACGCTAAACTTAGCTTCGTCATTTGTTTTCTCCTTTTAATATTTCGATAGCATTTTTTATTTTCTCGTCATTTGGCGAGCCGTCGAGTAAAGCCCCTAAAAACTCCTTGCATAGATTGTTTGATAGCAAGAAGTAGCAAGGATCGCCGTTTCTAGTAACGGGATAGCCATTTTTGCCCTCCATAGAGCTTTTCCACCTCATGCCTATGCGCCAGCCGCCGAATTTCGAGCCGTAGCCTAAGGCAACGATGAAATCGTCTACGTCGTAAAGCACGATATTCTCTTTGTAAAACGGATAAAAATCAATCATTAATCTCCTTTAAATTAAATACAAAGGCATTCTACCCCCCCCCCCCCCCTTAAAAATCAATTAATCTTTCATTCAAATTTGCCTCCTAATTTTTCCCTTAAGCTTGCCAGATCTGCCCAAAAATAGCGTTAAATTTGCCGTATGCGCTTAGATGTCCGCCGCTGTCCCGCGAGCATCTAAATTTACGCCTGATTTACCCGGTCGCGCTAAAGCCGCCGACGCCGCCTGCCCGTCCGCAAAACCCTACAAAATCTGATATAATAAGCCCCTCAAAGGAAAAAAATGAATAATCGAGTGTTTTTTGGTATCTTCGCTCTTTGTGCGTTGGCGCTGGTCGTGTACCTTTTTAAGCCATTTTTGCTAAATATCTTTATCGCAGCCTTGCTAGCCGTCGCCACCTCAAACGTAAACGTCAAATTTTTACAGCTAACCAAGGGCAAAAAGACGCTCTCGGCCGCGCTTACGACGCTAGCGCTGTTTTCGCTATTTATCGCACCGCTTTTGTACGCCGTGATCGAGCTGGCTAAACACGCGGCGAGCTTTAACACGGGCTACGTAACAAATACGCTAGATTATTTTCAAAGCGGAAATTTTCAGCTACCCGAACCGATCAAATTTCTAGAGCCTAAAATCAAAGAGATGATCGTAGACATCGACGTTAAAGCTATTTCCACCAACGTGCTTTCTAGCCTTGGCGGTATCGGCAAATCAAGCGTGAACTTTCTTTTCGACATGATCTTTATCCTCGTGTTTTTCTTTTTTGCGGTGCTTTATGGTAGCGAGCTTGTTGGCTACCTAAAAAGCGCGCTTCCGATGAAGGAGAGCGAGAGCGAGTTTATCCTCAGCGAAGTGGCCAACGTCATGAGCGTCGTGCTTTACTCTATCGTTTTAAACGCGATTTTGCAGGGTTGCCTCTTTGCTATCATCACGATTTCGTACGGCTACAACGGCTTTTTGATGGGCATACTCTTTGCCTTTACTTCGCTTGTCCCGGTCGTTGGCGGCTTGCTCGCGTGGGGGCCGATTAGCCTTTACGAGTTTGCTAACGGCAACACCGCGGCCGCGATCGTCATCGCCGTCTATACTATCGTCGTGATCTCCATCGTCGCAGATACCTTTTTAAAGCCGATCGTGATTAAATTTATCAACGACAGGCTCGTAAAAATCCCGACCAAGATCAATGAGCTACTGCTATTTTTCTCGATGATAGCGGGCATCTCGACGTTTGGCTTTTGGGGACTTATCTTGGGGCCTGCGATCGTGACGTTTTTTATCTCGACGATCAAGCTTTATACATTGCTTAAAGAGCGCGCCGTCGTGTAAATTTGCCTAAAATCGGCGATATTTTTAGCAAATATCACAAATCTAACACGGATTTTATTATTTTCTGTGCTATAATCCTTAAATATAAAAATTAATGTTCCGCATTAAATTTGCGGGACGTAAATTTGCTAAATTTAACCAAGGAGTTTTTATGAAACTAGCAAAACTAAGTTTAGCCGCCGTTTTGGCGCTTGGCTTTTTAGGCGCCGCAAACGCAGCCGACACCTTTGGAGAGGCGTTTACCAAAGGAAAACTATCTGGCAAGATCCAAGCCACCTACGTCGATCAAAAAGACGAACGCGCGCCGATACACGACGAGCAGCTGACGTCTATACAGCTTGAGCTTGGATACGTGACTGATCCGTTTTACGGCTTTAGGCTCGGCGTTACGGGGCAGGGCAACTTCTTGCCGTTTAACAGCATGAGAAAAAGTGGCACTCTATATGACAAAGAGTGGAGAACGCAGGGCGCGGTAATGTCCGAAGCATATCTAGGCTACGGCATAGGCCAGACTGATATAAAATTTGGCCGTCAATACGTAAACACTCCGCTAGTAGCAGGCAATCCGACTCGCGCGTTTAAAGAGGCGTTTGAGGGTCTAACGATCGTAAATAAAGACATCCCAAACACAACCTTGATCGGCGGCTGGTATTATAAATTTCAAGGCAGAAGCGCCGTCGTAACCGGCGGCAAAGAGGGGCGCGCTCCGCACTTTAAAGATAGAGTAATCGTCGGCGGCATGGGGCCTGTGGCGTATGAGTTTGATAATATCTTTACCGGCGCGGTCATAAATCAAAGCATCCCGAATCTAAAACTAACCGGCGCATACGCTAGAGTGACCGATCTTAGGCGCGGCGCTTTGCAAGGCGATATAAACTTCTACCTAGCCGAGGCTAACTACAAAGTACCCGTCGGCGACTTTAAGCTCGGATTTGACGCGATGTATAAGGGCTCTCGCACTACAAGAGGCTTAGAAGATCTAAACTACGACGGAAATATGATCGGTCTAAGAGCGGGCATTTATGATTTTGTAGGATTTAGCGCGTCTTATGCCTATACGACCGTCGGCGACAACGACGCTTTGGCGTTTGGTCTAGGTAACGGCCCTGGCTCATACACGCTGCTTCCTATTCGCGGCCCTTTCGTATTTACGGGATATGCGGGTATGAATACGCATAAACTTTTGTTTGAATACGACTTTAAAGAAGTAGGCGCCGAAGGCCTAAAAGCAAAACTACATCTAGTAAAAGGTAGGCAAGACGCCCCGCATCGTAACGCAGGTCCGACCGCAGCTAATACGCACATGAACGTCAAGGGCTGGGCGGCTCAGGCAAGCTACGATATACCGTGGGTCAAAGGGCTAAGCGCAAGCGTCACGTACACGGCGCTTGAGAGAAAGAACTTTGATACTAGAGGAGCCGTTAGAAAGACCGATAACAACGAGCTTTGGCTACAACTCGGATATAAATTTAACCTTCTAAACTAGCTACTTTAATGCGGACGCAAATTTGACGCGTCCGATACTTCTTTTTATTTGATTTTTGCGTCTGGGGTGTAAATTTGGCCTACCAAACCTGCATAAATTTGATGCCGATAGTGAATAAAATCCGTAAATTTGATCTTTTTGGATAAATTTGCGATTTATGATCTGGTTGGATAAATTTGACGCAGTCAAATTTGATCCGTAAAGCAGCAAATCACAAGCTAGTTTTTAGACTTCTTTTGTGTTTTCTTATCTTTTTTATCGCCCAGTCATAGTGTGATGAGGTGCTGCCGGTGACGTAGGCGGCGAGGTTTAGATTGCCCGTGAAGTTAAAATATCTGCGCGCAAAAAGCTCCTCGTCGCTAAAATTTGCCGTAAGCGCCGTTGCTTTTTCGTGTGTTTGTGCTAGTAGAGTTTTAGCCTCGTAAAGCGGCGTAGCTTGGTGCTTGCGCCAAATTTGCACATTCATCTGCGGGTAGGTTTTCCAGTTGTACGGCTGCGGCAAAAACGAAGCCCGCTCACCGCTTAGGTTCTTTTGGATAAAATTTATCAAAAGTAAGTGCCACTCGTAAAGGTGCGCGAGCACGTCTCGGACGCATTTATCTCTATCTTCGAAGTCAAATTTGGCCTCTTGCTCTGCCTCATTCATGCTCTCAACTAGCGATAAAAGCTTTTTAAAATTTGTCTCTGAAGCGCTTAGTAAGTCTATTTTATTCGTCGGTCGCGGCATTTTTTATCCTTGTCTAAATTTGAGCAAATTTTACAGCGCGTTTCTTAATTTGCACTTTAAAGATACGGGTATTACTAAAAGCTACATAATATAAAAGGTAAAATTTAATTTATATTTGTATTTTAAAAATTAAAAATAAAACTTAAATATATAGCTCAAATTTGATCAAATTTACAATTTATGAGCTATACGGTCTTGAGTTTTAATCAATTTTATACCTATGATAATTTAGCCTAAAATTAGCGCTTTTAAAAGGTTAAATTTAAAAATAGACCACTATTTTTATACTTGATATATAGCTTTATATTTACAATGAAAAAATGTTACGATTTTACACGTTAAATTTGTATTTTATAAATAGTTTCTGAAATATTATGGGTTTTGTTATCAAAAAGAATATCAAATTTATTAAATATAAAAAAATATATTTATTCGTAATTTTAAGCTTTACCCCTAAAATAGGCAAAATAAAGATAATTTTGGTCTTAATTTGAATGCCAAATATTGCTAAAGAACTAATTGTTTTTAATCAACTTAAATTTAGGTTGTAACGGTTAATATCCACCTGATTTTTAAGAACTATCTTAAAAAATAAACGAGGAGATAAAATGGATCGACGAGATTTTATAAAAAGCGCCGCCGCTTCGGCTGCTTGCGCGAGTGCCGGTATAGCGCTGCCTAGCTCTATGGCAGCTGCGCAAAACGCAGCTGAAAAGGGCTGGCGCTGGGATAAGGCTGCATGTAGGTTCTGCGGAACTGGCTGCGGCGTAATGATCGCAACCAAAGAGGGTAAAATCGTAGCAGTGAAGGGCGACCCTGAAGCACCAGTAAACCGCGGCCTAAACTGCATCAAAGGCTACTTTAACGCCAAGATCATGTACGGCGCGGACCGCATCACTCAGCCGCTTTTGCGCGTGAACGAAAAGGGCGAATTTGATAAAAAAGGCAAATTTAAGCCTATTAGCTGGGAAAAAGCCTTTGATATCATGGCTGAAAAATATAAAGAAACCATGGCTAAAAACGGCGTGCATTCAGCCTGCGTTTTCGGCTCGGGTCAATACACTATTTTAGAGGGTTATGCGGCGGTTAAGCTATGGAAAGCGGGTATCAGAAGCAACTCCATAGACCCGAATGCTCGACACTGTATGGCTAGCGCGGTTACCGGATTTATGCAGACTTTCGGTATCGACGAGCCTGCGGGCTGCTACGACGACATAGAGCTAACCGATACTATCGTGGCTTGGGGCGCTAATATGGCCGAGATGCACCCGATACTTTGGGCGCGCGTAAGCGATAAAAAGCTAAGCAATCCCGAACGCGTAAAAATCGTAAATATTTCTACTTATTCGACTAGAACCTCAAATATAGCCGATATGGAAATTTTATTCGCTCCTTCGTCAGACGTCGCTATCTGGAACTACATCGCTCACGAGATCGTTTATAATCATCCCGAAGCCATCGACTGGGACTACGTAAATAGCCACTGCGTATTTGCGACGGGACCTGCCGATATCGGTTATGGGCTTAGAAATAATCCAAACCACCCCAACTACTCAAACGAAAAAGACGTCGTAGAGACGGAGCTTCATAAGAAACTAAGCAAAAACGAAGGCGTGACTCTGGGCTATCTAGGCTATAAAGAGGGCGACGTGATGGAAAATAAAAATACGGCTACCGCGGGCAAGCACTGGCAAATCACGTTTGAGGAATTTAAAGAAGCGCTTAAGCCCTATACGCTTGATTTCTCCGCTCCGCTAATAAAAGGCGATCCGAACGAGGATATGGAAGAATTTAAGAAAAAGCTAAAGCAACTAGCCGACTGGTACATCGAAAAAGGCAGAAAAGTGGTTAGCTTTTGGACTATGGGCTTTAACCAGCACCAACGCGGCACTTGGGTAAACGAGCAAGCCTATATGGTGCATATGCTACTTGGCAAACACGCAAAACCGGGTGAGGGCGCTTTCTCGCTAACCGGACAACCAAGCGCCTGCGGAACGGCTCGCGAGGTCGGTACTTTCGTCCACCGCTTGCCTGCGGATATGGTCGTAGATAACGCCGAACACCGCGAAATAAGCGAGAAAATTTGGAAACTGCCTAAAAACACGCTAAATCCGAAAGTAGCCTCCCACTACGTAAAAATGATGCGCGATATGGAAGACGGAAAGATGAAATGGGCGTGGGTACAGGTAAATAACCCGTGGCAAAACACCGCAAACGCAAACCACTGGATCAAAGCCGCTCGCGAGATGGATAACTTTATCATCGTCTCAGATCCGTATCCGGGCATCTCGGCTAAGGTTGCCGATCTAATCTTGCCTACTGCGATGATTTACGAAAAATGGGGCGCGTACGGTAATGCCGAGCGCCGAACGCAGCACTGGCGTCAGCAAGTCCTTCCGGTAGGCGAAGCGATGAGCGACACGTGGCAAATGCTGGAATTTGCTAAGCGCTTTAAGCTAAAAGAGGTCTGGGGCGAACAAAAAGTGGACGATAAGCTAACGCTCCCAAGCGTGCTAGACGAGGCAAAAGCCATGGGTTATAGCGAAGAAGATACGCTATTTGACGTGCTTTTTGCAAACGAAGAGGCTAAGAGTTATCCTGCAAAAGACTCGGTAATGGAAGATTTTGATAACTCTGAAGTTTTTGGCGACAGCAGAAAAGTAGTCGGCTCAGACGGCAAGGTGTTTGAGGGATACGGATTTTTCATCCAAAAATATCTTTGGGAAGACTACCGCAAATTTGGCTCGGGTCACGGACACGATCTGGCGGACTTTGATACCTATCACAAAGTGCGCGGACTAAGGTGGCCCGTCGTAGACGGTAAAGAAACTCAGTGGAGATTTAACGCCAAATACGATCCGTATGCCAAAAAATACGCCGAAGACGGCAAGCAGTTTGCATTCTACGGCAATAAAAAAGCCAAGTTGCAAAAAGGCGATTTGACCAAAGTAACTAGCGGAGACGAGAAATTTTCTATCGCTAATAAGGCCAAAATTTTCTTCCGTCCTTATATGGATCCGTGCGAGATGCCTGATACTACGTATCCTTTCTGGCTATGCACGGGCCGCGTCTTGGAGCACTGGCACACAGGCACTATGACTATGCGCGTTCCTGAGCTTTACCGCGCCGTACCTGAAGCGCTTTGCTACATGCACGAAGGCGACGCGCAAAAGCTAAATTTACAGCATAACGACGTAGTTTGGGTCGAGTCTCGCCGCGGTAAGGTAAAAGCAAGAATCGATCTGCGCGGACGAAACAAAACTCCTTCGGGCCTAGTGTACGTGCCGTTTTTCGATGAAAACGTATATATCAACAAAGTCTGCTTAGATGCGACTTGCCCGATCTCAAAAGAGACCGACTATAAAAAATGCGCGGTTAAAATTTACAAGGCTTAATAATGCAAAATAGAAGAGAGGCTTTAAAATTTGGGTTAAAAGCGATTAGTTTGGTTCTCGCAGGCGGCTTTATCTGGAGTACGCAAACGACGGCTAAAGCCCAAACTCTACTCATCAGGCCGCCGGGCGCTTTAAAGGAAAAAAATTTCCTTAGCGAGTGCATACGCTGCGGGCTTTGCGTAGAAGCCTGTCCTTGGGATACGCTTAAGCTTGCGGATTTAGACGACGGATTGCCTTACGGCACTCCGTTTTTTACCCCGCGAAATATCCCTTGCTATATGTGTCCGGATATCCCGTGCACGGTCGCTTGTCCGACCGGCGCGCTAGATACGAAGCTAGTGAGCGAGGATAACGGCAAGCTAAATATAAACAAAGCGCAGATGGGTATCGCGGTGCTGGATCCAAATTTCTGCATCGCTTACGAGGGGCTTCGCTGTGACGCTTGTTACCGCGCCTGTCCTTTGATAGATAAAGCGCTAAGGCTTGAGTACGTCCGCAACGAACGCACGCAAAAGCACGCATTTTTTAAACCGGTCGTGGACGCCGACTACTGCACGGGCTGCGGCATGTGCGAGCAAGTTTGCGTGACGCCGAAGGCTTCTATCTTCGTGCTTCCGCGCGAGATCGGACTGGGCTCTAGCAACGAACAGTACGTAAAAGGCTGGGTCGAGGGCGCGGATAAAAAGCTAAAAGATGCTGAGCCAAAAGAGTTTAAAACCGACGAGAAAAAGCTAAACGACTATCTAAATAGCGGAGATTTGCTATGAAATTTTTGATTTTAAGAAGGATAAGTCAAATTTTGATCCTAGGGCTGTTTTTTGCGAGCAACTACTACGGAGTTAAAATTTTACAAGGCAATCTCAGTTCGTCTTTGCTTTTCGGAGTCGTTCCTCTTAGCGATCCGTTTGCCGTTTTGCAGCTATATTTAGCTAGTTTTAGTATCGCTTCGGGTGCGCTTGTGGGAGCTGCTATCGTGTTTGCTTTTTACGCGATTGTCGCTCCGCGCGCCTTTTGCAGCTGGGTTTGCCCGGTAAACATCATCACCGAAACCGCTCGCTGGGTCAGAGTAAAGCTTAGCTACGATAAAGATAAAAAATTCGTAAATTTCACGCGAAGCGCTAGATATTACGTTTTAGGATTTACGCTTTTTATCTCGCTAGTCACTTCAGCTCCGGCGTTTGAGGGCGTTAGCTTTATCGGCATCATTCAGCGCGGCGTCATCTACGGCGGCACGCTGTGGCTATTCGTGGCATTTGGCGTGTTTGCGATAGACGCGTTTATCGGCGATAGATTAGTCTGCTCAAAGCTTTGTCCGCTGGGCGCTTTTTACGCGATAGCCGGCAAATTTGCCCTTATCAGAGTAAAGCACGACGCGGCTAGCTGTACTAACTGCATGAAATGCAAGCTAATCTGCCCGGAAAACCAAGTGCTCGGCATTATCGGCAAGCAAAGCGGGTTTATAACCTCGAGCGAGTGCATCAGCTGCGGACGCTGTATAGACGTTTGCGACGATGACGCGCTCAAATTTAACATTAGAAATTTACTAAAGGAGAAAAATCAATGAAGGCGAGAATTTTGGCGGGATTGGCGTGCGCCGTCCTCGTATTTTCGGGATACGTCGAAGCTAAAGAAGAACAAAAATCCTCTAGCTCCGTACAAACTCAAAAAGTAGAGCAAAAAAATAAATCAAAATCATCCGATAGCAAAGAAGCAAAGGATCTAAATATCTTGCGTTCGGCTAACGACGTTATGGACGAAGAAGAGGTAAAGCTAGCCGATATCAACTGGACGAAACCTGCCGCAGGCGAAGCGCAAAGATATGAGCGCTCTTTTGAAAACGCACCGCCGATGATACCTCATGATTTAGAGGGTTTGATACCGATAACTGCGGATAATAATATGTGCGTTACATGTCATATGCCTGAAGTCGCAAAAGACGTCGGTGCGACCGCGATCCCTAAATCGCACCTTTATAGCATAAGGAACAAAAAAGACCTCGACGGTAAGCTTAGCGACGACCGCTTCAACTGTACCGTTTGCCACGTACCGCAGGCGAACGTAGAGGCTAAGTTTAAAAATAACTTTAAGCCGGAGTACCGCGATGCTAACTCATCTCAGCATTCCAATCTATTAGACGTACTAAACGAAGGCGTTAGGTGAGCGTATCCAGACGCGAGCTATTTACTAAATTTTTGGGCGGCAAAACCGCTCAAAAATTTATCGCTCCGCCTTATTTTTGCGGAGAATTTAACTGCGCTGATTGCGACGCGCCTTGCGTTAGCGCTTGTGATAGAGAGCTTTTAAGCTTTGAAAATGAAAGAGTAAATTTTAAATTTAAGTCCTTGGGTTGTAATTTTTGTAAAGAGTGTGCGCTCGCTTGCGAGGAGACGGGACGAGAGGTTTTAAATTTAAAATTCGCGGCTACTATAGAAGCTAAAATTTTTATCGACGTGCATAGCTGTCTTGCGTGGAACGGCACGATTTGCTGTAGTTGCCAGGACGTTTGCAAATTTAGAGCGATCGATTTTTTAGGCGTTTTTCGTCCGAGTGTAAATCAAAAATGCACGGGCTGCGCGCAGTGTATGGAAGTTTGCTTCGCGAATAGTATCAAAATGGAGGCATTATGAGAAAATTTATTTTATTTTTTACGGCGATTTTTTGCTTAAATTTGACCGCAAATTTGGCGGCGGCACCGCTTGAGATCTCGCAACCCAATAAAGTCATAAAAGCCGGCGCAAATGTGATAAGCTCAAATTTGATAGATGAAATTTTATATCTGGGCACGGACGGTAGCGAGCTTGATATCTACGATATAAAGGCGGATAAATTTTTAGAGCCGATCAAATTTCGCACGGTCAAAACGCACTTTAGCGACGAAGAGCCTGCAAAAATTTTTAGTATCGACCGTCTAGGCGATATGCTTTTGGTTTTAACCGAGATGGACTACAACGAGCGCTATTTGTACGTTTTTAAAAAAGAAAACGACGGCTGGAGCGAGGTTAGCAATATGCACCTATCTAACAAATCCGCTAAAAAAGCATTTTTTATAGATGAAAAAACGGCGGTTGTATCGGATTTTGGCAATGAAATTTACTACATTGACCTAGAGAGCAAAAAAGCGGTCTTTAAACATAAATTTTCCATCGCGCTTTACGTGGATTTTGAGATCAACAAAACCCGCGATAAAATCGCTATCGGAGCCGAAAGCGGCGTAATTTATATCTACAATCTAAAAACTCGCCAAACCGAGCAAACGCTAAATTTCTTTAAAGACAATATGTACGACATCGACTACAAAAATGACGTCGTAGCCGTGGGCTGTATCGACAAACAAGCAGGCGTTTTTAACGGCTCGATGAGCTATTTTAAGTCTGATTTTATCGTTTATGCGACGGGGCTTAGCGACGATGCCAAAACTCTAGCCTATATGAACGGCGAAGAGAGCGATATCCTAGTCTACGACATCGCAAGCAAAATAAAACTCGCGACCGTAAAAACCGGACAGCAAATTTTAAATGAAATTTACCTCTCCGATAGCGGCAGGCTAATCAGCGTCGCGTACGAAAAAGAGGTTAAATTTTGGAGAGTAAAATGAACATATCAAGTGCGATAGTATATACAAAAGACGGAAACGAAGCTACCGAAGTAGCTAAAAGAATCGAGCAAGTAAAAGGCTGCGAGGTCATCGCTGCGCAAGATGGCAAGATCGTAGTCGTAATGAGCGCTGAAAATTTAGACGGCGAGATAGAGCTCTTTAAGGCGTTAGAGGGTGTAGAGGGCGCCTCAGGAGCCGCGATGATATACAGCTATCAAGAGGATTTGCAACAAGATATCGAAAGCATTAAAAAAAGCGGCAAGATAAGCGAAATTTTACTCGACGAAAACATCGACGCCAAGGACATCGTATATAATGGCCACGTCGGCGATAGGATAAAATAATTTTTTACCCGTTAACTTTATCCTAAATTTGACGATATATAATACAAAATAAAATTTAAAGGATAAAACATGCAAAGCATCAACGGTTTAAGCCAAAATCCCTACATCCCGCAACCTCGCTATGATGTGCAGAACGTCCAAAACACGGCAAGCGTAGATCAAAACGAAAATATCAAAAGAATGCAAGAAGCCTATGCAAATATCGACGTAAAGCAGCTAACAAATAGCTATTTGTCGCATTTTCAGGCTAGGGTGGACTCAAATGCGAGCTCAAATTTCTTATCTCAAGTTTCGGCCTTTAACGGTTCTGCAAAATTTAGCGACATTTTCGGCACTCAAAGCAAAAGCATAAATTCTCTAAACGATATCTTATCGGGCGTTGACTTTAAATCTATCGGCTATGAAGGCAAGCCTATAACTCAACTAAGCCAAAGTGAAGCCAGCGATCTAGTGAGCGATAATGGATTTTTCGGTATCGCAAATACTGCTGATAGGATTTCAAATTTTATCATTAGCGCCGCAGGAGACGACTTGCAAAAGCTAGAAGCCGGAAAAGAAGGTATGCTAAGGGGCTTTAAAGAGGCTGAGAAAATTTGGGGCGGCGAGCTACCTGAAATTTCGCAAAAAACGATAGAAAAGGCAACGCAAGCCGTAGATAAAAGAATATCCGAACTCGGTGGGAACGTGCTCAGTGTTCAGGCTTAAGTTTTTAAATTTAGCTGTCGTTTTTCTGGTTTTTAGTGGTTGCGCTTTTTTTGAGCAAAAACCGCCACCAAAAATCATCCAAAAACCAATCGTACAAAAACCTGCGCCGGTTAAAGGCTCTTTACGCGGCGTGATATCAAGCGTAACCTATGATGGTGGCAGGTACTGCTACGATATAAAATCAATCGGCGTATCAAACGGCAAGCTGCCTAGCGGCAAGTACTGTGCGGACAAATTTTACTTTTCTAGCGGAGATACAGTTTATGTGAGCGTTTCGGGCGGTCTCGTTACGGAGATGCTACTTATAAAAAGCGGAGCGCATCACGTTATGCATAAAGCAAAAAAAGCATCGAAATTTAAAAGTCCAAGCTCTACAAAAAGCTCGCAGCAGCAAGAAAGCAACAAAAAAATTCTAATCGAAGTTCCAAAAAGTGAAAATATCAGCTTTGATTAGCCGTTGATTTACCGAAATATTTTATAATTCTCACAAGCAATCAAAGTTAGAACTCCTTTTAAGAAGGGGATGTGCGTCCCCTTTTTTATCTTTATTATCTCGCAAAAATCCTTGAAATTAAGCTTTCATATTTAAGCTTTGTTGGTAGTATTCTTATTTTAATAATATTAAGTATCAAAAATAGCCTTATAACAGCTTGATATATTCGTGTTTTATGATTATTTATGTTAAATTTTTGCATTAAGCTTACCACGACCGATTTTGTGCTAAAATTATGACTATAAAACTTTTATAAAGGAGAACTTATGAAACTCGCTAAAATTTCTTTAGCTGCTTTGGTTGCGCTAGGCGCTTTCTCTACTTTAAATGCTACTCCGCTTGAAGAAGCTATTAAAGATGTAGATTTTTCTGGATTTGCAAGATATAGATATACTCACAATAAAGTCCGCTGGAATGGTATGCCAGGCGCATTCAATAAAAATAATGCAAATCATAACTTCAGATTTGTAGGTACTTTTAAGGCTGCTCTTGACGATAACTTCTTTGGTGTTTTGGGTCTAAGATACGTAGCAAGTGACGGTTCTGGATTTAATGGCGATACCACCAATACTACAAGCTCATTTGGTGTAAGAGAATTTTATCTTGGCTACAACATAAATAATACTACAATAACAGCTGGCAAGCAATTTGTTAAAACATATTTTGACGATGATTTGGTAGGAACTGGCTTAAGAGTACAAAACACTGATATATCAGGTCTTACTTTGGTTGGTGTTGCTTTTGACGCACTTGAAACCGATAGCATTGACTATGACGGTCGACTACTATCAGGCTTAGCAGGATCAAAAAGCCTTAACTACTATGGCGTGGGTGCAATGGGAAGCTATGATCCTGTAAACTTTAAAGCTTGGTGGGCATATCTTGAGGATACCGCAAATTTATTTGCAGCTGATGCGGCTTTGAAATTTGACCTAGATGCAGTAAAACTAGGCTTACAAGCACAATATGTTCACAATGAGTCAGACGACAATAACTTTGGTGATGCAAATTTCTTTGCAGCTAAAGGCGATGTAGGATTTGCCGGAGTCGGTTTAAATGCAGGTTATATCTACTATAAGGCTAAAGACGATAAAAAATCTTTCGTAACTGTTGAAGATAACGGCAAGTTAATCAATCCGGGCAAATTACTTAACTCTGTAATGAACGGTAGCGCTCAATACTACAACAATATCAAAGACAAAAACGACTATTGGTTTGTTGGAGCGTCATATAAATTTAACGAGTTTGGCTTGTATGCTAACTATATAGACGGTAAGGGCTATAGCTATAGATACAATAAGAGAGTTGATAGAGATGAGTGGAACGTCGGCGGTAGCTATGCTTACAGCAAAAAGCTTAATTTCTCTACATTCTATGCAGCGGCTAAAGAAAAAGATGGAGATCATAAAAATAAACACGACCGCATAAGATTTGAAGCCAAATATAGCTTCTAATCAAAAAAGCTAGTTTTATGCTATAATCCCAAGCAAAATTTCCCTTGCTTGGGATTTTTAAATTTATCAAAAAGGTTTTTCATGAAATTTATGCATTTTTCGCTTTTAGCATGTCTTTTGACTTTTTCTTTAAATGCTGCAGACGAGCCGAGTTATATATTCGAGGCAAAGGGTGAATTTGCAAAAGAGCTAAAAAGTTTGGTAGAAAAATATTCTAAAGATGAAAACATAAGTATAAATGTCTATGAAAAAGCTCCTGAGACTGATAGTGGCGGCAAGTTTTTAAATATCGGCGTAGATAGCAAAAGAAGATATAGTGTAGAAAAAGGCCGCGAGCTATATGCCAAAAATTGTGCTTCTTGTCACGGCGAAGATGGAAATAAAAGAGCTTATGGCACATCCAAAAAGTTAACTAAAGTAAGTGCGGAGGATATAGAGGCTGCTTTTTCCGGCTATTTAAATGATTCTGATTATGGCGGAAATATGAGAAATCTGATGAAAACAGTTGCCGCCAAAACAAAATATAGCGATCTAGGAGCGATTATTGCTTTTTTAAAGGGTAAGGATGCTTTGCAATACAAAGGAAGCGAACAAGAAAACTCTGATGTCTCCACTACTCCTACACAAGGAAGTTACCTAAAATAACCAAATTTGCCGAGTTGTCTCGCTCGGCATCTTAAAAAATCACTACAAATTTTAATCCTACTAATATATTTTGGTAAACACTCGGTAATATCTCTAAAAAATATAAAAATTTTTAAGCTTATTAAAGGCTAGATTATGTTAAGATTCTACAATATTAAATCTTATTTGAGGAGAAAATAATGAAAATTGCTAAAATTTCATTAGCTGCTTTGGTTGCACTAGGTGCTTTTTCAACTGTAGCGAGCGCTACGCCACTTGAAGAAGCGATCAAAAATGTTGATCTTTCTGGATATGCTAGATACAGATACAACAATGTTACTGTCAAGAAAGCTAACGGCGTAAAAGATAATACGACTGCACATCACCAATTTAAATCAGAATTTTCTTTTAAGGCTGCTTTGGACGATAATTTCTTTGGTGTTTTAACACTTAGATATAATTCTAACGACAGCTCTGCTTTTAATGCAGATGGACGCAGCGATAGAACAGATACAACAAGTCCATTTAACGTAAAAGAATTTTACCTTGGATATAACGTAGGTAACACTACAATAACAGCAGGTAAGCAAACCATAGGTTCATTCTTTACTGATGATGCTGTAGGCACTGGCGTCAGAGTTGAAAATAGAGATATTACAGGCTTGACTCTAACTGCATTTGCTTTTGATGCATTAGAAAATAACGGCGAGAGCGATGGCGCTATTTACACTAATGCCCCTGGTATCTTTAATAACAACCTATATGCGGTAGCTGCTATCGGCTCTTATGATCCAGTAAGCTTCCAACTATGGTATGCATCTTTGGTTGATTCTGTTAACCTCATCATAGGTGACGTAAACTTTAGTCTTAATATTACTGATGATGTAAATATCGGTGCTCAAGTTCAATATGCACATGCTGATATAGACAATAATGTTGGCGTAAACTTTAAAGATACGGATTTCTATGCAGGTGAACTTGGTACAAAAGTATTTGGCGCTGATGTAGCTGCTGGTTATATCGGATATAAAGTTCATGACAAAGAAAAAGGTTTTGTAAGCCTAGAGGATCAAGGTTCATTTATAGATGTAGGTGAGATAAAATCTGCTCTTGACTATACTGCTCTTGAAGGTAAAGCTAACTTCTGGTTCTTGAAAGCAGGATACACTTTTGCTGAGAAATTTAGAGTCGGTGGCGATTATTCTAATGGTAAAGTTAAACTTGCTTCAGGCGATAAAGAGAAATATCAAGAGTATGTAGCAAGACTAACTTATGACTATAGTGCTAAACTTCAGTTCTCAAGCTTCTATGCGTATGAGATTAATAAGCACCAAGATGACTCAAAAGATAAAACTAAACAGCTAAGATTCCAAGCTAAATACACATTCTAATTTTAAATATCTCGGGTTTATCCCGAGATATCTCCTTTCTATAGGTCTTTATGTTATACTTTTCAAAAAATAAGGCACAAATCCTTACTTGACTTTTAAAGTTATCTAAAAAGTATTTGATAAAATTTGCAAGCCTAAACACCCAAATAAAACATCCAAATCACTACATTATATGATAAACTAATTTTAGGCTCAAGATAAGGAGGATTCTCTCTTGTCATCTTTGGTAAAATAAGATAGAAAGTTTTTGTATTTTTACTGTTATTGAGCCCAAATTCACGCTCTTTTAATGAAGCAAAAACTCTCTTTCTCTTAGACTTCCTGTAGTAACTACGGTGTTGCTATGCTTTAGAGAAGATTCTTTTAAATTTAGACAATCTAACATAATCCCAAAAATTTTCTCGACCTTTTATGTGGTTTTATTGTTGGCTTCCTGCAAAATAACAAGCTAGTTCATTCTTTGAATATTTTACTCTATAACGAGTCTTTGCTCGCTAATCAACCTAACCATCATAGGCTTTTCCAATGGTCTCAATAAATTATAGTATCGGTATTAGTCCATTTGTAGAGTAGTTTTTAATTATTTGGGCATCGATCTTGCCGTCATGCTTTCGCATTCCAAATACATGTATTTTATTTGCCACTACCTTTCTTGCTTTTAAAAATCTCTATCTTGTCGCTAAATTACTTATTTTAGCTTCGCTACGCTCGTTACTCTTTAAGAGCTCGCACTTTTTTGATACTAAAATTCTGATGTTTTTAGTTGTTTTGGTGATTCTTTTTTCTAAGATTTTAGTAAAATCCGCTACTTTAGTATCTTCTATACTAAATGAAAAATATTATAAAATTCTCTAAATTTCGTCTCTGAAATTCTGAAACGAACCATATGCTTATTTTTAACTTCGCTTGGCTCGTTAATTTTTAAAAATATAGTTCTCATTGCAACTCAATGCTATTTATGTTTGTATTAAGTTTCTGTTTGTTTTGAAAATGTTAAAGACAACTAAGTTGATATTTTGTAGAAATTAAAATTTGAAAGAAAAAAGAATAAAAAGAGGGGAGGGGCTTGCGCCCCAAAAATTAAGCCAAAGTAGCTTTTAGCATCCAGATAGCTTTTTCGTATTTGGCAATTTGATCTTGCGCCATAGTTACGGTCGTGCTGTCTTTTGCTTCTTCAGCTACTTCTTCTAGCTTTTTAAATTCACCCAGCAAGTGCTCATACTCGGCCAAAACGCCTTTTAAAACCTCGGTCGGAGTGTAGCTATCTTTGTTGTCTGTTTTTGGATGAGCTAGCTTGTTCAGCTCTTCTATTTTGGTGATAGCTCTACCGCCTAGTTGTATAGCACGCTCAGCGACGTCGTCGAATATCTCCGCCATATCTTCATAAGCTTTTTCGGTGTATTCGTGAACACTAAAGAACTGAATGCCTTTTACATACCAGTGATAGTCGTGAAATTTAACGAATAACGCATGAGCGTCGGCCTGAATCTGATTTAATTGAGTAACAACTTTTGACATTTTGTCTCCTTTGATTTGATTTACGGTGAAATTATAGCACAGAAAACTTAAAGAAAAATAATTTGCAAATAATAAAATTTATTGTTTATGAAGACTTTTTGAGAATTTAGAATACATTACTTTGTCAAGTGTTGATAAAGATTGCTACGGGGTATAAAATTTTTTTGGATCGACTAGTGGCACGTTCTTTAGTGGGTTTTTAAATTTCACTAAATATGCCAAAAATACCCAAAAAGAAAGTTTTGGTAAAGTTTAGAAATTTATGTTGCAAATTATAGGATGATATATGGTGGAAGCTGTTAAATTCGTCTATAAACGCGTTTGCCAAATAATATTTATGATCAAACCAGCGGTATCAAAAAGTAAAATCTAGCAAATTTGCCGATAAATTTTACTGGTACGATTTTAGTAAAGGCTAAAGATTGCGCAATGTTGCACCAAATTTACGCCTCAAGTTATCAACGCTACTAAAATGAAAAAAGTCGCGTCACAAAGAAGTAGCTTGTTGTATATTTGCCGACATTTGACAAATGCGCATTAAATTTCCGCCTTAAATATACCAAAAACAAAGCCACGACAAATTTAAACTCAAATTTACCGACGATACCGCAAATTTGAGCCGTCAACTCAAAAAATTACTAGACTAACGGGGCTTTGTTTGCATACATCTTCGCAAAGCAAAATCAGCGTAAATTCACGCCGCAGCCTTTACTTACCCGCCGTTAGCATCGTTTTTAGTATGCGTTTGCCGACCTCGACACCAGGCTGATCGTAGGTGTTTATGCCTAGCATTATGCCAGTAGCGGACGTGAGAAGTTCGAAATAATAAATCAAAAATCCCGCGCTCGCCTCGTCTAGTCGCTCAAGCTCGATGACGTCCACGCTGATGCCTTCTTGCACGAGCGCATGCATGGTGGCGCCACACTGGGCGTTGATTAGTTCGCCTAAATTTAGCCCGTTTACGAAGTCACAACCCTCAAGGCCGTTTAGGCTAATGCTCGGTATCGCAGTGTTTGTGTCTGCGGCGACTACTTTGATAAAGGTTACCGTTTTATCCTTAACACCGTCCATGATGAGCTGCAAAAAGCTGTGTTGATCGCGCGAGCCGATGAGTCCGACCGGCGTGAGTCCGTAGCGCTTGTAGCCCTTTTTCTTGCCCAGACTTTCCGCCCATAGCTGAACGTACCAGTCGTTAAACTCCAAAAATCTATCGCCGTAGCTAAATATCACGTTGATTTTGGCATTTTTGTGCGTCGCGTAGTGGTAGGCTTTTTGTAATAGCGTATCGTCGCCGTCCTCTAAAAATCGCTTTTTACACGCCCGCGCGCCTTCTAGTAGCGCCGCCGCGTCGTATCCGCACAGCATCAGCGGCACGAGCCCGATCGCGCTAAGCACGCTAAATCTGCCGCCGACGTTTTTGGGGATATTAAAAAATTTGACGCCGTTTTGCTTGGCGTAGGCTTCTAGCGGCGAGGCGGGGTCAGTGATGACGATAAAATTTGCGCTCAGATTTGAGGGCTTAAAGCGCTCCAAGATGCATTTAAATAGCGTGATCGTCTCGATCGTGGTGCCTGATTTTGATGAGATGATAAAAAGCGTCTCGTCAAATTTGATGCTCTCACAAACGCGCTCAAAGCTAAAGGCGTCCACGTTATCAAGAAAATAAAGCTCTCGCTCGCGGCTCCTTTTGGCGCCTGATAGCATCGTTTTTAGCGCCTTGACGCCCAGGCTACTACCACCGATGCCTACCAGTACGACGCTTTTTATGTGCGCGAGCGTCGCCTCATACTCGGCTATTTCGCTGAGTAAATTTGCGCCGATTTCCGGTAGGTGATAGTAGCCGATCTCGCCGCCTTTTAGTTCGTCGTTCATGCGCTTGGCGTAGGAGCCGATCGCGCTTAGTGGCGTTTTTTCGAAAAATAGCTCATTTTTTAGCATTTTTGCCTAGCTCGTAGAAGAAATTAGTCGCTTGCACGAAGCCCTCGACGCTACCGCAGTCAAAGCGCTTGCCTTTAAATTTATACGCTAGCACCATGCCGTCTTTGGCCTGCTCTTTTAGTGCGTCGGTGATTTGCACTTCGCCGTTTTTGCCGGGCTTGGTGCGCTCTAGGATCGTGAAGATGTCAGGTGTGAGGATATAGCGGCCGATGACGGCTAGGTTGCTCGGAGCTTCTTTGGGATCTGGTTTTTCGACCATGTCGCTAACCATGAGCAGATCGTCCTCGATCGCGCGGCCCGTGACGATGCCGTAGTTTTTGCTCTGTTCGATCGGCACCTCCATCACGGCGACGATGCTGCAGCGGTACTTTTCGTAGATTTTTACCATTTGAGATAGTACGCCTTCGCCCTCTTCGTTGATGCAGAGGTCGTCGGCTAGCACCACGCCAAAGGGCTCGTCTCGCACGAGGACTTTACCCGTGTGGATCGCGTTTCCTAGTCCTCGCATGCTCTCTTGACGCGTGAATGAAAACGTGCAGCGCGCCATCAGCTCGCGGATATCTACTAGCAGGTGCTCTTTGTTTGTGCCTGAGATCTGATGCTCTAGCTCATAGCTGATATCAAAATAATCCTCCAGCGCGCGTTTGCCGCGGCCTGTGATGAAGGCCATATTTTTCATGCCGGCCTCTAGCGCCTCGTCCACACCGTAGTGAATGAGCGGCTTGGTTAGGATCGGCAGCATCTCTTTTGGTAGCGATTTAGTCGCGGGCAAAAATCTCGTGCCGTAGCCCGCAGCTGGAAATAAACAAGTTTGTATCATAATTTTCCTTTTGATTTTTTAGGAGATTATAGCGAGTTTTGGCTAATTTGGAGTATTAAGGAGGAAATTTTCAGCTTGTCTTGATAGCACTTTTTACTCGCCGAGACCCGCACCTTGAAAGCGGTAAATTTAATTAAATTAAATTTGATCTTTCTTGTTAAGGGGAGGGTTTAAATCACGCTCTATTTTGAAGTTGCTGGGCAAAACTGAAGCAAAAGAGCTCCATTGCCCCTTAATAAATTCCCCAACCCCTAACGACGTTAGAGGTTGCTGAACTGCGTGCAGGTTTATTTGGCGCTATCGCACCGTAAATTTTGAAATTAGCGACATGTCAAATTTAGCACTTTCAAGATACGGGTCTCGGTGAGTAAAATTTAAAATAAAGCCAAAAATAGGGCGCAAATTTATGAGTTTAAAATGCGCCGAATTTAACTAGCAAATTTGACCGCCAGGCGGCGGCAAATTTACACCCCTCTAAACGCTGCTTTTGCATTTTCTAGGTCGTTTGCGTCTGGGTGAGTTGCGGCTCTTGCCCATCTGGCTTCGCGCTCCGGAGTTACGGCGTAGCGCGGGTCGTTGGGTGCTGCTTCGCCCATTTTACGTAGTTGCTCGATGACTTTCGGATCGATCGCGCCTTGACAGTAAAACTCGCGTAAAATTTCATTTTCGCCCTCGCGTAGCACGACTTTTGCCTTTTCTAGGCAGTTCATCGCGTGCTCGTGCTCGGGATCCATGCCTAGCGTCATAAACAGGCCGACTTTTTTGCTCTTTATCTCGCGTAAAAAGCATTTAAATTTAGGCTCCGCGTCGCCCTTATCGACGTAAAATCCAAGCGCGATAAAGTCGTAACCGTCCAAATTTAGGTGCAGATCCTCGCTAAATTTGACCGCTTCGCAGCCAAGCTCGTTTGCGATGGCAAGACCGACTTTCTCGGTATTTCCGGTCGCGCTCGTGTAGATAACTATTTTTTTCATTCAAAGTCCTTTTGTGAGATATTTGCTACTTCGGTGCCGATCGACATACCCCAAAATACGCCGTCGGTTGTGTAGTTTAAAAAGCCGTTTTCTATGCGCATATAGCCTTTGCTTTCGCATTTTTTGAAAAACTCCATTAGCGCGCTAAACGTCTCATCGCTAACGAAGCTTTTTGCCTGCGCGAGGTCGATTTTTGGGTACATAAAGAGGCTTTTTAGCCGTGCTTCGGCGCGCTGTTTATCGTCTACTTTGTTTATCATGCGCATTTTTTCTTTTGCGTTGTAGATGTCGTAGTAGCCTAGCCTTCCGCCAGAGCCTCTACCTAGCGGCAGTATATCGGCGCCCTCGTGGCTTAGGCGGATATATTGATAGCGGTCGCGGCCGATGCGGTTAAATTTAGTATGCTCGAGCACCTCGTAGTTGCCAGTGCCTAGCAGCTTTTCAAAGAAAGCGTTGTGCAGCTCGTGCTCGTAGTCCACGTCGTAGTAGTCCTGCGAGACCGTCTTTGCGAGCTCTGATTTCTCAAAAAGCTGAAGCGAATAAAAGCTCGTGCTGTCGATCTCTAGCTCATCGACTAGGCGAGCGTCTTCTAGCACTTCGTCTATCGTTTGCTCAGGGTAGTTAAAGATAACATCCGTGCAAACCATGCCGCTAAAATTTTGCCTGATCATTTTTAGATGCTCTATCGCGCCTTTTTTGTCGTGGACGCGGTTTAGCAGTTTGCGACCTTTGTCCGAAAATGTCTGCACGCCGATGCTAAAGCGGTTTACGCCTAGGCTTTCTAGCAGGCGCACTTTGCTTAAATTTAGATTATGTAGCGTAGTTTCTAGACTAAATTCGCAGTCGTCCGAGATATTAAAATTTGAGCGCAGAGCCGTGATAACGGGCTCAAGGTGCTTTTCTTTTAGTATCGTCGGAGTTCCGCCGCCAAAATAGACGCTACGGATGTTTTTAGCCTGCAGATACGGGAATTTGCCGTATTTCCTGGTCTCGCCCAGTAGATACTGCGTGTAGCTATCTAGCTCGTCTTCTAACTTCGTTCGGTTCATCGAGCAAAACGAGCAGATATTATCGCAAAATGGCACGTGGATATAGATCACGCCGTCCTTTTGCGCGGGCAGCTCCTCGGTTAAAAATTTTTCCACTTCGGCGTTAGTCGCCATCTTTATTTTTTTGGGACGCGTCGGTCCGGCGTGCCCTTTTTGCCTGGTTTCAAACATCTATTCCTCCGTTTTGAACTCGTAAGGTTTGGTAATTATACAATTCGAAATATTTTTTAACGCTTTAATTTCTAACTCCTTTGTTATTTTCACCGCTTCGTCGTTAAAAATTTTATTTTTTCCGCGAACGGCTATTATCTTTATCTCTCCGTCAAATTTAAAATCAACCTCGACTCTAAACGTCCCGCTTAGCCGCAGCATGAGCGCTTTTTTGGGATATTTGGCCTCAGGTTCGCGCGCCACGGTAAAGCCCACGCCCTCTTTGCATGCGTTTTGCTCTTTTGTTTCGCCGCTGTCTTGCGCGGCGGACTGCTTTGCGGGGGCTAAATTTGAGCTAGGTAGCGAGCTTTGCTCGGCGGGTAAAATTTGACTCGGCGCGGGCGTCGGTTCAAATTTAGGCTCCTCTTTTACCGCTTGCGCCGGCTTTGGCGAGATTTGTTTTTTTATTTTTGGCTTTGGGGGTTGCTTTTTCTCCTCCTTTGGCTTTTTGGGTTCCGGCTCTACCGGCTCTGGCTGTAAAATTTCGGGCTCGGGCTCAAATTTGACCGGTTCGGGCTGCGTTTCTTGCAGCCATTCCATAGGTTTTTCTAGCGGCTCGGCGCTTTGAGGCGGCACATACTCTCTAGTCTCTTTGCTAGGCTCTTCTTGCGTCAAATTTAGCTTGATCTTTATCGTTTCTTGCGGTTTTGCGCTCTCTATCTGGCGCGAGTTTAACGGCAAAAAAAGCAGAGCTAAATTTAAGACGAGCGAGACTAGAAAATAGCGCATTATTTGCTTAGCATCTCGTAAAATTTATCTACGGCTTCGCCTATGCGAGGCGTTCCTCTAAGTAGCATCGAGGAGGGCACGGTGAGTATTTTGCCGTTTTTGGCGGCGGTCGTTTTTTTAAGCACCGGATTTTGTTTTAGGAAATTTTCGCCATCCCCGCCCATACCGCCGATAACGACGATGTAGTCTGGATTTTGCGATAAGATAAACTCGGTCGAGACGATCGGAGTCGAGCCCTCTACGTTATCGGCGATGTTTTTTAGTCCGAGTTTGTTAAAGATATCGCCCGGCAGGGTCTTTGAGCTAAAGCCCGTAAGCGGCGTCGATGAAAATACCGCGAGTATTTTTTTGCCCTTTACTTCGCTGTTTGCAAAAGAGTCGATTTTGGATTTTATCTCGTTTACGACTTCGCTTGCTTTTTGCTCTTTGCCCGTTACTTTGCCGATTTCTTCGATATTTTTGTAGATATCGCCGACGCTATCGGCTTTTAGCGTAAGGGTTTTGATGTTAAATTTAGCAAGGCTCTCGTTTACGTTTGCCGAGTGAAAGCTGGTGATAACAAGATCGGGCTTTAGCTCGACGATCTGCTCGATATTTGGCTTCGTGTACGTACCTACGCTTTTTAGCTTTACGGTTTGATCCTCCGGCCAAATTTTAGAAAACTGAAGCGTAGCGATGGCCGCTAGCTGATCCTGCGCGCCTAGCATATAGACTATCTCTACGACCGAGGGGTCTAGTACGACTAGCTTTTTGGGCGCGTTTGCGGTTAAATTCGCCAAAAGACAACTGGCAGCAAGCAAAAGTGCGGCTATTTTTTTCATAGAAAATCCTTTCAAATTTGATTTGTAAATTTATCGCTTTACGGGCACGACGAACGGCATCCCGCCGTGCTCTAAAATTTCGCAGTTTAGCCCGTAAATTTCATGTAAAATTTCTTTCGTATAAAGCTGCTTTGCCGTGCCTGCGTAGCGTATCTCGCCATCTTTTAGCATCACGAGTTCGTCGCAAAACATAGCGGCTAAATTTAGATCGTGCAGCACGGCTACGGAGAGTAAATTTAGCTCTCTAGTTAAATCCTCGCAGATCTTTAACATCTGAACCCCGTAGTTTAGATCTAGTGCGCTCGTAGGCTCGTCAAGAAGCAAAATCTTTGGCTCGCTAACTAGCGCTCTAGCTAGCAGTACCCGCTGAAATTCGCCGCCGCTTAGGGAGTGGGCGCTGCGTTTAGCAAACCGCTCTACGTCAAGCAGGCGCATGATCTCGTAGGTTTTGGCTACGTCTTTTGCGTCATATCCGCTAAACTGGCTTTTTAGGTGGCAAAAGCGCCCCGTCAGCACGATATCCTCGACCGTTAGCGGCATGCTTAGAACCGTTTTTTGCGGCACGAAGCCTAAAATTTTAGCCAGCTCTTTTAGCGAATAATCCTCCAGCTTTTTGTTTTCCAGCGTTATTACGCCGCTATTTGGCGATAAAATTTTTAGGATATTTTTTAAAAGAGTGGATTTGCCGCAGCCGTTTGGACCTAAAATGCCTACGAAACGACCGTTTTTGAGGCTTAAATTTACATTTTTTAGTATCTCTTTTTTGCCGTAGCTAAAGCATAGTTTTTCTACTTTCACTTTAAATGCTCCTGCTCGAGCGGATAGCTAAAAATAGAAAAAACGGAGCGCCGAAAAACGCCGTAACTACGCCGATAGGCACCTCGGTCGGGCTTAGGACGCTTTTGCCTATCGTGTCGCAGGCCAGCAGGAAAAACCCGCCCGCAAAGGCGCTAATTGGTATCAAAACGATGTTGCTCGAGGTTTTTAGTATCATGCGCAGCGTATGCGGGATGATAAGCCCCACAAAGCCTATCATTCCCGTAAACGCTACCGAAAACGCCACGGCTAAAGACGAGACGATGAGTAGGCGTTTTTTCATCTTTTCTACGTCCACGCCTAGGCTTTGAGCCTCTTCGTCGCCGCTTAGGATGACGTTTAGCTCAAATCGCTTAAAGTAAAAATACGCCATAGATAGCACGAGGGGAACGCTGATGTAGGCAATCTTTTCCCAGTTTGCCGAGCCCACGTAGCCCATCATCCACGCTACTATCTTAAAGCTATCCTCGCCGATGAGGTAGGTCGCAAAGCTCGTAAACGCGCCCAAAAACGAGGAAAACGCGATACCGATGATAAGAAGCGTGGCGATGGATTTGCCTTTTTTTGAGAGTTTAAAGATCAGCACCGAAAGTATCGCCGCGCTAAAAAAAGCAAACACGCCGTAGTAAAAATCGGGAAGCTTTAAAAGATAAGCCGCCACGGCGCCAAAGGTCGCGGCGGAGGCGATGCCGATGATGTAGGGGTCTGCTAGCGGGTTTAAAAATACGCTTTGCACGACGACGCCAGAGCTTGCTAGTAGCATACCGATCAAAAATGCCATGATGACGCGTGGCAGGCGGATTTCTAGCAGGATAGTTTCCTTTATCTCGTCTATCCCGCCGCCGCTTGCAAATTTGATTATATCTTGCCAGGAGATATCGGCTCCGCCAAGACTAAGCGAAAATATAAAAAGCAGCGCCGTAAGCGCCGCCAAAACCGCCGTAACTCCGTTTTTAGTAGGCATACTTAAACTCTACGTAGTAGTTTCTCTCGTCGGCGGGCTCGTATATGTCCTCTAGCTCGCTTTGATAGGCGTTATATTTTTTGTTGAATAAATTTTTAACTCCCGCAGAGACCGAAAATCCGCCTTTAAATTTATACTTCGCTCCAAGATCTACTAGCGTTCTAGAGACGGTTTGCGTCTCGTAACCGGATATGTCCGTCACGCCAGAGTAGATCGCTCTTTTTAGCTTTGATAGGTATTTGACGTCAAGGAGTAAATTTAGATCCTTGATCGGCTCGTAGTCGATGCTAGCGACAAATTTGCTCTTTTGTACGGTCGGCACCTCCATGCCTTTGTTGCTACCTTTTTTAAATTCGGCTTTTACGTACGAGAAGGTCTGGCTGGTTTTTAGATTGTCTAAAATTTGCTGCTCGGCGTAGAGCTCGGCTCCGTATCTCCTGACGTCGTCTAAATTTATAAAAAACCAGCCGTCGGTTATGTTATTTGTGAGCGTTCTGGTGTAGATTTCGTTTTTCGTATCGGTTAAAAACACGGTTGCGCTTATGAAATTATCATAGATCATATCCCTTACGCCAAGCTCGTAGGTTTGGTAGGTTTCCGATTTTAGATTATTTACTACGTAGTCGGTTCTGTTTGGTTTATCCACAAACTGAACTGGCGAGGGCGAGACGAATCCGCGCTCAAATTTAAAATAAACGTTGCCGGTGTCGGAGTATTTAAAGCTAGGCGTTATCTCAAAGGCGTGGTTGTCTGAGTTTTTCTTGCCTTTAAAAGACGAATCGTTAGTTATCGTTCGGCCAGGCGTCATCTTTACGACGGAGTGCGAGCGCCTATCCATATCGTTTCTAGCTAGCTCGAGTCTATATCCCGCGCTCAAAGAAAACATATCGGTGAAGTCGTGCTTTTCTAGTACGTACAACGAATACGTTTTCTTTTCTACGTCAAATTTGGTCGTGACGTCGGCGCTTACCGCGATAGGTCCGCGTCTTCCGGTGGATTTCGAGTGTATCGATCTTTTGGCCTCTTGTCTTAAAAAGTCGTAGCCGAATATAAAATCTCCGCTGCCGTAGCCGTATTTGCCCTTAAATTTAGCCCCGGCTTGTTTGTCGGTTAGCCCTAGTGCTCCACTGCTGCCGTCTTTGTAGGCGCTATACGAGTCCATGGTTAGCTTTTGATAGTAAGGCGATAGATTAAACGTCAGCGCGTCGTTTAAATTTATAGAATAGTCGGCATTTACGCTAACTCTTTTGTTTAGATAGTCGGTTTTGCTTGATCCTGCTTGCCTTCTATCCTGCTCTAGCTGAGCTTTACTTAGAGCGCCGGTGGTGCGGCTTTTGTCTTTAAAATAGCTTGAGTTTATAGATAGCGCCTGATCGTCAGTTATCTGATAGGTTAGGCCGCCCGAGACGTAGTCCTCTTTGGTTTTATCTCCGCGTCTATATCCGTTTGAGTCCGATTTTTTCGCGTTTAGTTTTAAAGATAACGCGTCCGTTACTCCGCCACCCACGTTTAGGGCTACGTCTTTATAGGAGTAGGAGGCGAGCTTGCTAGAGACGCCTGCGTAAAATTTCTTTTTGCTCTTTTTGGTGATGATATTTATCACGCCTCCCATCGTGCCGCTGCCGTATAGCACGGTGCCGCCTCCAGGAACTATCTCTATCCTATCTACGTCCTCGATAGGTATCATATCTACGGGGATCCTAGTAGGCGTAGTGTCGATCATGTTTAGCGCGACGCCGTCCACAATCACCTTTACGGTCGTGGTCGATCTAGCCGACGAGCTCCTTCTGGAGCCTTGTCCGCGCATATCTACGTTGTTGCCGTTTAGGCTAACGCCCGGAGCCTTTTCTAGCGCTTCTTTGATATCGCGGTATCCTCTATCCTCTATCTCTTTTGCGGTTATAACGGTTACGTTTCTAACCTCGTCTTTTAGCGCGCTCTCAAAGCCAGTCGTGGTTATGACGGTGGCGTCTAGTCTAGTGGAGCCATCCTCTGCGGCGTATAAATTTAGACTTGCTATCAGCGAAAGCGCGATAGCTCCTTGGCTTGATTTAGCAATCATAGTTGTTCTCCTTGATTAAATTTACAGGGAGATAAAACTAGGCTCATTTTCTATCCTTTGGGCTTTTTCTTGATATTTAGCTCGATGTTTTGTGTGCCGTTATCTTTTAAAATAGAGATCAAATTTACGACCTCGCCGTAGTTTATCGCTTCATCGGCGTTTAGTTTGACGCTCTCTTTTTGCTTTGGGGTCAAATTTGAGATTTGAGCGACTAGACCTGCTAAATTTAGGCTCTTTTGCTCGCCGTTTATACTCAAAAGTACTTCGCCGTTAAGCAGATAAAAAACCTCGACGTTTTTGGTATCTTTTTCGTCCAAATTTGACGCGCTTTGGGGTAGGGCGATATCGATGTGAGCAAATTTGTTAAAAGATGTCGTAATCATAAAAAATAGCAAAAGCACAAATATCACGTCGATCAAATTTAACATCGAGATGCCGGCGTATCTGGCTTTATCTCTGCGGACATACTTCACAGCTTCTCCTTTCAAAACTGCGGCCAAACAGGCTCATAATGCGGTTTAGATCGTTTAAGATGAAATCTATCTTTTTGCTAATCATGAGAAAAAATATCACGCAGGGAATCGCCACTATAAGCCCAAAAGCCGTCGTATAAAGCGCCTCGGAGATACCGACCGCAACGAGCGGAGCATCCACTCCGCCGCTAAGTCCGCTAAAGGCCTTTATCATACCAACTATCGTGCCAAGCAGGCCTAGCTGCGGGCTCGCGCTCGCGCAAAGTCCCAGTATCCACGTGCGCCGCTCAAGCGAGGTTAGCTGCATGGATACGGCCTCCTCGGCGATGTAGTCGATCTGCGTTTTGCTGGCGCCTTCGCCTAAATTTTCCGCGACGAAAAGCGCGGTTTTGGCAAGCGAGTTTTTGTAGCTTTTGCAAAACTCTTTGATTTTTGCGTAGTCGCCTTCTAAAATGAGATTGCAAAGCTTGATCTTAAACGAACTAGTCGCGTCTATCTCGGTAAATAAAAAATATGCTCCCTTTTCAAGAAGCACCGCAATACCGAGCACCGAGAGACAAAATATCGGCCACATAAATATACCGCCGACTTCTATATACTCAAACATTTTAATCCTAATATTAATTATCAAAAGCTGTTTATTATACCGCTGCTATAATTAATCGGTAATAAAATTTGACGAGATTTCATAGCGTTAAATAATAAAATCCAAATAACATTTCGCAGAAAAACAGAGCGTCCAAAAAGCTAAATTTAGGGCACAAAGCCCTAAATTTAGCGGTTTAGTAGGTGTACTTAAACTCTACGTAGTAGTTTCGCTCGTTTGCCGGGCTATACTCGCAGATGCCGCTTTGGTTGTTTTTGCCTTGGTAGTCGTAGTATTTTTTGTTAAAGAGATTTTTTACGCCTCCTGTTATGCCAAATCCATTTTTAAATTTATACGAAACGCCTGCGTCCACGATGCTGCGAGATGAGATGTTGTCGTAGTTTACGTCCTTTTTCTTTGAGTAAAATTTATAGTCCGCAAACAAGTGTAAGTCGCTCACGATCTCGTAGTCCGCGCCGAATATAAATTTGTGTTTTGAAACGTAGGGCACCTCTTTACCCGCGTTATCGCCCTTTTTGATCGTGGCGTTTACGTAGGCGTAGGACTGGCTCAAGATCAGCTTATCAAAGAGATTTTGCCTGCTAAAAAACTCAAATCCATAGCGTCTGGTTTTTGCGATGTTGTAGTATTTCCAAGCGTCTCCGTGGTTGGCTCCGAGCTCGGCATAGGCTATCTCGTCGCTAGTGTCGGTTAAAAACACGGTAGCGTTTACCGGCATGCTCGCGACGTGATCTTTTAGTCCGATCTCGTAGGTGTTAAATTTTTCCGATTTTAAGTCGTTAAATTTGTACTGCTTAGTCACCTGATCTTTGTCGGTTAGCTGAGAAGGCGAGGGCGAGATGTAGCCGCGTTCAAATTTAAAATATACGTTTCCGGTGTCGGAGTATCTGAAATTTGGCGTAAACTCAAACGCGTGGTTGTCGATATCTCTGCCGTCGCTTATGGCGTTGTAGCTAGTCATCGGAGGAAAAGGTATGCCGTTTCTAAAGCCCTTCATATCTGAAACCCTGCTAGCCTCGTACTGCGCGCGCTCAAATCTATACCCAAAGCTTAGATCAAAAAGTTGCGTAAATTTATGCTTTTCCATAAAATAAAGCGCGTGAGTGGTCTTTTGTAGATCTAGCGTCGTATCGTGTTTTAGGCTTATTATCGGCGACGTTTTTACCTCGTAGTGCGACTCTCTATCGCCTTTGTTTTGCTCGTAGTCGTAGCCAAAGATAAACTCGCCGCTGCCGTAGTCAAGCTTATTTTTAAAATTTATGCCGTATTTTTTATCGCCGAAAAGCCCCTGCGACGGATAGCGCACGCCGCGGGCGTACTCGGTAGATGAGGTTTTGATTTTGATTTTTTGATAATACGGCATCAAATTTACCGAGTAAAAGTCGTTAAATTTGCCCTCGTAGACGGCACTAACGTCGATTTTTTCGTTTTCAAAGAGCTTTGTTAGGCTGTTATTGGCATTTTGTCTGCGGTTTTGCGAGACCTGATCTTGGGTTAGGGTGCCCGGATCGTTTCTTTTTGATTTAAATATACTAGGCGTCAAATTTAGCGAGTGGGAGTCGTTAAATTTGTAGTTTAGCCCGCCGCTTAGATAGTATCCGCGCTCCTTGTAGTCGTGTCTGTAGCCTTTTTGACCGAACGCTTTGCCGCTAAATTTTAAAAACAGATCCTCGCTCACGTTTCCACCGACGGTGGCTGCGGCGTCGCGGTAGCTATACGAGCCTATCTTGGAGCTCACGTTTGCGAAAAAATCTCGCGGCTTTTGCTTGGTGATAATATTTACCACGCCGCCTCTAGTGCCGCTGCCATAGAGCACGGCTCCGCTTCCTGGCATCACTTCGACCTGCTCGATGTCCTCGATCGCGATCATCTCAAGCGGTATGATACCGTGCGCGGCATCGACCATATTTATCGGCACTCCGTTTAGCATAACTTTTACGGCCATAGTTGGCGTCGCGCCGTCTCCGCGCATACCCTGTCTGCGCATATCTATTTTTCGCCTAGGCTTGAGGTGCTGACGAAATCGACGCTAGGGATCTTTTCTACAAGCTCTTTTACCGAGCGGTAGCCGTAGGGCTCGATGTCTGCTTTGGTTACGACGAATATATTTCTAGTCTCGTCTTTTAGCGCGCTTTCAAAACCCGTCGTCGTTACTATGGCGGCGTCAAGCGTGACGTTTTGGGTTTGCGCGTTTAGGCTCGCGGCTGCAACGAGCGACAAAAGTATAAATTTGCCGCCTTGCGCAGTTGATCGTTTTTTGCTCATTTTAACTCCCTTCGATTTTATCATAATTAATAATGATAAAAGTTTTCGTTATTTCACTTTTTTTGGCATTAATTAATAATAAAAATCAATTCTTATAATTTTGATTTACGATTATAGCGACGCTCGCGAGATTTTAGATTTAATTTTACGGACGATGTTGTGCGTTTAAATCGTGAAATTTAAAGGCCGAATTTGAAAGGTTTTAAAATAAATTTGAAGTGGAGTAAAATTTGAGAGTTAAATTTGATATAAAGGCAAGCAGACACAGTAAATTTGCGCTCCTGCCAATGAGCAGAGGAGGTTTACCCCTCCATGCTATTTACGACGTTTATGACCTCGTCGCGTAGGCTCTCGACTGTTAGCTCGGCTTTTTTCTCAAACGGTACGAACACCTCGCCCTCATCGCAGGCGATGTGCATGCCGTCCTCGGTGATATCGGTCATTTTGACGTTTTGCGGGTTCGTAAAGCCGCCAAATTTTGCGCACATATCCTCTGTAAGGCCGATGAAGTTATCGTTCATCATTCCTAGCGCCATCTCTTTGGCTTCACTTGCTTCCTCGCTTAGCTGCATTATGTCTCCTTGTTTAAAATGATATCCGTTATTTTAACCGTTTTTAGCTGAATTTTAGCCATTAATGAGCGCGACTTGCCCGTTTCGTATCTCGTAAATTTTATCCGCCGCGTCAAAATACGCATCGTCGTGACTGATCGCAAAAACAGTATAGCCTTGCGCCTTAAGCCCCGGCAAAAACTCCGTGTAAAAATGCCGCCTAAACTCTGGGTCTTGGTCGGCCGCCCACTCGTCAAGGATCAAAAATTTGCGCTTTTCAAGTAACGCCGCGACCATAGCGAGGCGCTTTTTCTGGCCTTGGGATAGATTTAGCGTGCTGAAATTTCCGTCCTTGACGCTTACTTTATTTTCTATCGACATCTTTTTTAGCAGCCCCTCTATCAGCGCTTCATCCTCGCTCATCACTTCGTCAAAGAGATAAAAGTCGCTAAACACCGCGCTGATCGTGTTTGCGTAGCTTTTCAAATTTGACTCCGTGATTTTGACGTCATCTGCGAACATCTCGCCGCTTTTTGGCGCCAAAAGCCCCGCTAGGATCATAAATAGCGTGCTTTTGCCGCTACCGTTTTTGCCGATCAAAAACACCGTCTCGCCGCGCCTAATTTCTAAATTTATATCTTTTAGCGCGAATTCGCTCCCCTCGTCGTAGGCGAAATTTATATCCTTTAGGCGCAGTTTTTGCCAAATTTGCGGAGCCACCTCGCCTAGCTCAAATTCAGGCTCAAATGGTGCTAGGTCAAGCTTTTTTAGCCGCTCATATGCGATGCGCGCGCGAAAGACGCTAGGCACGGAGTAAAGTAGCATCATGAGAGGCGCTCGCAAAAAAAGTATCGCTAGCGCAACCGTGATCGCGTCTTGCAGGCTCGCGGCGTCGTAGGCTAGGCAAAAGTATATCTCGATGCCCACGGCGCCCAGCATCACGGTGTTTAGCCAGTTGCTCATAAAGGACTGATGGATCTCGGCTTTTACGATATTTGTGCGCAGGCTTTTTGCGTTTGGGATAAAGCGGTCCCAAAAAAGCCGCTTCGCGCGGGCTAAATTTAAGCTAAGCTCCCTATGCCCCTCGATGCAGGTCTGGTAGTCGCGATATAGCGCATCCTCGCCGTTACGGCATTGTTCGTAGTATTTGTGGATATTTTTGATGAAGCATCGGCAAATCCATGTCGCCGCACTCATCCAAAGCACCAAAAACACGAAAATCTCGGCCGAGATATAAAGCACGTAAGCGCCCGTCGCGCCGATGATAAGCACGCCTTGGATGATGCTTGGCACCTGCATAAAGCCGTCGGTTAGGCTGCGCACGTCGCTTGAGAGCGAGGCGATCAAATTTGACTTGCCCGCGGCTACGATTTTTTGATTTGCGGTATCGAGTATTCTTTTTATCGTTTTGGCTCGCAGCTCGTAGACAAAATCGTTGCCGATCACGCTAAGAGCGATGCGCGAGAGCACCGAAAAGCCCAAAAATAAAATCAAAAGCGCGAAAAACGCAAGTAAAATTTGAGCGTCTTGTTCTTTTAAATTTAAGAGGTATTTGTTGATAAAGGCTAGTATCAAGATCCCTGAGCCGCTAAAAACGGCGCTAGATACAATCATAGCGATGATTTGCCAAAGTGTTTTTTTTGAGATTTTTTTAAACATTTTCATTCTTTTTGAGAGCTTATTTCATTTTAGCCGCCATTTTATAAGAATATTTTTAAAATTTCGCTAAAATCGGGCTTTATTTAAAGGAGAAATTTGCAAACGGTTTTGCGGGTCGTATCGACCAAAACTGAAGCCAAAAAATCGACGTTTTTGTGTTTTTTGTGTCCTATTTCGGAGTTTAAGGCCTTGCACGAGCGCCTAAAGGCCGAGCATCCAAAGGCCGCACATGTCGTGTGGGCGCTGCGCGAGAGAAACGGCTACGGCCAGATAGCGGAAAATCAAAGCGACGACGGCGAGCCAAAGGGCACGAGCGGGCAGCCCTCGCTAAACGCGCTTAGAGGCGCCCAGCTCGTAAACGCAGGCGCGCTCATTGTTCGGTATTTTGGCGGGATAAAGCTAGGCACGGGCGGACTCGTGCGAGCTTATGGCGCAGCGGTAAACGCGGCGATAGACGAGGCTGAGGGCTGCGGGGCGCTGGCTAAATTTGAGATAAAATCGCTTTGTGTATTTTTTACGCCATACGCGCTGGGCTCGCGCTTTGAGCATTATTTTGAAAAGAGAAATCTAAGCTTTGAGCGCGAATTTAACGAGGAGGGCGCGATCTGGCGAGCGGAGTTTAACAGCGCAGAATTTGACGAATTTTACCCGTTTTCGAGCGCGTTTGAGCAAGAGGGGTTTAAATTTTACGCTTTGCCGTTAGCCGCGAAAGGATAAATCAAGAGGCGAAATTCACGTTGGGTTTAGAGAGGGCGGTTATAATTTCGCTGATTTTGGCTAAGGCTCGTCTCGCGAGCGCTTTTGAGAGAGATTTGAAATTTTAAGTCTGCGGCAGACTACTTGTCTAGCCTTGACTTAAAATTTCTGCACAACTCTCAAAATCATCTCACGATACTTCGTCTTATCGTTTTATGTTCAAATTTGAAGTCAAATATTTTACTCGCCGAGACCCGTACCTTGAAAATGCTAAATTTAAACTTGCGACGCGAAAGCGTCAGATTTAAACCTGCACGAAGTGCAGCAACATCTCACGTGCAGTGGGGTTAGTGGGGGTTTGGGGGCGGAAGGGGCGACGCTTCGTAAGTAGAAACCCCTTCCGCCTCCCAAGAAAAAAGAAAAACTAAAAATTTTCAGAAAACATTAAATTTGATAAAACCAAATTTAGCGTTTTCGCGGTGTGGCTTTCGGTGCGTAAAATTTAAAACCGTCAAATTTGAAGTCAAATTTGCCAGAATCAAATTTAATCAAAAATTTAAGCCACAAGGAGCAAAAATGTTTGGCAAAACGTTAAAAACAGCAGGAATAGTCGGCGCTTTAGCGCTATTTTTAGGTATATTTTTAAATTTACAAGGAGAACAGATGGATCATAAAACTAAGGAGCCTGCGGCCGCGAATAAAACGATCGTACTAGCGGGCGGGTGCTTTTGGGGTACAGAGGCCTATCTCAAGCAGCTTCCGGGCGTGGTTAGCACCTACACGGGCTATGCAAACTCAAAGGTGCCAAACCCTAGCTACGAGCAGGTCTGCACGGGCGATACGAACGCCGCCGAGGCCGTCTGGGTCGAATACGACGAGTATGTGATCGACCTGCCGCATTTGCTCAAATTTTACTTTAACACCATCGATCCGACCAGCCTAAACAAACAAGGCGGCGACCGCGGCACGCAGTATCGCACGGGCATTTACTACACCAATGCGGCCGACGAGCCGGCGATCAGATCCTTTATCGCCGAGCAGCAAAAAAACTATAAAGCGCCCATCGTAACGGAGGTCGCGCCGCTAGAAAATATCTACAAAGCCGAAGAGTACCATCAGGATTATCTGGACAAAAACCCGCACGGCTACTGCCACGTGACCTTTGAGAGCCTGCCTAAAAAGGGCGAAATTTTAAGCGACAAGAAGCGCGATATGAAGCAAAATCTGCAAAACTACAAAAACAAAGACGACGCGGCGCTAAAAAATGAGCTAAGCGCCATCTCATACGACGTCGTAAAACACGCCGCGACCGAGCGTCCGCACAGCAGCGAGCTAAACGCCGAGGAGCGCATCGGTATCTACGTCGATATCACAAACGGTCAGCCGCTTTTTAGCTCGTACGACAAATTTGACGCGGGCTGCGGGTGGCCGAGCTTTACGAAGCCGATCGACGCGAGCCTGATCGCCGAAAAGTCCGATCTATCTCACGGCATGGTACGCACCGAGGTCAAAACCGCGATGTCGGATTCTCATTTGGGGCATGTATTTGACGATGGTCCGCGCGACAAAGGAGGGCTGAGATACTGCATCAACGGCGCCGCACTGAGGTTTGTGCCGAAGGAGGAGATGGAGAAGCAGGGGTATGGGTATTTGATACCGTACCTCGACGCGCAGTATTCTAAAAAATAACGGCTCGTCTTTTTGCTCTATACTTCGTTGCTTGTAAATTCGGCTCGGCCATTACCTATATGGTAACTCCCGTCGCCAAATTTAAAAGCGCCTCGTCTAGAACAAAAATACTTCGCCTTAGCTTTTTACGTTCAAATTTGAAGTCAAATTTGCAAAATTGATTTCAAATTTTACCCGCCGAGACCCGCATCTTGAAAACGTGAATTTAAAAACGTGCGGCGCGATAGCGTCAAATTTAACCTGCACGCAGTGCAGCAACTTCTCACGTCGTAGGGGATAGGGGATCGTTAAGGGGGAAGGGAGCGACCTCGTAATTTAAGCCCCTTCCCCCTTAACAAAGAAGTAAGACGACTTCAAACAATCGTTTTTGTGTAGAGAGGTTTTAACATATGGCGTCAAATTTGATCAAACCAAATTTACTACTTTCGCGGTGCTGGTCTCGGCGAGTAAAATTTAACTCCAAAAGAACGGCAAAACCGAGTTAAATTTACTGCATAAATTCGGCGGGCGTCAAATTTGCCCGCCAAACCAAAGCTAAAATCAAAAAGAAAAGATAAATTTAAGCCGTTGCTTTATCGTTCATAGCGGCGTACTCCTCAAAAGTTCCCTTAAAATCGACGATCTCGCCGTTGCCTTTGAGGTGGATGATGCGGTTGGCAAAGGCGTCGATGAGCTCGCGGTCGTGGCTCACGCAGATGACGTTGCCGCCGAATTTATACAGCGCCTCGCCTAGAGCGATGATGGCTTCGAGATCCAGATGGTTGTTTGGCTCGTCTAGCACGAGTAGATTGCCGCGCTCTAGCATCAGGCGGCTTAGCATCAGGCGGTGTTTTTCGCCGCCGCTTAGGCTGCCGACTGATTTTTCCTGCTCTGCACCGCTAAATAGCATGCGGCCTAGGCACTTTCGGATCTCGTCTAGGTCCTTGTTGTTTTCATCTTGCAGCCACTCGTAGAGCCTCAGCTCGCCGGTGATTTTGTTTGTCGTGTCCTGCGCGAAGTAGCTAGGCTCTATCGTCGCACCCACGTGCACGTCTCCGCTATCTGGAGCAACCTCGCCGATGATGATTTTAGCCAGCGTGCTTTTGCCTACGCCGTTTGCGCCGATGATGGCGACTTTGTCGTTCTTTTCGAGCTTGAAGCTAAAATTTTCAAACAAAACCTTGTCGTATTTTTTGCTGATGCCGCGCACCTCTAGGATCTCGTTGCCGATGTCGCGTTTGGTGCGGAAAAGTATGCTAGGATCGCGTCTGCTTGATACCTTGATCTCCTCAATGTCGAGTTTGTTTAGCTGCTTTTGGCGGCTCGTGGCTTGGCGGGCTTTGCTTGCGTTTGCCGAGAATCGCGCGATAAATTTCTCCAGCTCCTCTTTTTCTTTTAGCTTTTTGTCGCGCTCCATCTCGTGCTGTTTGGCTACGAGCGTCGAGGCGATGTACCAGTCGTCGTAGTTGCCCGCAAACTGCCTGATTTTCTTAAAATCCACGTCTAGGATGTGCGTGCAAACCGCGTTTAAAAAGTGGCGGTCGTGGCTGATTAGCACCATCGTGCCCTCGTGGCGGTTCAGCTCGTTTTCCAGCCACTTTATGCTATCGATATCAAGGTTGTTGGTGGGCTCGTCGAGAAATAGTATATCCGGCTTTGGAAATAGCACTTGAGCGAGCAGGACTTTAAATTTATCCGAGTTTTCGACCTCGCTCATCGGCTTTTCAAAGTCGCTAAATCCAAGCGAACTTAGGATTTTTTCGATGCGCACTTCGTACTCGTAGCTAGGATCCTCCTCGGCGCTTATCATCTCAAGCTGCGCTAGGCGGTCGTTTATAGCGTCGGTAAACTCTTCGCTCATGTAGAGCTTTTCTTTTTCTTTGACTGCGTCGTATAGGCGTTTGTTGCCGTATAGTACGGCGTCTTTGACGCTAAAGTTTTCAAACGCGAACTGATCTTGTCCTAGCACGCCTACTTTTAGTCCGTTTTCGATGACGATCTCGCCGCTGTTTGCCTCGATCTCGCCTGCAAGGATCTTTAAAAACGTCGATTTTCCAGCACCGTTTGCGCCGATGAGTCCGTAGCGATTGCCGCGAGTGAGTTTTAAATTTACGTCCTCAAATAGCAACTGTGCGTTAAATCTCATCAATAAATTTTTGACTTCAAGCATATTTTTCCTTAAATTTGACTTTTTAAACCGTAGATTTTGCCAAAAAGTCGTTTAAAATCAGTATAAACTTCGGCAAAACGGCGTAGCGTGCTATTTGGGTCGGTTATAAAACGAGCTTAGATTTGGTAAATTTATCTTTTTATCGGTAAAACTGCGTCGTTTTAGCTTAAAGTCCAAATTTTCGCTAAAATCTCCACTAAAATCCGAGCAACTAAAGGCAAAATCAAATGCACGTCGCAAAAATCCGCGCCAAAAATATTCTCACGCGCTCCAAAATCGGCAGCGGCGGCTACGCGATCAACCCGTACGTAGGCTGCCCGCACGGCTGCATCTACTGCTACGCCGAGTTTATGCGCGGAGTCACTGGGCACGAGGAGGCGTGGGGCGAGTTTTTGGACGTGAAGGATTTTGATGCGGCGAGTCTAGTTAAATTTGCGGGCTTGCACGGCGGCGAGCGCGTATTTATGAGCTCGGTTACGGACTGCTACAACCCGTACGAGGCGCAGTTTGGAGCTACGCGAAAAGTCCTTGAAGCGCTTGCTGGCTCGGATGTGAATCTACAAATTTTGACCAAATCAAGCCTCGTGATGCGCGACATAGACCTGCTGCAAACGATGCCAAACGTCCGCGTAGGCGTGAGTTTGAGCGTGATAGACGAAAGCTTACGCCGCATGCTCGAGCCTCGCGCAAGTCCCGTCGCTGCAAGGATCGCGGCGATAAAAAAGCTACGCGCTGCTGGAGTGAAAACATATATATTCGTCGCACCGATTTTCCCGCAGATCACGCCGGTTTTTGACATCATATCCCGCTATGGCGACGTAGCGGACGAGATTTGGTTTGATAGGCTAAATCTCTATCCAAATTTTAGAGATAAAATTCTAGCCTTTATCGGGCGAAATTTCCCCGAGATTTTGCCGCTTTATAAACAAATTTATCTATTTGGGGATGATGGCTATTTTGAGCGGTTAGCTGGCGAGATCAGGCTGGCGGCGCAGGAGAAATTTGGAAGCGAGAGCGGCGAGAGGGTTAAGGTATTTTTTGGGTGGATAAAATCCGGCGCAGATAAATTTGAAAGGTAAAAATGAACGTAATTTTACGACTTGGCATCATAGTTTTGATCCTATATGTCGCGGTTTTAGCGCTGCTTTATTTTTTTCAAGAGCGACTGATATTTTTCCCGAGCAAGCTTGATCAAAACCATGATTTTAGCTTTGATCAGCCATTTGAGGAGATAAGACTAGACGCAAACGGCACGTGGATAAGCGGGCTTAAGTTTTTAGCGCAGAGTAGGGGTGGCGAGCAAATTTACGGCGACGCGCGCGATGCGAACGGCGAACGAAAGGCAAAAAACGGTGCGGTGATATTTTTTCACGGTAACGCGGGCAATCTGCAAGGCTGGGGCGGTTACGCACGGTTTTTTACGGATTTGGGCTATGATTTTTATCTGTTTGACTACCGAGGCTACGGCAAGAGCGACGGCGAGATAGGCTCGCAGAAGCAGCTTTACGCGGATGCGGATGCGATGATGGAGCCGGTTTTGCGGGAGTATGATGCGAGCGAGGTAACGGCGGTGGGCTACTCGGTGGGCAGCGGGCTAGCGGCTCGCGCGGCGCAAAAATACGGCGCTAAGCGGCTGATTTTGATTGCGCCTTATTTTAGCCTAGAGGAGCTAGCGCGGGAGAAAATGCCGTTTGTGCCGAAATTTTTAATCAAATACAAAATCCCTACGTTTGAGTTTGTCGGCGGTTTTGGCGGGCCGGTGACGATATTTCACGGCGAGCATGACGAGCTAATCGGCGTGGATAACTCGCGCAGGTTGCTTAAATTTCTAAAACCGGGAGATAAAATTTACGAGCTAAACGCCGGGCACAACGATATCCTAGGCCTAAGCGAGCTTTGGGGGGGGGGGGGGGAATTAGCGCAGAAGCTGGGCGAGTAGGGTGAGCCTGCGGCGGTAAATTTGATAAAGTAGGCCGGAGTTTGGCCGTTTAACGGTGAATTTGCTCGCTCAGGCTATCCTTGTCCTTGCAGCGCAACGGCTAAATATTGACGAGCAAGGAAACAAATAAAAAACCCTAAATATATTTGGAAGCTTAAAAGACGAGGCTAAACTCGCCGCATGGGCGATGGCGGCAAATATTTTCGTTAAATTTTAGTAAGCCAGGCGGAGTGTAAAATGTTTGACTAAATAGCAACGGCAGCCTAAAATCAAGACGATAAATGATCGCTAGTTCTTAAATTTTACCGCATAAGGCGTCCAAAATAATTTTAAACCAATATTTAGTCTAGGGCTATTTTGCATAGATAAAAAGGCGAGCTGGAGTATTTTCGCTCGCCCGTAACCCTTTAGGCGTAAAATTTAGCTTTTAAACTACTTAAATGCGTCATTTATTTTACCGCTTTTTGGCATTTTTCGCGCTCGGCTTCGATTAGCTTTTTTGACTCTACGCCCTTAGCTAATAAGCTTTCATCTATCAAAACGCTCGGCAAATTTAGCATAATAGCGTTATGGGAACCGCTAAAACCGCCTAAATTTTGTCCGAAATCTTTTCTGACGCGATCGTTTTTGCTATTTATGTCTCCGCCTTCGCAGTGAAAGTGCGCTCCGCCGTTTGAACAATGGCATTTTATCTCCATATCTTCGTCGTATATGCGTTCGTCCATAAAGTAAACATTTTTATTTAAATTTATGTTACTGATTGGATTATAAACTAGTGCGGCCAAAATTTTATTGCCGTGTGGATTTGACACCTCCCAGCGCACGGCGCGATAGGAGCTTAACATCACCACGAGCGGTTTTTGCGATTTGTTTAGCGTTACGACTACCTTATTATCCTGTGCGTCGCTGTCGTAAACGGCAGCGAGCCAGATATCAAATTTTTGACCTTTTAGTTGCGCGACCACTTCGCTTTGTTTGTGAAATTTCGGTTCATCTTTAAAATCTACTAAAAGGCTAGTCGTGTGCCAGTTGTTGACGAACCAAACTTCTATCTTGTGGCGTCCCTTGTTAAATTTATGCACAAGCGCTTTGCTTCCGGCGTTTTCGGAGTCGAATATCTGCTCGCTGTCCACCGCGATACGTAAATTTGCCCAACTAAAATCGGCTAAAATCATCTTTTGCACGTCTTGTTTGAAGTCGAAATTTCCAACCCAGTAGGCGATAAATTTTTCAGAAGGTATCTTATGAAACTCGTCGTAAGCGAAATTTAAATTTATATTTTCGACCGTTTCAGAAAAAACCACGTTTTTTGGGTCGTCTTTATTTAGATAAAAGGCCAAAAATTTACCCGTAGGTATCTGTTTGCCCGCCGTGATTTTCGCTAGCCCACTTTTGTGTGTCGTTAGCGTTTGCTACCGCAAAAAATATGCAAAATGCCAGTAAAAGCATCCGTAAAATTTTCATTTTTCTCCTTTAAATTTTATTTTTCATAGTTTATCAAAACGTAGTTTAATGTTAAATTTTACGTGCGCCTCAGTTGTGAATTTTATAGATTTATTTTAGTGCATTTAAATTTTACGCCTAGTCGTAAATTTATCGTTTGGTTATGTTTGCGACGCGTATGGCAAAGTCAACTTAGGGTAGCGTGCTTGGTCCAGACCGACTTTAAAACAGTCTAAAATGCAAATCTAGATAATTAATATTTATTCAAGCAAAAAAAGAATGCTACATGCCTTATTTTTTAGAAAAGTGGAATCATGAGTTCCAAACCAAAGAGCGTTTTGGTTTAGCCGTATTGCTAGGCATTCCTATCGGCATTATGTCGGCTTTCGTTAAATGGGGCGGAGAATTCCCGTTGCCGCAGCGCAGCCCCAAAGATATGTTTGACGCCGCTTGCGGGCCAGAAAGCGCGATCAGAGCGGCTGACGCGATCGACTGCTTGAGGAATTTTTAAATCCGCCTTATGTCTTTTCAAGAGATTACATAGGTATCTCTGGTCCAAATACCGCGATCTACGAATTTGCAGAGCATGCGTTTAACTACGCGATGTTTACGCATATCATTTTTTCGATCGTTTTTGCCGTCGGATACTGCATTGTAGCTGAGAAATTTCCAAAGATCACGATGTGGCAAGGCGTACTAGCCGGTATCCTAGCAAACATCGCGGTTCACGTGATCTCACTGCCTATTTTGGGCCTTACGCCGCCTCTTTGGACGCTACCTTGGTATGAGCATGTGTCTGAATTTGTCGGTCACATGATATGGTTTTGGTCGATCGAGATCATCCGCCACGACCTAAGAGCTAGGATCACGAAGGAAAAAGATCCGAGCGACTACCGCCGAAACGCATAACTCTTAAATTTACGCCGTTTTAGTAAAATCTAAAACGGCTTTTTGATTTTTTAAAAACAAAATCTCTCGTCGGCTTTGTTTTGCTTGCGCATAGCTTTAAATTTAGCCAAATTTTCCTCATTTAGAAAATAATCTTTTTCTTTTTGCGCGCGTGCTTCTAGGATTTCTATTGCTTTTGCGAGAGCTTCTTTTCTATCTGCGTGAGGCGAGGCAAACTCCGGTAAAAACATAGCTTCATAGACGTTTGCCTTGCTCCACTCAAGCGACTTTGCGGCGATATCTTGCTGCTTTTTGATATCGCAAAACGCGTATGGATTTACCACGTCGCCCACCAGCTTGATAAACGCTCCTATCGCGCTTTTGACTTCAAAAAATCTACCGTCGTCCAAATTTATAACCTCTCGTAGCAAGATCGCGCGGTTTTTAGCGTTATAAAACCAAAACACCGCCTCGTCGCGCAGGCCAAGATCGTAAGCGCGAGCCGAAAGCACGAAAAGAGTCATCGGCGTAACCATCTGCGGAGCGTCTTGCACGATCTTTTCTGCGCTTTTAAAATCCTCTAGCGTGCCGCTTTTTAGCAGTCCATCTATCTTGTCGTAAACCTTTACATGTTCAGCCTTGCCGGCATTTGCCGAGTAGTACGGCGTCACGTAAATGTCGATGCTTGTTACCTTTTCGTCACCAGCCGCCGATGCCGCCGCCGCGACAAAACAAAGCGCCGCTAAAAAACGTAAAATTTTCATTTTTATTCCTTTAGATTTTATTTTGCGTAGTTTATCAAAATGTCGTTTAATGTCAAATTTGCGCTTGTAGCGCAGGCGTGCGTTTTGCAGATTTGATTGCTGGCGTATGTATTAAATTTTGATATCCAGCAGTTAGCTTCTTTTATTTTATGTTTGGTATGGGCAATAAAATCGGCGCAGGATAATAATTTGCTTGGGTTTGGTCGATTGAGCTTATGAGACGAGACTTGCAAAATAGGATCACGCATGAGCCGGATCCGGCTGAGGGGTGCTGCGGGTGTACTAGGTAGTTTTTATAAAGCTTTGGATAAAATTTAATTTTTTGTGATTGTCCTTATTGATATACTTTATCGGCTCGGATTTGGGTTTGCTAAGTAAATTTAGGTCCGAGCCTGATATTTTTATAAAATCGATTTTTTATATTTTCTTTCGTAAATTTTACACGCTTCGTTAAATTTAACGAAGGTCTTTTGTTATCATCAGGCACTAAATTCTCTTAAATAAATCCATCCTCGTTTTTAGATAAATTTCGACGCTTACGGACGTTAAGTCGTTTGGTTTTATTGGAATGTTGGTTGAATTGGAGCTAAATTTAACCCTGAAGTTTTCGCTTCAGGGTTAAAAAACTGTGGTCCTATCTACACTAGCCAGAAGCCTGGCTGTATGATATACTCTGATTGCGCATATGTTACATATGGGTTATTTGCAGATACGTATCGCCGCCTTCGGTTATTATGTTGCCGTTTAGCAGGTCGAAATTTGACAATCCAGCAAGCTTTACGAGATTGTCTCCGTTGCTTACGGTTTTATCGGCATCGACATCCCTTACTAGATATGTTTCGTTATTGTAGTAGACTGCATACATAGTACTTGCGTCGGTAGAGCCTAGAGAGTCTAGGGCTGCATTTATGGCCTCTTTTAGATCGGTCTTGCCGTTTGCGGCATTTTGATCTATCTTGACGAAATTTGCAACTGCGCTACCCAGGCTTATCTTATCGCCTCTGTTTGCATCGGTTATGGTTATGTATTTACTAGCGTTAGCATCGGTAGTAGAAGCTCCTAGGTTAAACGTATCGTTACCCGCTCCGCCGCTGATTTCAAATTTCTTATTAGCAGTTAATGCCGCAGTTGTGATAGTATCGTTTCCTTCGCCTAGGTTTACGGTTACGTCTTTGGTTTGGGTTATCGTAAACGTTACTTTATCGTCGCCTTTGCCGCTATCGACTAGTTTTAGGTTTTTAGAGCCGATCTCTATCTCGTCTTTGGTCTTAGAACCTTTTACCGTGGTTACGTTATCGTTATAGGCAGCTCCGTCTATGGTGGTTATTTTTGTAGTTCCGCTTGCATTGTCGTATTCGCTCAGATCGATGCTTTTTAGATTGCTAGCTCTTAGCCCGTCTACCCAAAAATCTGTAATCGTACCTAGAGCTAGTAGGCTATCTGGATTTGTTATTCCGCCTTTTACGGTGATAGTCTCTACTGTATCGTTGGAATAGGCCGTTATGCCGGTTATTACGTTTGTTAGATTTGCCACGAAGTCCTTGGCATTGCTCTCATCGTTACCTAATCCTACGTCTATCATGTCAACAGTGACCGGAGCGCTACTGCCAGAACGGATCGTTATGCTTTCTCCTACTTTCCAGCTACTAACGCCTACTGGTCTCATAGGTGTGGTCAAATTTGACATCTCAAGTGTTATATTTTTAGCAACTATATCGCCGTCAAGAGTAACACTTTGTAGATAGTTGTGCGTTCCAGTATTTATCGTAACGTTGCCAAATTCAGTATGGCCTATGTCCGCTGCGAGATTTCCTAAATTTAGTTCCTTAATGTTGCTTGCGTTAATCGTAATATTGCGACCCGATATACCCTTGAGGTTGGCTGTAGAGTCTGGCCCGCTACCATTGATATCGATATTTACGTCGCCTACGCTATCGATACTGTTTGTTTCTATAGTTTTTTGTCCGTAAGCTTTTATGTTTATATTTTTAACTTCCACTTTATCTGTCGTACTGGTGGCGGAGCCTATGCCAAAATCGTGAGTTAGGTCTTGCGTCCCTATCTTTACGCTAGCATCAGCCACGTTCGTATTTAGGTTTATGTTTACATCGC